>CAYOJP010000415.1:0-3167 GCA_964404305.1 uncultured Gammaproteobacteria bacterium
TACAATCGCCTGGTGCCGGGCTTCGAGGCGCCGACGCTGCTCGCCTACTCTGCGCGCAACCGGTCCGCGTCAATCCGCATCCCGTGGGTCGCGAGCCCCAAGGGTCGCCGAATCGAGGTGCGCTTTCCCGATTCCTCCGGCAATCCCTACCTCACCTTCGCCTGCATGATGATGGCCGGCCTCGATGGCATCCTGAACAAGCTCGATCCGGGAGCCCCGTCCGACAAGGACCTGTACGACCTGCCGCCGGAGGAGGAGAAGAACATCCCGACGGTTTGCCACTCGCTCGACATGGCGCTCGATTACCTCGATCGCGATCGCGCGTTCCTGACCGCCGGCGGGGTGTTCACGGACGATCTGATCGACGCCTACATCGAGTTGAAACTGCAGGAGGTCACGCGCTTCCGCATGACCACCCATCCGGTCGAGTACGACATGTACTACAGCGTCTGAGCCGGACCCTCGCGCTCGTCGCCGGAAGCCCCCGCAAGGGGGCTTCTTGTTTTCGTGGCCCGCGTGCGCCGGGCGGTGACGCGGCCCAGGATCGCGGCCTGTCCCCGGTTTCGCCGGTGGCGCGGTTGTCCGCCGGGCCGGGCGGGGGCTATGCTCGGAGCGTGCGCATGCTTCCCGCAATGCTCGTGCTCGCCGCCCTCAGCGCTGGCGCGGCTGCGCAGGTGTACCGGACGGTCGACGAGCATGGCAACGTCATCTACTCCGACCGCCCGCAGCCCGGGTCCGAGGAACTGAAGGGCGTCGGGGTGCAGACAGTGGAGAATCCCCCTGCCCCGGCAGTGCAGAGGCCGCCGACCCCACCGCAGGCGCAGCCCTACACGGACATCGTCATCACCGCCCCGGAGTCCGGGGCCACGCTCCGCGACAACACCGGAAACGTCCAGGTGAGCGCCGCGCTGACGCCCGGGCTGCAGTCGGGTTTCGGGCACCGGGCGCAACTGTACGTCGACGGGGTGCCGCACGGGGAGCCGGGTGCGGGCCTCGCGTGGACCCTTTCCAACGTCGACCGGGGGTCGCATACGCTGCGGCTTGCGATCGTCGACCCGGACGGCCGCGAAGTCGCCGCCTCGGCGGCAACGACCTTCCAACTCCATCGCACTATCAAGAAGAAGGCGCAGCCGAAAGCACCGGTAACGCCCCCGCCCAGGCCGGCGCCGAGGCCGGCCGCCGCCAGCGGCAAGCCCTGACTCCCTCGCGCCGTGTCCGCGGCCCCGGGACCGGGCGCAGTGGTCCATTTATTGCTCCCTTCCGAATACATGCCCGCGACCTGGGTACGCGCGTCGCGCCCTGGCCGGTGATCAGGGCATAAGATACTGATAATAATGAGGTTGCGGATCGATGACGATCGTCAGTGCACGCTCCTCGCTCGAATCGGTTGCACCAGTATGGTGCGAGTTGGATGATGCGGCCCAGATGAGTAACAGCGAACTCCGCCAGCTGCTCGACAACCTGGCGACTGCGGTCGTGGTGATCGATCGCCACCTGCGCCTGAAGGATCTCAACCCCGCGGCAGAGGCACTGCTGTCGGTCAGCCGGCGCCAGGCGCTCGGGCAGAAGGTGGAGACGGTCCTGCCCGAGAACGCGCATCTGCCGGCGGCGTTGCGCCGCGTGTTCTGCGGCAGCGGTTCCTTCACGGAGCGCGACATGCCGCTGCGCCTGGGCGATGGCCGGTCGCTGGTCGTCGACTGCACGATGACACCGCTCGTCGACGCTGGCCGCCTGCGCGAGGCGGTGGTCGAGATGTCCAATGTCGACCGGATGCACCGGATCGTGCGAGAGGAGAGCATGATCGCGCAGAACACCGTCGCGACTGCCCTCGTGCGCGGAATGGCGCACGAGATCAAGAACCCGCTAGGCGGGATCCGCGGGGCCGCCCAGTTGCTCGAGCGCGAGCTCGGTGACGGCACGCTTACCGAGTACACCCGCATCATCGTCGGCGAGGTCGATCGGCTCCGCCAGCTGATTGACCGGATGCTGCAGCCCGCGAGCAAGGCTGCGCCGGCACCCGTCAACGTGCACGAGGTGCTCGAGCACGTGCGCGGCCTCGTCCTCGCCGAGACGCGCGGGGAGCCGGCCGTCGACGTCGACTACGATCCGAGCCTGCCCCCGGTGTCCGCCGTGCGCGATCACCTGGTGCAGGTGTTCCTGAACATCCTGCGCAACGCCGTCGAGGCGGCCGGCGCGGCGGGCAGGGTCCGCGTCCGCACCCGCATCCAGCGACTGCTCACGATCGGGGCGCGGCTGCACCGCCTCGCGTTGCGCGTCGACGTCAGCGACGACGGCCCGGGCGTAGCGCCGGAGATCGCCGGCACCATCTTCTACCCGATGGTCTCGGGCCGGGCGGACGGCACGGGGCTCGGACTCGCCATCGCGCAATCGCTCGTGCAACGGGCCGGCGGACTCATCGAGTTTGACAGCCGCCCTGGCGCCACCACCTTCACCGTCTACCTGCCCCTCGACCATGGCCAATAGGAAAGACCGCGTCTGGGTCGTCGACGACGACCGTTCCATCCGCTGGGTGCTGGAACGAGCGCTCACGCAGGCCGACATCGAGACGCGTGCCTTCGAGAGCGCCGACGATGTCCTGCGCCAGCTCCGGCGCGAGCAGCCCGATGCGGTGATCTCCGACATCCGCATGCCGGGCACCGACGGGTTGTCGCTGCTGGAGCACATCCAGCGCATGCATCCGGGCCTGCCGGTGATCATCATCACCGCCTACGCCGATCTCGACCGCGCCGTCGCCGCGTACCAGGGCGGTGCGTTCGAATACCTGCCCAAGCCGTTCGACATCGACGACGCCGTGAACATCGTCAGGCGCGCCGTGCGCCGCCACCAGGGTCAGCCCGCGATCGCCAGCGAGCCCGCGGCACCCGTCCCGGAAATCATCGGCGCGGCTCCGGCGATGCAGGAGGTGTTCCGCGCGATCGGCCGGCTCGCCCAGTCGCAGGCCACGGTGCTGATCACCGGCGAATCCGGGACCGGCAAGGAGCTCGTCGCGCGCGCGCTGCACCGGCACAGCCCGCGCGCCGGCAAGCCGTTCATCGCGATCAACACCGCGGCGATCCCGCGCGAGCTGCTCGAGTCCGAGCTCTTCGGGCACGAGCGCGGCTCCTTCACCGGCGCGCAGGCGCAGCGCCGCGGCCGCTTCGAGCAGG
>CAYOJP010000416.1:0-3154 GCA_964404305.1 uncultured Gammaproteobacteria bacterium
CCGCGCAGCCCGCCCATGGTCTCGACGTCCCAGCCGCGCCGGCAGTCGAGCCGGGGGATGACGTGCTCGCCGAATTCGCGGATGCCCGTCACCCAGTCGGGCCAGCTGAACAGCATGCCGTCGAGCCGGGCCGCGACCGCCAGCTGATCGATCTTGCGGGCCACGGTGTCCCAGGAGCCGACGATCGCCGGGATGCTCATGTACGCCATGTTGCTCACCTCGATGTCGCCGGCGAGCAGCTTCGCGTCCTCCGCGCCGCCGTGCTGGGCGATCTGCGCGGTGGTGCCGTCCTTCACGGAGTCGAGCGTGGCCGCGCCCAGCATGGTGCGGATGGCGCCCACGTCGCCGCCGGACACGATTGCGCGCGCCATCTCCCAGGCGCGCTCGTCGGTATCGGCGGCCACGAGGTGGAACAGGGCATAGGTACCGGCACGGTTGCCCTTGGCGGCCGCCGCGCGCCGCACCTCGGCGGTGATGGCGGGCAGGCGCTCGGGCGAGGCGAACACGAAGTTGTGGGCGCCGACGGCCGCGACGAACGCCTGGCCGGCCGCCGACTGGCCGGCCGAGACGATCGGGATGTCGTGCGCCGGGGTCGGGTAGCAGCGGCAGTCCTCCAGTTCGAAGAACTCGCTGCGGTGGGTGACGCGACCCTCCCGCCACAGGGCGCGCAGCACCCGCACGTAGTCGGCCGCATAGTCGTAGCGACGGCCGTAATAGTCGTCGCCGCGCCACAGGCCCATCTGCGCGTACTCGGGCTTGTTCCAGCCGGTGACGATGTTCAGTGCCGCGCGCCCGCCGCTGACGTCGTCGAGCGTCGCGATCATGCGCGCCACGTAGGCCGGGTGCAGCGCGAGGATGGTCGCGGTCGGGATGAGGCCGATGCGGCTCGTGCGCGCGGCGAGCGCCGACATCAGCGTGAACGATTCCATGCAGGCGTCCCAGACGCCGGTGTCGCCGCCGAAGCCGCGGAACTTCATCATCGACAGCACGAAGTCCAGGCCCTGCTTCTCGGCCTCGAGCGTGGTGGCGAGGTTCAGGTCCCAGGTCGGCGGATACGGATCGATCGCCCGGGTCATCAGGTAGCCATCGCTGCCGTTGGGCAGGAACACGCCGAATTTCATGGGCACCGCCCGGAGTGCGGGAGAAGGCTCCCTGTATACGACGGGTGCGCCAGGGCGGGCAAGCGGACGTTCGCCCGCAACCGTGCCGCGCCGCCGTCACGCCATGATGTTCACGCCCCCGTCGACGTAGAGCGTGCTGCCCGAGAGGCGGCGGGCATAGGGCGTGGCGAGATAGGCGCAGGTGTAGCCGACGTCCATGATGTCGACGAGTTCGCCGAGCGGCGCCTTCTGCGCGGCTTCCGCGAGCAGCAGGTCGAAGTCCTTGAGCCCCGAGGCGGCGCGGGTCTTCAGCGGCCCGGGCGAGATCGCGTGGACGCGGATGCCCTGCGGTCCCAGTTCGTGCGCGAGGTAGCGGCAGGACGCCTCGAGGGCCGCCTTCACCGGGCCCATGACGTTGTAATTCGCCACGACGCGGTTCGCACCCAGGTAGCTCATCGCGAACATCGTGCCGCCGTCGGTCATCAGCGGCGCCGCGAGCCTCGCCATGCGCACGAAGGAGTGACAGGACACGTCCATCGCCTTCGCGAAGCCCTCCGCCGAGCAGTTCAGCAGTCCGCCCTGCAGGTCGTCCTTCGGCGCCCAGGCGATCGAATGCACGAGCAGGTCGAGCCGGCCCCACTCCCTGGCGATGTGCTCGAAAACGTGTTCGAGCTGGCCGGGCACGGAGACGTCGAGCGGCAGGAAAATCGGCGCCTCCAGCGACCGGGCGACGGGCTCGACCCAGCGCTTCGCCTTCTCGTTCAGGTACGTCAGCGCGAGGTCGGCGCCGAGTTCGCGGAAAGCGGCCGCGCAGCCGTAGGCAATGGAACTGTCGTTGGCGATGCCGACGACGAGCGCCTTCTTGCCTGTCAGGACCGGCCTGGGCACGGGATTGGTCACGGGGTTTCTCCTTCCAGCACGCGGCGCGTGTGCCGCGCGATCATCAGTTCCTCGTTGGTCGGCAGCACCCACGCCGACACCCTCGACCCGGTCGTGCTCAGGCGCGGTCCGCCGGCGGCATTCGCTGCGGCGTCGAGCTCGACGCCCAGCCAGGCGGCGTCGCGACACACGCGCTCGCGCACGGCCGCGGCGTTCTCGCCGATGCCGGCGGTGAAGACGAGCGCGTCGAGTCCGCCCAGCGCCGCCGCGAGCGAGCCGAGTTCGCGCCGGATCCGGTACAGGTACAGATCGACCGCGATTTTCGCCCGCGTCTCGCCCGAGCCGAGCAGGACGCGCATGTCGCTCGAGATCCCCGACACTCCCAGGAGCCCGGACTGGGTGTAGATGAGCTTCTCGATCTGCCGCGCGTCCATCCCCCGCTCGTCCATGAGGTAGAGCAGCACGCCCGGGTCGATGGCGCCGCAACGCGTCCCCATCGGCAGTCCGTCCACGGCCGTGAAGCCCATGGTGCTGGCGACGCTGCGTCCGGCTTCGATCGCGCACATGCTCGAGCCGTTGCCCAGGTGCAGGACGATGACCTTGCCCGCGGCCGCGCGGGCGTCGAGGGCGGGCAGCCTGGAGGCGATGTACTCGTACGACAGCCCGTGGAAGCCGTAGCGCCGGACGCCGGCGTCGTGCAGCTCGGCCGGGATCGCGAAGCGTTGGGCGAGGTCGGGATTGCCGCGGTGGAACGCCGTGTCGAAGCACGCGACCTGCGGCAAGGCGGGCTGGCGCTCCAGCAGGACGCGGATCGGCGTGAGGTTGTGCGGCTGGTGCAGCGGTGCGAGCGGCACGTACTTCCCGAGCGCGGCGAGCGTGGCCGCGTCGAGGCGCGTCGGCCGGCTGTAGTCGAGACCGCCGTGCACGACCCGGTGGCCCACGCCGACGAGGCGGTCGCCGTGCAGGATCCCGCGCAGGTAGGTCATCAGGTGGTCGAGCGCGCCGTCGTGTCCCAGCGGCGCGCCGTCGCCCCAGGCCTGCTCCGCCAGGACTGCGCCGGCCGGTTCCCTGGCGACGAAGCGCGGCGACGTGTAGAGCCCCTCGAGCTGGCCGCGCACGCCGGGAACGAGGTCGTTGCCGGTGATCCGGAAGACCGAGAACTTGATGCTCGACGA
>CAYOJP010000417.1:0-3150 GCA_964404305.1 uncultured Gammaproteobacteria bacterium
TGCGGTCGCCGGCGCCGGGTGGTCAGCCCGTGACCGGATTGACGTAATAGTCGAGCACCAGTGCGACGAAGACGGTGCCGCCCAGCCAGTTGTTGTTGCGGAACGCGCGGAAGCAGCCGTCGCGATCGCGCTCGCGGATGAGGTACTGCTGCCAGGCGCTGTAGCCGGCGACGGCCACGACGCCGAGGAGCCAGGGCACGCCGCGCCCGGCCTGCCCGCCGACGAGCAGCAGCCCGATGACGAGCAGCACCTGCAGCACGCCGAGGATCGCGCGATCGGACTCCTCGAACAGCAGTGCGGTCGACTTCACGCCGATGCGCAGGTCGTCGTCGCGATCGACCATTGCGTACTGCGTGTCGTAGATGAGCACCCACACGAGATTCACGGTGAACACCAGCCACCCGAGCTGCGTCACCGTGCCCGTCAGCGCCGCGAAGGCCATCGGCACGCCCCAGCCGAAGGCGAAGCCCAGGAACACCTGCGGGAAGTAGGTATAGCGCTTCATGAACGGATAGATCGCCGCCCAGCCCAGGCCCGCGACGGCGAGCAGCACGGTGAGGCGGTTCAGGGTGAGCACCAGTCCGAGGGCGACCAGCAGCAGCACGACGGCAAGGAGCGCGGCCTCCCGGGGCTGCACCGCGCCGGTCACCAGCGGGCGGTCGCGCGTGCGCTTGACCGCGCCGTCGAAGCGGCGGTCGGCGAGATCGTTGAGGATGCAGCCCGCCGAGCGCATCACCAGCACGCCGGCGACGAACACCGCGACGACGAACGGATCCGGGCGTCCCGCGCCCGCGATCCACAGCGCCCACAGGGTGGGCCACAGGAGCAGCATCCAGCCGACCGGGCGATGCAGGCGCGTGAGGCGCGCGTAGTGGGCGAGGCGGCCGTGCCGGAGCGTGTCCGCGAGGCCGCGCCGGGGGGCGGCGCCGACGTTGATCCGCGACGGGGAAGTCGGGGAGGTCATGCGCGCTCAGTATACGGCGGGGGCGGTCGCCGGGTGGTCATTCGGGCGGCGTTCGCTCACGCATCCGCATACCCGAGCGCCGCGCCCAGCCAGCGCTCGACGACCAGGTCGGCGGCGGCGTGGTCGGTGTCGAGCAGGCGCGCGGCGACGGCGGCGACCTCGTCCAGCAGATCGCCGTCGCGGGCGAGATCGGCGATGCGCAGGCCGGCGAGCCCGGCCTGGCGGGTGCCGAGCAGCTCGCCCGGTCCGCGCAGCTCCAGGTCGCGCTGCGCGATGACGAAGCCGTCGGTCGTTTCGCGCATCGTCGCCAGCCGCTCGCGACCGATGTGCGAGAGCGGCGCGCGGTACAGCAGCACGCAGTCGCTCGCGCGGCTGCCGCGGCCGACGCGCCCGCGGAGCTGGTGCAACTGCGCCAGCCCGAGCCGCTCGGCGTTCTCGATGATCATGAGGCTCGCGTTCGGCACGTCGACGCCCACCTCGATCACCGTGGTCGCGACCAGCAGGTCGATCTCGTGCGCCAGGAAGGCCGTCATCACGGCCTCCTTCTCCCGGTCCTTCAGCCGGCCGTGCACCAGCCCGACCCGCACGCCGGGCAGCGTCCCGGCGAGGATCGCCGCGGTCTCGGTCGCAGCCTGGCACTGCAGGGCGTCGGACTCCTCGATCAGCGTGCAGACCCAGTACGCCTGCCGCCCGGCCCGGGTCGCGGCGGCGATGCGCTCGACGATCTCCGCACGCCGGCTGTCCGGCACGACGCTGGTCTGGATCGGCTGGCGGTCGGGCGGCAGTTCGTCGATGACCGACACGTCGAGGTCGGCATAGGCGGTCATCGCCAGCGTGCGCGGGATGGGCGTGGCGGTCATGACGAGCTGGTGCGGCTCGCCGTGATCGCCGCGGCCCTTGTCGCGCAGCGCCAGGCGCTGGTGCACGCCGAAGCGGTGCTGCTCGTCGATCACGACGAGCGCGAGATCGCGGAAGGCGACCGCCTCCTGGAACAGCGCGTGGGTGCCGACGATGGCCGCGCCCGGTGTCTCGCGCACCGCGGCGATCGTCGCCTCGCGTTGCGCGCGCGTGAGCTTGCCCGACAGCCACAGCACGGGAACGCCCAGCGGCTCGAACCAGCGGCGCAGGTTGCGCAGGTGCTGCTCGGCCAGCAGCTCGGTCGGCGCCATGATCGCGGCCTGGTAGCCGAGCTCGATCGCCCGGAGCAGGGTCAGGGCGGCGACGACCGTCTTGCCCGAGCCGACGTCGCCCTGCAGGAGCCGCAGCATCGGCACGGGCCGCGCGATGTCGACCCCGATCTCGGCGCAGGCGCGGGCCTGCGCGCCCGTCAGCGCGAAGGGCAGCGCGGCGCACAGCTTCGTGCCGAGTGCCCCGGGGCCGGCGAGGGCCGGCGCGCGGCGGTGGACGATCTCGGCCCGTGCCCGCCGCAGCGAGAGGTGGTGCGCGAGCAGTTCCTCGAACGCGAGCCGGCGTTGCGCCGGATGCCGGCGCGCGAGCAGCGCCGGGATGTCGGCCTCGGTCGCGGGCCGATGCACGCAGCGCAGCGCCTGCGCGAGGCTCGCCTCGCCCAGGCCCAGCCGCCGCGCGGCATCGGCGACCACGGCGTCGAGCCGCGCGGCGGTCGCGTCCTGCGCCCCGGGTCCGTCGAGGCGCTCCAGTGCCTGGTCGGTGAGCCGCCGCAGCGAGAGCTGGTGCAGGCCTTCGGTCGTGGGGTAGACAGGGGTCAGCGCCGCCTCGACCGGGGGCGCGACGCCCGGCGCGAGCAGCCGGTACTCGGGGTGGATCATCTCCAGGCCCGCGCTGCCCGCGCGCACCTCGCCGTACCCGCGCAGGCGCGCACCGCGGGCCAGCGCCTGCTGCTGCGCGGCGTTGAAGTGGAAGAAGCGCAGGAGCAGGCCGCCGGTACCGTCGGCGACGCGCACGAGCAGCGAGCGGCGGCGCCCGAACTGCACCTGCGCCAGCTCGACGGTCGCCTCGATGAGCGCCTCGGTCCCGGGCCGCAGCGCCCCGAGCGGAGTCACCTGCGTGCGGTCCTCGTAACGCAGCGGCAGGTGGAAGAGCAGGTCGCGCACGAGCCGCAGCCCGAGCCGCGCGCAGCGTTCGGCCTGCCGGGGCCCGACGCCCTTCAGCGCGGTGACGGGCTGGAGCAGCGCCGGATCGGCCATGGCGTCATCGTAGCGGCTGGC
>CAYOJP010000418.1:0-3141 GCA_964404305.1 uncultured Gammaproteobacteria bacterium
CACCGTGGTCAACGCCAGCGTCAGCGGCGACACCACCTCCGGCGGCCGCTCGCGCTTGCCGGCCCATTCCAGCCAGGGCTCGTGCCGGCGCAATGCGTCGGCGAGCAGGCGGGCCTCGTCGTCGGTCAGCGCGCGCTGGCGCGCGGTGGCCAGCAGTTCGGGCAGGCGGTCGGTCTGCGCGGGGTCGTTCGAGAAGCGCAACTCCGGCGGCAGGTGCGGGTTGTACTCCAGCCGGACCTTCGGGGTGTCCTCGACGCGGCCCTGCGCTTCCAGGCCGGCCGGCGGGATGTTCTTGCGCCGGGCGCGGTGCTTGACCGTCCGGATGGCATCGCCCGCCGCGCCACCGGCCGCGGCGGGGTCAGTCGCAGGCGTGGGCGTCTTGCGTGTGGCCATCGATGGCGCGCTTCCCGGCTGGCCCCGCCGTGTAGGCGGGCCGCCCGTCCCGGTCGGCGACGCCGTCGCGGTTGCCACGGGACGCGTGAGGACGGGGTGCGCGGGATTGTACCCTCAGGCGCCGGAGGTCTGAAGCCCAGAGCGGGCGGGCTGTCCCGGGAAGGTCACCAGCTGTCAGACAAAGCAGCGCTGCCGCCGCCCCGCGGTCAACGGTCACCTGCGCGGTCGCACCATTACCTGGTCATGTCGGGCCGCGCCAGGACGCCGAGCTGAATGAGGAAGCCGACGTTGTCCGGGAGCACCCAGTCGGCCTCGATGCGGCTGTCCTTCACGCGGTAGATCGAGATCCCCTTCAATTCGATCGCCTTGCCCGTGGGCGTCTCGCCCATGAACGGGCGGACGTGCGCGACCACCTCGACGCTCCGGATCTCGACACGGGCGCGGTCGCGCGGGCGCTGGGGATCTCGCCACGATACGTGCGCGACCTCCTGCACGCGCGGGGCACGAGCTTCGGCCGGCTGCGGCTGGAGCAGCGGCTCGAGCGCTGTCGCGATGACCTCATGGACCCGCTGCGTCGCCACCGCAGCGTCAGCGACATCGCTTGTGCCCGGGGCTTCAACAGCCCGGCGCACTTCTCGCGCGTGTTCCGCGAACGCTACGGCGTGCCGCCGGCGAGTTTCCGGCGGCGCGCGCGCGCCGCTCAGTGCCCGCTCGCCCCTTCCGCCCCCAGCCCCGTCTGCGAGCGCACGTACTGCGCCTCGAAGGCTGCGCGCTCGCCGGCGGCGCCGGGGCTGCGGTCGAGCCGCGACACCAGCCAGATCGTGCCGAAGGCGACGCTCATCGAGAACAGCGCCGGGTGCTTGTAGGGGAAGATCGGCGCGGGGTTGCCGAGGAAGTCGACCCAGATCGTCGGCCCCAGCACCATGCAGCCGATCGCGGTCGCCAGCCCCGCGAAGCCGCCCACCGTCGCCCCGCGGGTGGTGAGCCCCGGCCAGTACATCGCCAGCAGCAGGATCGGGAAATTCACGCTCGCGGCGATGGCGAAGGCCAGGCCGACCATGTACGCGACGTTCTCGTGCTCGAACTCGATGCCCAGCACGATCGCGGCGGCGCCCAGCGCCACGGTCGCCACGCGCGACACGCGCACCTCGTCGCGCTCGGAGGCGCGGCCGTGCCGGAACACGCTCGCGTAGAGATCGTGCGAGAACGCCGCCGCGCCCGACAGCGTCAGGCCGGAGACGACCGCGAGGATGGTCGCAAAGGCGACGGCCGAGATGAAGCCGAGGAACAGATCGCCGCCCACGGCGCCGGACAGGTGCACCGCGGCCATGTTGTCGCCGCCCAGCAGCCCCTTGCCGGACGGATCGCGGAACGCGGGATCGGTGCCGACCAGCACGATGGCGCCCAGGCCGATGATGAAGATGAGCAGGTAGAACCAGCCGATGAAGCCGGTGGCGTACAGCACCGAGCGCCGCGCGTCGCGCGCATCGCGCACCGTGAAGAAGCGCATCAGGATATGCGGCAGCCCCGCGGTGCCGAACATCAGGGCCAGGCCCAGCGAGATGGCCGAGACCGGATCGGCCACCAGGCCGCCCGGCGCGACGAGCGCCGCGCCCTGCGGGTGCACGGCGATCGCCTGCTCCAGCAGGCGCGCCGGCGAGTAGCCGACCTGCGCCAGCACCGCGAGCGCGAGGAAGGTGGCCCCGGCCAGGAGCAGCACGGCCTTGATGATCTGCACCCAAGTCGTCGCCAGCATGCCGCCGAAGGTCACGTACAGGATCATCAGCACTCCGACCAGGACGACGGCCACCGGGTATTCCAGGCCGAACAGCAGCCGGATGAGCTGGCCCGCGCCCACCATCTGCGCGATGAGGTACAGCACCACGACCGCGAGCGTGCCGGAGGCCGCGAGGCTGCGCACCGGCAGCGCCCGCAGGCGGAACGACACGGCGTCGGCAAACGTGTACTTGCCCAGGTTGCGCAGCCGTTCGGCGAGCAGGAACAGGATGAGCGGCCAGCCGACCAGGAAGCCGATCGAGTAGATGAGGCCGTCGAAGCCGCTGGCGAACACCATCCCGGAGATGCCGAGGAAGGAGGCCGCCGACATGTAGTCGCCGGCGATCGCCAGGCCATTCTGGAAGCCGCTGATGCCGCCGCCGGCGGCGTAGAAGTCGCTGGTGGTCCGCGTGCGGCGGGCCGCCCAGACGGTGATGCCGAGCGTCGCCGCGACGAAGGCGGCGAACATGCCGATCGCGGTGACGTTGATGGCGTCGCCATCGGCCGCCGATGCGAACGAGGGCAGGCAGGCCGCCGCGCAGGCAACGGCCCGGGCGGTGCCGGACGCGCCGCGGCAGGCTATGTGCGCGGTCACGCGCCGCTCCCGGTGCTGCCGTGGCGCGCCAGCAGGGTCCGCAGCACGGGATCGACGCGGGTATTGGCGTAGTGCACGTAGACGGCGGTCAGCGCGAAGCTGAGCACGATGAGCGCGACGCCCGCGCTGATGCCCCAGGTGATTGCGGAACCGGCGACGAGCGGTCGCGCGAGCAGCGCGGGCGCGAAGGCCACGACGAGGATGAAGCCGTAGTAGGCCGCGAGCACGAGCGCGGAGAGCCCGCGCGCGACGAAGCCGCGCCGGCGCTCGAGTTCGCGGAACTCCGGATCCGCGTGTATCCGCTGCCAGCGTTCGTCCATCGGTGCCCTGCCCGCCGCTTGCCAGCCGCGAACGATAGCCGGTCGGACGGCGTGGCG
>CAYOJP010000419.1:0-3134 GCA_964404305.1 uncultured Gammaproteobacteria bacterium
TACTGGGAACAGGAGTTCCCGCAGCTCAAGCCGATCAAGCGTCGCGGCAACCGCCGCTACTACCAGCGACAGGACGTGATTCTCATCCGCCAGATCCGCAGCCTGCTCTACGAGCACGGCTTCACGATCGGCGGTGCCCGCCAGCGCCTGTCGGGCGACGAGGTCAAGGCCGACACGGCGATGAGCCAGCAGATCGTGAAGCAGCTGCGCATCGAACTCGAGGAAATCCTCGACATTCTCCGCCGCTGATGCGGCTGGCAGTCGGCGCGCAAGTCCTGCCGTCTGCCGTTATACTTCCCGACCTTCGGGGCGTAGCGCAGCCTGGTAGCGCACCGCAATGGGGTTGCGGTGGTCGGAGGTTCAAATCCTCTCGCCCCGACCAAACACGAATTCCGGAACGTGAGCGCCCGCGAGCGCCGATGCCTCTGCAGCCGTTCCGCGTCCCGGGGTGTCCCTCTTCGAGTCGGGACATTCTCTCCCGCGGCCGCGCACCGCCACTGCGGACACCCGCCATCATGCTCCAGTCTCGCGCTCCGGCCCGCGGGCGGATGCGGATGACCCCGCTGATGAGCGAGTCGCCGGGGCTGCCGGCAAAGCACCGTGGCATACCGGATTCGAAAGCGCTCCGGTCACCGCTCGGTGCCGCATGAGCGGCATCCCCGCGCACGCATTCCGCCGCACGGGTGACGCGGGGCGATCCCCCGCCGCCCCGTCGGTCAGTCTGCTCCTGGGCACATTGCTCGTCACGGGCGCGCTGAGCGGCTGCCAGGGCCCGGATGCCGAAGCCGCCTTCAGGCGCGGCGACTACGAAGGCGCGCTCGGCCAGTGGACCGAGCGCGCGACCGCCGGCGACGCGGTGGCCGAGAACTATCTCGGTATTCATTACCAGTTCGGCCTTGGCGTGCCACGCGATCCGGCCGCGGCGTCGCAGTGGTACCGGCGAGCCGCCCTGCGGGGAAATCCCGACGCGCAGCGCAACCTGGGAACCCTGTACCAGAAGGGCCTCGGTGTCGCGCACGACAATCAGCGCGCGTACGGCTGGTATCATTACGCCGCCCGCCAGGGGAACCGGGCCGCGGTCGCCTACATGGAATCGATGACCGGGGAGCTGACCCCGAACCAGATCATGCAGGCCAAGCAGATCGTGGGCCGGGAACTCGGCGATCCGGGCCTTGGCAGGCCGCTGGTCACCGCGCCGGCCGCGGCGCCGGACATCCCCGCCGCCCCAGACCAAGGAGAGCCCTAAACCCATGTGCGGAATCGTCGGCGCGGTCGCGCAGCGCAACGTCGCGCCCATTCTCATCGAGGGCCTCAAGCGGCTCGAGTATCGCGGCTACGATTCCGCGGGCGCCGCCGTCCTCAACGCCGGCGGCGCCATCGAGCGCGTCCGGGTGCTGGGCAAGGTGCGCGAACTCGAGGACAGCCTGGCCCGGGATCCGCTGGTCGGCACGACCGGCATTGCGCACACGCGCTGGGCCACGCACGGCGAGCCGAGCGCCCGCAACGCGCATCCCCACATCTGCCGCAACCGGGTCGCGATCGTCCACAACGGCATCATCGAGAACCACCAGGAACTGCGAGCCCGCCAGAGCGCGGCCGGTTACGAGTTCACGTCGGAAACCGACACCGAGGTCGCGGTCCACCAGATCTACGATCACCTGGAGCGCGGCAAGGACCTGCTGGCGGCGGTGATGGACGCCGGCAAGGAGTTGCGGGGCGCCTTCGCGCTCGGGGTCGTCAGCACCTCGGACCCGCAGCGCCTCATCGCCGCCCGCCGCGGCAGCCCGCTCGTCATCGGTATCGGCATCGGGGAGCGCTTCATCGCCTCGGACGTGTTCGCGCTGCTGCCGGTGACCCAGCAGTTCATCTTCCTGGAGGACGGCGACGTCGCGGACATCCGCGAGAACGAGGTCACGATCTACGACGCCTCGGGCCAGCGCGTCGAGCGTCGGGTGTCGATTTCCCAGCTCAGCGCCGACGTGGCCGAGAAGGCCGGCTACCGCCACTACATGCTGAAGGAGATCCACACCCAGCCGCGCGCCCTCGCCGAAACCCTCGCCGGCCGCATCGCCGACGGCCGGGTGGCCGAGACCGAGTTCGGGTTCGCCGCGGACGAACTGCTGCAGTCGGTCAAGGCTGTGCAGATCGTCGCCTGCGGCACCAGCTACCACGCGGGCCTCGTGGCCCGGTACTGGCTCGAGGCCATCGCCGGCGTGCGCACGTCCGTGGAGGTCGCCAGCGAGTTCCGCTACCGCAAGCCGGTGGTGGACCAGGACACCCTGTTCGTCACCATTTCGCAGTCCGGCGAGACCGCCGACACGCTGGCCGCCCTGAGGGAGGCCAGGCGCTGGGGTTACCGCCGCACCCTGGCCATCTGCAACGTCCCGGAGAGCTCCCTCACGCGGGAGTCGGACCTCGTGTTCATGACGCGGGCCGGGCCGGAGATCGGCGTCGCCTCGACCAAGGCCTTCACGACCCAGCTCGTTGCGCTGATGCTGCTCACCATCGTCCTCGGCCGGCGCAACGGCCTCTCGGCGCAGACGGAGCAGGCACTGGTGGCCGCGCTCGAGAGCCTGCCCGGCAAGGTCAACCACGCGCTCGAGCTGAACCCTCAAATCGAGGCGCTGGCAGAGCGCTTCGCGCACAAGCATCACGCGCTGTACCTGGGGCGCGGCTCGATGTACCCGGTGGCGATGGAAGGAGCGCTCAAGCTCAAGGAGATCTCTTACATCCATGCCGAGGCCTACCCGGCGGGCGAATTGAAGCACGGCCCCCTGGCCCTCGTGGACGAGGACATGCCCGTCATCGCGGTGGCGCCCAACAACGAACTGCTCGAGAAGCTGCTTTCGAACCTGGAGGAGGTGCGCGCGCGGGGGGGGGAGCTGTTCGTGTTCGCCGATTCGGAGGCGCCCGTGCCGGTGGCGCCGGGGGTGACGGTGCTGCGGGTCGCCCCGGTCGAGGACCCGATTGCGCCAATCATCTACACGGTGCCGCTGCAGCTGTTTGCCTATCACGTCGCCGTGATTCGGGGCGCGGACGTCGACCAGCCCCGCAACCTCGCCAAGTCCGTCACGGTCGAGTAGGTCGTACAGGGCCGAAGTATCGCCTGCAAATGAATGATCTGGCGGGATCAT
>CAYOJP010000420.1:0-3125 GCA_964404305.1 uncultured Gammaproteobacteria bacterium
CGTGCCATTCCTCCGAGTAGCGGCCGGCGAACGCATCACGCGCGGCGCAGTAGGGCGCCAGCAGGCAGCGGGCGGCCGCGGCGCGGTCGTGACCGGACGGCCCGCCACCGAGCGGCCCCGCAGGCAGGATCTCGATCGCGTCCTCGACCTCGCGCGTCAGCAGGACCTGCGGCAGGCGCCGTACGGGCCCGAGCGCCTGCACGTACAGCAGCACTACCCAGCCGGCAATGGCGTCCGGCAGGCCGACCGCCGCCGCCAGCGCCGGGTCGAACAGGGCGTCCAGCAGTCGCGAGCGCCGCAGCACCGCCGCGCCGAGCGGCGGCAGCACCGGTTCGGCCAGGTAGCTCGAGAACGGCGGCGTGGCGACGTGACGCAGATCCCAGGCGCCGCCGCGAACCATGATGCCGGCGTGCAGCAGCACGTCCGCCGCGCTCACCAGCCGCTGATCGCAGCAGGCGGCGAGCGCCGGGACGTCGTGCTGCAGCAGGTGGACGAGCCGCTCGCCGAACGTCGTGTCCGGACGTTCGCCGGCGGTGACGAAGGCGACGAACTCGCCGTTCCCCGCCCGCCAGCCGCGCGCGAGACGCGCGAGTGCCGGGGTGCCGGGCGGTACGACGACCCGCTCGCCGCCGGCGGGTAGCTGCGCCAGGGCGGTCGCGCTGCCGACGACCCGGACGGCGAGGTCGACGCGTACCTGCGCGCCGACGGCCGCCAGCGTTGCCTGCGCCCGCGTCGCGCTGGCATCCGTCACGTCCACCACGACGTCCAGGCGCGGGGGGCGGAACCGCAGGCGCGAGGACACCGCCTCGCGGTTGCGTTCCAGGCGCTTGATGAAGGCCAGGCGCGCATTGCGCTCCCCGGCGGTGCCCTGCAGCGTGCCGAGCAGTGCCTCCAGGTACCACAGGTAACGCGGCCAGCGGTGCCAGGTCGTGAAGTTCGGCGCCCAGCGGTCGCCGGCGATCGCGGCAAACTCGTTGTCGCCGTGCACGCGGTAGGTCCCGAGCACTTCGTGGAGGTAGTCGATGCGCCCGGCTAGCAGGAAGGCGCCGTAGCCGATGGCGACGTCCGCTCCCTGGCGATGGTCGGGTGTCGGCAAGCCCTCGGCGAGCCGCTGCAGCAGGGCACGGCTGTAGACCTGGCCGCACGGGATGGGAATGTAGACGTCGTCCATGGGCACGCCGATGTCCGCGCGGGACAGCCGGAGTCCGCGGTTCGCGAACCAGCTCGGTACCAGCTCGGTGTCCCGGACCGCATCGAGGATCGCGTAGTCGTGGAACACCACGACGTCCTCGCCGGGACGGTGCGTCGCCTCCAGGTGGCACGCGACGCGCTCGAGTTTCGCCGGCCGGAACAGATCGTCGGAGTCGAGCAGGCATACGTAGTCGCCGCGCGCCGCAGCGATGCCGCGCAGCAGCGCCGCGGCCTGCCCGGCATTGTCCTGCTCGATGATCCGCACGTCGTCGCGGCCGGCGAACGTCCGCAGCACCTGCCGCGAGTCGTCGGTCGATCCGTCGTCGACGACGATCACGTCGCGCAGGGCGCCCGGGTAGTCCTGCGCGAGTACCGACGCCACGGCCTCGGCCACGTACCGGCCGTAGTTGTAGTTGCAGATGACGGTCGTGAAGGACGGCCGGGACGGGGTCATCGGCCGGGGATCCCGGGCGGGCCGGCCGGCGGCATTGCCCCGGCGGCCGGCCGCGTGGAGGCACAGTGGCAAGGCGCCGCAGTTGCCGGATTGTCAAAAACTTTTACAGATCGGCAATGCCGCGACGGGGCCTGCAGTTCCTGGTCTTGCGGAATCATGAAGTTACTGCTTCCGGAGCGAAACTTGCTTGACAGGTTGAGGCGCCCGATCGCGCCGTAGGCCAGCAATATCGGGACCGGCACACTCAACGAGACCACGGAGATTTTCGCATGCTCCCGAGCGCGAAGTTCGAACGCAAGGCCCTGCCGACGGTCATCTCGGCCCTGCTGTTGGGCGGCACTGCCATCCCCGTGCACGCGGTGACGATCAATTCGAGCACGGCCACGGTCAGCTCGAGCTACGACATCAATACGGGCGCGGCGACCGGCGCGCAGACCGAAACCGCGCCGCCGGCGGCGTTCGCCGACATCGTCCAGTTCGACTCGGACGCCTCGCTGGGCGGGAGCGTGAGCATCCTGACCCACCCCTACGTGTACGTGCCGCAACTCGTGTTCGGCAACCGCGCGTCGGGCGACATCTCCGGCGGGGCCGGCAACTACGACGTGGATGCGAGCGTCGTCCTGCTGCTCAACGTCGGCATCGGCGCCGGCGGGGAAGCCTTCTCCTTCACGCTGCAGCAGGGCGAAGTCGCGGTCACGGGGCCGGGTGACGGAATCCTCGCCCCCGGCGACTTCCTGTTCAGCAGCCTCGATCTCCTCATCGAGGACGTCACCGGCGGCGGGGCCACCACGCTGTTCGCCAGCAACTATTCGCTGCTGATGGACAGCACCGGGGCGACCGCCAACCAGACCGGTACGGCACTGGGTGCGGCCTGCAACGTGACGCCCGGGTCCATCTACTGCCCCATCGACGACCAGTCCTACTCATTCAACCTGGCCGCCGGCACCTACGACCTGCGGTACACGCTGCGGATGAACGCCCGGGGCAGCCTGAGCCAGGCCTACGACTGCGGCGGTGGCGGGGAAGGCTCCGGTGGGGGCGAGGGCTCGGGCTTCGACGTCGCGGCTTTCATCGTCGAGCCCGGTGGCGGCGGCGGGCCCTGCGGCTCGATCGCCCGCACCGGCGACCCGATCCCGGCGCCCGAGCCGGCATCCCTGGCGCTGGGCGCGCTGGGTCTCGCCGCGCTGCAACTCGCGCGCCGCCGGCGCCGGGGCGGCTGAGCGCGGTCGCTCCGGTCGGCAACGCAGTCCGGCAAGGCCGGTCGCCGCGAGGCGACCGGCCTTTTTCTTTCATGGACCGCGCCCGGAGCGTCGCTGCCGCCGCGCCACCGCGGCGACGCCCGCGACATTGACGTAACCCCGTCAGTCCTGCCGGCGCTGGAAGGCCGGTTCCTGCGACGGCGCGAAGCCGTCGGGGCGAAAGAGCCTGTGCAGGGCGTGCGCGTCGGCATCGAGTGGCAGGCTTGACTCGCTTCAGGCCG
>CAYOJP010000421.1:0-3090 GCA_964404305.1 uncultured Gammaproteobacteria bacterium
GCGTCGCGCAGGGGCTGCGCGGCCAGAGCTCGAGCTACACCGCGCTGCTCGATCCTCCGGTGGTCGCGCGTCCCGCGCCCCGCCGGCCGGTGGCCGGCCGCGCGCTGCGTCCCGTCGCGCCGCGACCGGCCACGCCGGTGGTCGCGCCGGTCGCCCCCGCGAGCGCGACCGTCGGCACGTACGGACCGGTGAAGTCCGGCGAGACGCTGTGGAAGATCGCCCGCAGCCTGCGCCGCGACGGGACCGTGAGCGTGCAGGCCGTCGTCGAGGCGCTCCATCGCGCCAATCCCGCCGCGTTCGCCGGCGGCAACGTCGACCGGCTGAAGCTCGGGGCCGTGCTGGTGGTGCCGGCTGACATCGCCGGTGCAGCCGCGAGCGCCCCGGCCCCGGCGGTCACGCAGGCACTTCCCGCCGCGGCCCCGGTTGCCATGGAGTCGCCGGCGGTCGTGCCGGTGGAAGCGCCCGCTCCCGCGCCCGTGCGGGTGCTGCCGGTCGCTCCTGCTGCCGCGCAGGCAGAGCAGGCCGAGGCCCTGCGCGCGGCGGCCGAGGCGGTCGTGTCGAGCGGCGGCAGTGCGGCCGCGAGCGAGCCCGCGCCGGTGGTCGTGCTGCCGGTGACTGCGGCAGCGGCACCCGCCGCGCCGGCGCCGGCCGCCGTTGCGCCGGCCGTTCCGGCGCCCGTGACGCCCGCGGCTCCGCCCGCCGCGGCCCAGGACTCCATCCCGGCGGCGACCGGACTGCCGGGCTGGCTGCTGCCGGCGGGCGTGGTGCTGCTGGTCGCGGGCCTCGCCTGGAGCGGTCGCCGGCTCCTGCATCGCCGGGTCCGTAGCAGCGCGGACCAGGCGCATCGGGCCGCCGAGCACGCGCGCGTCGCCGCGCTCGCCGAGAAGGCCGCGCTGTGGTCGGCCGAACAGTCCTCGAACGGCAAGGTCGTGCGCATGCGCCGGCAGCAGGCGCCCGTGCCCGCCGCGCCGGCCAGCATCGATCCGTTCGCCGAGGTCGATCTGAACCTGGCCTACGGCCGCTATGGCGAGGCCGAGCAGTCCCTGCGGCAGGTGCTGGCCACGGCACCGCACAACCACCAGGCGCGCCTGAAGCTGGCGGAGGTCTACTACACGACCGGTCGCGGCGATGCCTATTGCGCGCTCGCCGAGGAACTCCACGGCGAGTACCGCGGCCTGCTGAGCGACGCGGACTGGCAACGCGTGGTCGAGATGGGCCGGGTCGTCGCCCCGGGCCATCCGCTGTTCGGCGGCCCGACGCTGGTCGGGACCGGGCAGCCGCCGCGCGCCTGATCCAGGTCACGCCGGCCGTCAGGCGTCTGCCATAATCTCCCCGCTCCACGAGGGGAGAGTTGCCATGCTGACCTACCAGGACTGCCTCGGGCTCTCCGGCCTGACCGAGGACGAGATCCGCGCCGTCGCCCAGCATGAACACGTGCCGGAGATGATCGCGCTGGAGTTCGCGCAGTACCTCGTGCACTGCCCCGACGGCGATCTGCAGTTGCGCCGCATCATCCTCGACGACATCGAGCACGCCGAGCGCTGCGGCCACGCCGATCGCGCCGCGCGCCTGCGCCTCGTGCTGCGCCACTTCGTCGCCACCCATCCGCACCGGCGCGGGCCGGTCGCGCCGAAAGCCCCCGCCGCCTGAGCGGCATGCGCGCACCGCGCGGCGCGCCCGGCTGACGACGGCCCCGTGCACGTCGAGTTCCTCGGCGCGGCAGGCGAGGTCACCGGCAGTTGCTTCCTCGTCGAGGCCGGCGGGCACCGGGTGCTGCTCGACTGCGGGCTCTTCCAGGGCGGGCGCGACGCGGACCGGCGCAATCGCGAGCCGTTTCCCTTCAATCCCGCCGCTCTCGACGCCGTCATCCTCGGCCACGCGCACCTCGATCACTGCGGCCGGTTGCCGCTGCTCGTGGCGAGCGGTTTTCGCGGCCGCATCCACGCGCACCGCGCCTGCCGCGACCTGTGCCGCATCATGCTCGCGGACGCGGCGATGCTGGGCATCCGCGACGCGGAATGGGAGAGCCGCAAGCGCGCGCGCCGCGGGCTGCCGCCGCTCGCGCCGCTGTACACGGTGGACGACGTGCGCGCCGCGATCGCGCGCTTCCGCGCGGTCGGCTACGGCGAGCGCCGGCGCGCCGCGCCGGGCATCGAGTATCGCCTCCTCGATGCCGGCCACATCCTGGGCTCGGCGATCGTCGAACTTTGGCTGACGGAGGGGCGGCGCACGCGCAAGCTCGTGTACTCCGGCGACCTGGGGCTGCGCGATGCCCCGATCCTGCGCGACGTGACCGCGGTGGCGCAGGCCGACCACGTGCTCATCGAATCCACCTACGGCGATCGCCTGCACCGGCCGCTGCCGGAGACGCTCGCCGAGCTGGGGGGCATCCTGCGCGACGCCGCGCGCGACCGCGGCAACGTGCTGGTGCCGGCCTTCGCCGTGGGCCGCGCGCAGGAACTCATCTACCTGTTCGGCCGCCACCACGATGAATGGGGCCTGCAGCGCTGGCAGGTCTTCCTCGACAGCCCGCTCGCAATCGAGGCGACCGGCGTGTACATGCGCCACGGCGACCTGTGGGACGAGGAGGCTCGCGCGCGCTGGCGCGGGCGCAACCTCGCCGACCTGCTGCCGAACCTGCGCGTGACGCGCACGCCGAAGCAGTCGATGGAGATCAACCGCGTGGCCTCGGGCGCGATCATCATCGCCGGCAGCGGCATGTGCGAGGGCGGGCGCATCCGCCACCACTTCAAGCACAACCTGTGGCGCAGCGGCTGCCACGTGATCTTCACCGGCTACCAGGCGGCCGGCACGCTCGGCCGGCGCATCGTCGACGGCGCGCGCTTCGTGCAGCTCTGGGGCGAGAGCGTGAAGGTGGGCGCCGCGGTGCATACCGTCGGCGGACTCTCGGCCCATGCCGACCAGGCAGGCCTGCGCGACTGGTACCGTGGCTTCGCGCCGCCCCCGCCGGCGACGCTCGTCCACGGCGAGCCGCGGGCGCTCGAGGCGCTGGGTGCCTGCCTGCGCGAGGCCGGCGCGCCGAGCGCCGTTGCGGCCGTGCCGGGCGGGCGACTCGACCTCCTGCGACCG
>CAYOJP010000422.1:0-3077 GCA_964404305.1 uncultured Gammaproteobacteria bacterium
GCTTCAAGTCGCGGTGCACGACGTGGCGCGAGTGCGCGTAGGCCATCGTCTGGCAAACCTGCTCGAAGATGCCGAGGAAGCGCCGCCGGTGGCGCTCCGGGTTCTCGCGCTTGCCGAGCTGCGCCGCGAGCGTCTGGCCCTTCACGAGCTTCATCGCGAAGTAGGGGCGTTCGCCGGCGTGCAGGCCGAGCTCGTAGACCGGCACGATGCCCGGGTGCTGGAGCTGGCCGCCGATCTGCGCTTCCTCGACGAACCGCGACAGCACGTCGGGCCGCGAGGCGTACTCGTCGCGCAGCACCTTCATCGCCACGTCGCGGCCGAGGTCCTGGTCGCGGCCCTTGTAGACGATGCCGACGCCGCCGCGGCCGAGTTCGCCGAGCAGGTGGTAGCGCCCGGTCGGGTCGCGCAGCGCCTTCACCTCGTCGGTGATCTTGACCGGTGTGCCGTCGGGCTCGGGCGCGTCGAGGTGCACGCCGAGTGTGCTGCCGGAGCGCGCCTGCAGCGCCTGCAGCACGCTCGCGGGCGGCGGCTTGCCGGCAGCAGCGCCGCCGGAAGCCGCAGCCATGCGCCGGTCGGGCACGTCGCCGCGCGAGGAATCCGGACTCTTGGTGGGGTCGCTCACTTCTTCGCCCCCGCCTCGATGCGCTGCCACAGTTCGCGCCAGGGCGCCCGCTCTGCTTCGGGAAGCTGATCGATCGCGGCCCCGCGCACGCTCGCGAAGTCCGGGTCGAAGAGCGCATGCGCGAGGCTGTCGCGGGCCACATCGGCGACCTGCCCGCCGAGACCGCGCTGGCGAAGGAGGTGTTCCACGCGGCCAGTCAGCCACGTTCGCGCCAGGGAGGACAGGCGGGTCCGTTCCGCGTCATCCGCGCCGCCAGCCGGATCCGCGAGCAGTCGCGCGGCGCAGCTCATCGAGGCGATGATCCCGCTGACGATCGACTCGTAGTCGATCGGGTAACGGGCCGCCCGCAGCGTCGCCTCGGTCAGGTCGACGACCTCCCGATCGAGCCGCTTGCCGTATCCGTACAGGATTGCCGCTTCCCACTCGCGCGCGGACGTGGTGGCCTCGCGGCCGGCCAGGATCGCCGGCAGCTTCGCGAACTCGAGCCCATCGAGCGCTGCGAGCAGCCTCACGACGCTGCCTCCGACGGAATCGCCGGCTGGAATCGATGCGGCCGTCATCTGCGTCTTCGCCTCGCGGCAAATGGCCACTGCCTCTTCCAGCCTGCCGCAGGCCGACAACGCCATTGCGAGCATGGCGAGGGCTCGGAAGTGGGCGTCGCTCGCGCCACCGAACGGCGTCGGAGCCGCAGCGATCTCCACGGCGCGACGCAGAACGATGACCGCGTCCTCGTTCCGGTTGATCCTCATCAACTGGAAGGCGATTGCTGTGAGATCCCCGGCGTTCTGCGCGTGTTCGGCCTCGGCGCGCCGATACCACACGACGGCCTCGTCGATCTTGCCCTGGGCACTGAGGACGTCGCCGATGCCCTTCTCCGCGCTGGCTCCCGTCTGACGCACCGAGCGGATCTCGCCCGGGCGGTCATCGCGCGCGGCTCCGCTCGCGCGCGGCCGCTTCTCCTCCTCACGAGCTTCGATCGAGCGCTCGAAGAAGGACCGAGCCTCCGCGAGTGCGCCTTGGTCAAGAAGCGCGAAGCCCAGGCCCATGAGATTGCCGTCGCACGGATCGAGGCGGACTGCCTGCCGGAAGTTCGCAACCGCTTCGTCGATCTCAGCCATGTTCTGGTGAGCGACGGCGAGGAAGGCGTACATGCCACCGCTCGGCTGGAGCTCGACGACGCGTTGCAGAGCGGCCACGGCCTCCTTCCACCGGTTCTCGATGAAGTAGCACAACCCCAGGTTCGTCCACACGAGATGCGACGCGCCGTCGATTGCAGACGCCTGGCGCGCGCTCTCCGTCGAATCCTCCATCCTGCCCATCGCCCGGTAGACGCTGCTCTGCTGCACGAGTGCCCACACCGCCTTCGGCTCGATCGCAAGGGCCTGCTGCAGGGCCGCCAGGGCGTCCGTGTGCTTGCGCTGATCCGCGAGCGATCCACCGAGGAGGTACGCCCAGAGGGCGGACTTGGGGTTGTCTTCGAACTGCTGCCGCGCGAGACGTTCGGCGGCGACGTGCTCGCGGATGAAGGTCAGCTGGCGCCAGATCCCCTCCACCACCTGCTGGTTGTCCGGACGCAGAGCCCGAGCGATGCGGAACACGTGCAGCGCGTCCGCGTGCCGGTTCGCCTTGCTGAGGCCGCCGGCCAGTGCCATGCACAGATCGAAGTCTGCCGGGTGGACCTCGAGTCCACGCTGCAGGGTCGCGGCGGAGGCGTCCTTCTCGCCCGCGAGCAACAGCGCCGTGCCGAGCACGCGCCATCCGGCGGCCGGTAGCGTCGAGTCCGCCTGTTCCGCGAGCTTCTTCAAGGCGGCGCCCTGTGCGGCAGCGCTCGGCAGCAACGTCCGCAGCTCGTTCCGCCATGCGTCGCCATCGTCCAGCGCGGCGGCCATGGCTCGCAGCCGCGCCGTAACGCCGGCATCGGGCGAGCCCGGTGTCTCGCGCAGTTCATCGCGGACGAGCGCCCAGTGGTCGAGCGAAGCGGCCAGCTCGAGTTCGATGTCGCCTTGCCGCAGGGCGGCGAGGACTCCGGCCGGCGATCCCTCGAGCGGGGACGTGTCGCCGAGGTAGTTCGTGAACGCGAAGAGGTAGTCGCCGTCGATCCGCCGCGCCTCCTTGCGCGGATACTCGACCTCCGCCAGCGACGGCTGCTGCATCTCGAGCAGGTCGTCCTCCGGATCGCGCACCGGGGCCCGCAGCGTCTCGAGCAGGTCCACCATCATCGCGTCGCGTTCGCGGCGATCGGCTTCGGCCTTCGCGGCCTCACCCTCGGCTCGCACCTGCGCGAGCAGCGCTGCGGCGGCGGTGCGCGCAGCGTCCTCGACGTCGTCGCCCTGCGCCGCCGCGACGAGCTGCTCGGCACTCTGCAGCGCGGCCGCCCAGAGCTGCACGTCGAGTCCCGCCGCCTGCGCCTGGCCGTGGGCGCCGCTCGCGGCACTCTGCGCCGTCGCGACGCGCT
>CAYOJP010000423.1:0-3035 GCA_964404305.1 uncultured Gammaproteobacteria bacterium
GGGGGTGCGGGGCTACGGGGGGGGGGTGGGAGGCGCGCTATCGTGCGAACCGGGGCTTTACGGGGGGGGGGGGCGGGGGCCCCGCCGGGCCCCGGCGCCGCCCGGAGTGATCGACAATTGCGCCCAGCTTCTTAGCAGGCCCGGAGTACACGTGGCCGACAAGCCGGACGGAGCCTGGACCCTGCGCGAGATGTCGCGCGCCTCCCTGCGCTCGGACCCGCCCGGGCCCGCGGCGGACGACGGCTCGCTGCGCGTCGCCAACCCGCTCATCTCCCAGCGGCTGAAGGGCGAACTCGACGCCCGCTTCGGCGGCCTGCTGGAGGATCGACGGGCCGCAGGCACCGGTCCCATCGCCGAGGCGCTGGCCCGCCTGCCGCCTGAAGAGCAGTCCTGGGTGCTCGCGCGCATCGACGCGATCATGGCAAGCGATCGCGAGGTGGCCCTCGCGTTCGCCGCGCGGGCGCCGGAAGCATTCGCGCGCATGGATCGCGATGGCGTGAATGCCTGGCTGCTCGGTGCCATGGACGACTTCGACCGGCGCGGCCTGGGCGCCGCGCTGGCCGCGATCGCGGCGCTGCCGGCCTACGCGCGGGCGCGCGCGGAGCGGGTCGCCGGACTCGCGTTTGACGAGGCGTCCCCGGTGCTGGCGCGTTTCCTCGCCGGGCTCGGGGGCCGGCCGCTGCGGCTCGCGACGATGCCGGAGCCATGGACGGATACGGCCACGCTCTGGCTGCCCGCGCTGCTCACGGTCCTGCCGCGGCGGGACGACAACTTCCGGCTGTACAAGGCGATGGCCGTCCACGCCTGGGCGCAGGCCTGGTACGGCACCTGGCGCGTGACGACGCTCGCGCACCTGCGCCGGTTCGAGGGCCGCGTCGAGGCGCTGGCCGTGTGGGCGGCCCTCGAGCGCGAGCGCATCGACGCGTGCATCGCGCGCGACCTGCCCGGCGCCGCCCGGGACGTGGCGGCGCTGTCGGCGCAGCTCGACGGCGGACGGGAGGTGCCGGCCGGCTGGCCCGCGTTCGCGGCGCCGGTGCATTCGCCGGCCGCGGATGCCGGCACGAGCCTGGCGCTGGTCGCCGCGTGGCGCGGCCGCAAGGTGCCGGGCCTGTGCTGCCATCACGGGCCATTCCGTCCCGACGCGGTGCTGCGCGTGCTCGAGGAGCGCACCGGACGCGAGCGGCGCACGCTGACGCTCGCGCTCGGCAGGTTGAGGGAGGAACTGGAGCAGGGCGGTCGCGGCGAGCGCGCGGCCACCCGGCGGCCCGCCGGCCGGCAGTTCTCGCTCGCCGCCGGCGCCGGCGCGGGTGGCACGCCGGGCCTGGAACTGTCGCTCGAGTTCGAGGGCCGGGCGGTCACGCCACCGGCGGATGTCGCCGCGCTGCTCGCCTCGGTGCGGCAGGACCACGGCGAGGTGCCACCCGAGCACCTGGTGGCGGCGGCCCGGGCCGCCTACGACGCGGGTGGCGGCGACGGCGAGGGCGTGCCGCCGGCCTACCGCGCCCTGTTCGACGAGGCGGGCACGCATGTCTACCCGGAGTGGGACCACGTGCGCCGCGCGTTCCGGCCCGGCTACTGCACGTTGCGCGAGCAGGACGTCGAGCCGGCCGACGAGGCCTTCGTCGCCGCCACGCTCGCGCGGCACGCGGGACTCGTCAAGTCGATCCGCCGCACCTTCGAGGCGATGGTGGAGGAGGTACGACGGCTGCGCCGGCAGGCGCAGGGCGACGACATCGATCTCGATGCGCTCGTCGAGGCGCGCATCGACGCACGCCTCGGCCGCGAGCCGGACGAACGCGTGTACACGCGGCTCGCGCGCGCCGAGCGCAACGTCGCGGTCATGTTCATGATCGACATGAGCGGTTCCACCAAGGGCTGGGTCAACGACGCCGAGCGCGAGGCGCTGGTGCTCCTGTGCGAGGCGCTCGAACGGCTGGGCGACCGATATGCGATCTACGGCTTCTCCGGGCGCACGCACAAGCGCTGCGAGGTTTACCGCGTGAAGCGATTCGACGAGCGTTACGGCCCCGCGGTGCGCGGGCGCGTGAGCGGCATCCGGCCGAAGGGCTACACGCGCATGGGCGCGGCTATCCGCCACCTCGGCGGGCTGCTCGCGCGCGAGGAGTCGCGCACGCGGCTGCTGGTCACGCTCTCCGACGGCAAGCCCGAGGACTACCGCAGCTACCGCGGCGCGTACGGCATCGAGGACACCCGCCACGCGCTGCTGGAACTGCGGCGCGCCGGCATCCACCCGTACTGCATCACGATCGACCGCGAAGGCGGCGACTACCTGCCGCACATGTACGGCGCCGCCAACTACGCGGTCATCGACGACGTCGCCCGGCTGCCGCTGCGGGTGGCGGACATCTACCGGCGGCTGACGACTTGAGTGGTGATTCGTGATCCGTGATCCGTGATTGGTGCTCCGTGATTCGTGGTTGCCAACATCGGCAGCACATGCGGATCACGATTCACGGATACGAATCACCTCGCATGCAGCGCCGGCATCTGCTCGAAGTACGGGCGGACGATTTTCGAGCGCGATGCGCGGAACTTCGCGAACGGCCCGTCGAAGAACACCCGGCCATCGTGCAGCATCACCGTGCGCGGCTCGAGCCGGCTCAGCAGGTCCTTGTCGTGCGTGATGATGACGGTGGTGCGGGCCATTCCCCGCGGACCGGGGGCGGCATGCGTCGCGCCGATGAGCTCGTGGATTTGCGCCGAGCTGGTCGGGTCGAGTCCCGTGGTCGGCTCGTCGTAGAACAGCACCAGCGGGTCCATCGCCAGCGCCCGTGCCACTGCCAGGCGCTTGGCCATGCCGCCCGAGAGCTGTTCCTGGTTGCGGGCGAGGAACTCGTCGTCGTTGGGGAGGGCGACGTCGGCGAGCGCACGGCGGGCGATCGGCACGATGGCCGCATCGTCCTGCCGGCGCACCTCCTTCAGCCACAGCGCGATGTTGTCGTAGACGCTGCCGGAGAACAGGGCGTTGCGCTGGAACACGACGCCCCAGTGCACGTGGATGCGGTCGCGCGCGG
>CAYOJP010000424.1:0-3020 GCA_964404305.1 uncultured Gammaproteobacteria bacterium
CAGCAGTTCGTGCGCGCGCGCCGGATCGGCCGGCAGGCCGTCGCCGTCGCGCAGCATCAGCGCCAGGTTGTAGGCCGCGCGCGGGTGCCCGCGGCCGATGAGGGTCTCGTAGGCAGCCGCGGCCGCGGCCGCATTGCGCGGACCGTCCAGGCCCGCATCGTCCATCCACGCCAGCGCGAACGCCGCGTCGGCACTGCCGGCGCCGGCCGCGCGCGCCAGCCAGCGGCGCGCCTCGGCGTAGTCGCGCAGACCCCTCGCCACCACGCGCACCGCGCCCGCGCGGTACTGCGCATCGACGTCCCCGCCCTCGCCCAGCGCCTCGAGCCGGTGCAGGGCGTCGACGTTGCCCTTCAGCGCCGCGGCATGCAGCCAGTGCCGGGCCTGGCCCAGGTCCTTCGCGACGCCCTCGCCCTCCTCGTACATCTGGGCGAGGTTCTGCATGGCGCGCGCATATCCCTGCTCCGCACTGGCGAGATACCACTTCGCCGCCATGGCATCGTCGGCCGGCACGCCCTCGCCGTTGTCGTACAGGAGCGCCAGTGCGAACCGGGCGCGGGCATCGCCGCCCTCGGCCAGCTCGGTGAATGCCGCGACCGCCCTGGGGAAGTCGCCGCGCTTGTAGGCCGCCACCCCGACGGCGAAGGATGCCGCGACCGCCGGCGCGATCGGCGCGCAGGCGAGGACGCAGGCGAGCCACAGCACGGCCGGCCGGATACCGTTCATGTCCGGCGTATCGGCCGCCCGTCGGGATTCTGGACCCCCCGTCCCCGAGCCCTGTCACCCCGGCAGGCGGCTTGATACCATCGACCGGCATCCTCCGCCCGCATCGAAACCGCGATGAAGAACAACCTGGTCAAGGACTGGATGACGACGAAGGTCCTGTCGGTGGCGCCGGGGGCCTCGCTGACCGAGGCCGACGTCACGATGGAGGCCCGCCAGGTCCGTCGCCTGCTCGTCATGGAGGAGGGTCTGCTCGTCGGCATGCTCACCCAGGGCGACCTGCGGCTCGCCAAGGCCCACCACGATGGCCACGGCGGCGACGAGCCGCTGGTGCGCGACCTGATGACGCCCGACCCGATCACCGTCTCGGAGGATTACTCGATCGGCCTGGCGGCCCAGACCCTGCTCGCGGCCAAGATCAGCGGCCTGCCCGTGGTCAACGAGGCCGGCGAACTGGTCGGCCTCCTGTCTGAATCGGACATCTTCCGGTACGTCATCGAGATCTCGCGCGGGGAGTGAGCCCGCGCCCGGTCCGCCCCCGTTCCATTCGCATGCGCGCTTCCGCCGCACTCCTGGCCATCGCGCTCGTCGCCGGCACCGGCCTGTCCGGCGTCGCCCAGGCCCTCGAACGCTACCAAGTCGCTCCGTTGGCCGCGGGTGACACCTTCGCGCCGGACAAGGCGCTCATCCTGGACACCGAGTCCGGGCACCTGTGGCTCTGGATCGAGAGCCCGGGCAACGAACAGACCGGCGGCAGCCGGATGCTCATCTACCAGGGCCAGGTCCGCCCGGGCCGCGCCATGGGCGACATCATCGAGAAGCAGGACTGGGGCGCGAACCCGGCCCCTCCCTGACGCCCGCGCCCCCCGGCGCTGCGGCCGGAACGACCGGCCGGGTTCTCAACGAAGCACCGCTCCCCGATCCTGGCCCCCCGGCGCCAGCACCGTCTCCACCAGCCTCGCCCAGTAGCTGATCCCGAGCGGCAGCGCGGCATCGGCGAAATCGTAGCGCGGGTTGTGGAGCATGCAGCCTCCCTCCCCGTCGCCGTTGCCCAGCCAGACGTAGCAGCCCGGCCTGGCCTGCAGCATGTACGCGAAATCCTCCGAGCCCATGCACGGCGGCAGCGCGCGGTGCACGCGGCCCGCGCCCACCACCGCGGCCGCCGCGCGCGCCGCGTGGTCCGCCTCCGGCGCGGTGTTGAACGTCGCCGGGCACAGCTTTTCGTAGCGCACCTCGGCGCGGGCACCGTGCGCACCCGCGATGCCCTCGGCCATGCGGCGGATGCCCTCCTCCATCCGCGCCCGCGCCTGGGGCGTGAACGTGCGCACGCTGCCGCCGATCGTCGCGCGCTCGGGGATGACGTTGGCAGCCTGCCCGGCGTGGATCGTCGCGATGCTCAGCACCACCGAGCCGAGCGGATCGGTGCCGCGGCTGACCAGCGTCTGCAGCGCGAGGACGATTTCCGCGGCGATGACGATCGGATCGACCGCCAGGTGCGGCAGCGCGCCGTGCCCGCCGCGGCCGATCACCTCGATGGTCACCTCGTCCGCCGCCGCCATCGCCGGACCGGTATGCACGGCGAACTCCCCGACCGGCAGCCCTGGCCAGTTGTGCATGCCGTACACCGCCTCGACCGGAAACCGCTCGAACAGCCCCTCGTCGATCATCCGCTGCGCGCCGCCGAGCTTCTCCTCGGCCGGCTGGAAGATGAAGTACACGGTGCCGGCGAAGTCCGGCGCCTGCGCCAGCCAGCGCGCGGCGCCCAGCAGCATCGTGGTGTGCCCGTCATGGCCGCAGGCGTGCATCCGCCCCGCGTTCCGCGACCGGTGCCCGAAGTCGTTGTCCTCCTGCATCGGCAGGGCATCCATGTCCGCCCGCAGGCCGATCGCCCGGTTGCCCGGCGCCCCGCGCAGCACGCCGACGACGCCGGTCGTCGCCAGCCCCCGGTGCACCTCGATCCCGAAATCCGCCAGCCGCTGCGCCACGAGGTCGCTCGTGCGCCGCTCGTCGAACGCGAGTTCGGGATGTGCGTGCAGGTCGCGCCGCCAGGCGACGAGTTCGTCCTGCCACTGCGAGACGCTGTCGATGACGGGCATGGGACGAACCGCTCCGGTCGTGCAGAGGGGAATCGCAACTCTCGCCCGGCGGGCCGGGGGCGGTCAACCCGGAACAGCCCCGCCGCGGCGGACGCTGCTCTCCCCGGGCACGGGACCGGGTGTGAGCCCGTGAAGGCGAGCGGCGCCGAACGCTATCGCGGCTGAAGCCGCTCCTACAGGAGCCTTGCTCCGACCTTGGTGCGT
>CAYOJP010000425.1:0-3010 GCA_964404305.1 uncultured Gammaproteobacteria bacterium
GTATCGCTCGATCGCGCGCGTCCTGCGCGCTCACGGTCGCCGCGGACCCGCCCGGTGCCAGCGCCCGGGGCTTCCCGACCTCCGGTGCAGCGCGTTTCCGCTCTGTTATTCAGGTCCGTTCTGCTATTCAGGCGCCGGTGGCGAGCAGCGCCGCCGCCCGCAACAGCGCGACCACGGTCTTGCCGTCGGTGATGCGGCCGTCGGTCGCCCGCGCGACCGCCTCGGCCAGCGGCAGCCACTGGACCTCGATGAGCTCGTCGAACTCGGTGCGCACGGGAACCGGCGTCAGGTCGCGGGCGAGGTACAGGTGCACGACCTCGTCGCAGAACCCCGGCGTGGCGAGCATGCGCCCGAGCGGCGTCCAGCGTGCCGCGCGCAGCCCGGCTTCCTCCTCCAGCTCGCGCCGCGCGGTCACCTCCGGCCGCTCGCCCGGATCGAGGCGGCCGGCGGGCGCCTCGCACAACCAGTCGCCGAATGCGTGCCGGTACTGCCGGATCAGGCACACCCTGCCATCGTCGGCGCAGGCGAGGATCGCCGCCCCGCCCGGGTGCCGCACGATCTCGAGATCCGTGTGCACGCCGTTCGGCAGCAGCGCCACCTCGACGTCGACGTTGAGCACGCGCCCTGAGTAGACGCGCCGTCGCCCGGCGTTCCCGGCGTCGTTCATGCGCTCAGGCTCCGGCACGCCCGGCGGGCAGCAGCCGCACGAGCGCCTGCTCGTCGTAGCCGTGCAGCACATCGTCGCCGACGATGATGATCGGCACGCCGCGACCGCCATGGCCGCGGTACAGCTCGATGCCGCGCGCGGAGGTCTCGGTGTCGTACTCGCACCATGGGACACCGCGCCCGGTGAGGAACCGGCGCGCCCTGGCGCAGTAGGGACACCAGTCCGTCGCCAGCATGACCACCGTGCCCGGGGCGGGCGTGGCCGCCTCGGCGCAGAACACGCGCGGCGCTCCGTCCGCCGTGGGCCTGAAGACGAGCCACGCGCCGAAGGCGAGCGCGGGGATCCAGTAGCGCCGGTTGCTGCCGGTAACTCGCTGCATCGCGCAAGGGTAAACGATGCCGGCTGCCCGCGTCAGCGTGTGTGGCGACCCGGGCGACGGCCCGCATGCAGGACCGTTCGCCCGCGGCCCGGGCGAACGGCGAACGCGTCCATACTCCCCGTGGTACGCTGGCCCTGACGCCCGGGCCCTGACCCGGCGGTCCGGCAGCGGGCCCGCGGAGGCAGCGAATTTGCACTCATCGTAATCGTCGGCGCCGGCATCGGCGGGCTGCCCATGGCCTACGAGATGAAAGCACTGGCCCGCCCGCAGGACACCGTCACGGGAGTGTCGAACACGCCGACGTTCCACTTCGTGCCCTCCAATCCGCGGGTGACCCACAACATCCGCGCGGCCCTGGACGGGCGGGAACCCGACCGCGCCGCGACCTGGAACGCGGCCTGCCTGGCCGACTTCGGCGACACCGGCGTGTGCTTCGTGGCGCTGCCGCAGATGCCGCCCCGCAACGTCAACTGGTTCGCGGAGGGCAGGTGGGTGCACCTGGCCAAGATCGCGTTCGAGAGGTACTTCCTGCGCAAGATGAAGAAGGGCAACAGCGAGCCGGCGTACGAGCGGCTGGTGCTGAAGGCATGGGCATCATGAAGCTCAAGCCCTGACGCGAACCCTGTACGGCGCGCGGCGCCTCGCGGATACTTCCCCGCCACGACCACCAGCGAACGGACGAAGCCGATGACGCAGGCCCGCGACAACGACCAGGCGAGCTACTGGAACGAGGAGGGCGGACGCCGCTGGGTGGAGAACATCGAGCGCGTCGAGCGGATGCTGGCGCCACTCTCGGAGCACCTGCTGCGGCTCGCCGCGCCGGCCCCCGGCGAGCGCGTGCTCGACGTCGGCTGCGGCGGCGGCATCACGAGCGCGGCGCTCGCACGGGCCGTGAGTCCCGGCGGACGCGTGCTGGGCCTGGACGTGTCGGCGGTGATCCTCGACGTCGCGCGCCGGCGCTTTGCGGCGCAGGACAATCTGGAGTTCGCGCTGGGCGATGCCGCCACGATGCCACTGCCGGCGGCGGGCTACGATCTCGTGACCTCGCGCTTCGGCGTGATGTTCTTTCCCGATCCGGTCGGCGCGTTCACGCACCTGCGTGCCGCGCTCGCCCCCGCCGGGCGCCTCGCCTTCGTCTGCTGGCAGGCGCCGGAGCGCAATCCCTGGATGGCGCTCGCCGTGCAGGCCGCCTTCGGCATCCTGCCGCGTCCGGAACCCCAGCCCCCGGACGCGCCCGGTCCGTTCGCCTATGCCGACCCGGTCCGCCTGCGCGGCATCCTCGAGGCCGCCGGCTTCGGCGCCGTGGAGATCGAAGGCCTCGAGCGCGCCGTCGATCTCGGCCCGCCGGACGACGCCGTGAAACAGTTGACGCGCATGGGACCGGCGGCCGGGACCTTCGACGCCGCCGATCCCGCGACCCGCGCACGCGTCGAGGCCGCGGTCGGGGCCGTCTTCGCGCCGCACGTGCAGGCCGGCCGCGTGACGCTCGGCAGCGCGACGTGGCTGGTGCAGGCGCGTCCGGCCTGAGCCGCGCTCAGTCGTCGAGCGCGGCCTCCAGGCGATCGCACATCGCCTTCACGACCTCGATGCGGGCGACGCGCTTGTCGTTGCCGGCGACGAGGTTCCACGGCGAATGATGGGTGCTGGTGCGGGCCACCATGTCGTTGACCGCCGCCTCGTAGGCGTCCCACTTCTCGCGGTTCCGCCAGTCCTCGTCCGTAATCTTGTGCTGCTTCCACTCGATCTGCTCGCGCTCCTTGAAGCGGCGCAGCTGCTCCTCGGCGCTGATGTGCAGCCAGTACTTGATGAGGATCACGCCGTGCTCGGTGAGCTGCTCCTCGAAGTCGTTGATCTCCTGGTAGGCACGCAGCCACTCGTCCTCGCCGGCGAAGCGCTCCACCCTCTCCACCAGCTCGCGCCCGTACCCTGAGCGATCGTAGAAGGTGACTTAGCCGGCGCGCGGT
>CAYOJP010000426.1:0-3006 GCA_964404305.1 uncultured Gammaproteobacteria bacterium
CATGTTCGAGCACGATTTCAGTGGTCTCGTCGACGGCCGCCTGAGCGCGGTCGAGATCGTCGAGCCAGGCCTGCGCGCCCTGCTGGCGACCGCACTGCTGCTCGCGATGCTCGCGACGTTCGGGGCGGCGGCACGCGCGCGCTCCGGCCGGACTTTCTGACCGCGTCGACACGCGAGCAACCGTGCTCACCACCACCGCACCACGATCGAATCGAGGCAGACCAGCATGAAGGATCGGGCGTTGCACGAAACCTCGCGTTCAGCAGCAAGCAGGTGGATCGCCGCCGTGGCGCTGGCGCTGGGCGCCGCCATGCCGGCCGCCCACGCGGCCATCACGCTGCCGTCGCTCGGGGCCCAGAGCCTCATCGGTGACGCGGGCATGGTCCAGGACGCCACCACTGTGCAGGTCGCGGCCACGGTCTTCGAACTGGTACTGACGCCGGGCAATCCGCTCGACATCGTCGACGCGCCGCTCGTGCTCACCGCCGGCAAGTTGACCGGCCTGGGGCCGGTCTACACGTCGGGCGCGGGAACGCTGCAGGTCGGCAGCCTCCTGAGCGCCACGTTCGCCAGCCTGTCGGTGCTGAAGACCGGCAACAGCGCGTTGTTCTGGGCCACGCTGCAGTACACCGGCGGAAGTCTTGCCGCCGGCCTCCCCGGCGGCCGGATCGAGGGCACCATCAGCGGGTTCAGCCATCCCGACCTGGCGGGGGCCTTCACCGCCGGCGCGTTCGCCGCCCAGATCGGCGAGATCACCCCTGTCCCCCTCCCGCCCGCAGCGGCGCTGTTCCTTGGCGGCGCACTGGCGCTGACGCGGCTCCGGCGGCACGCCCCGGCCTGATCCCCGGTTCCAGGCCCGTGCCGCGGGGCGCTACGGCGCCCCGCGTCGTTTTCGACCGGCGGCTCGAACGGCCGACACGAAAACGTAATGCATTCGTACGAGCATATGAGTGCGGGCAGTCTGCGCCCGCGCGTACGGACCATCCCGTCATGACCCGGATCACCGTCCTTGCCGTTGCGCTGCTCGCCGGCGCGCCGACCACCCGCGCCGACACCCTGGCCGCCGGCTACGGCGTGCATCCGGGCGACGTGCTCGCGATCTCGGTCTGGAACGAGGAGGCCATGAACCGTGAAGTGCTGGTCCGGCCCGATGGCGGGTTGTCGTACCCGCTGGCCGGCGACGTGCCGGTGCGCGGGCGCACGGTCGGCGAGATCGAGGTCATGCTCGCCGAACGGCTCGGTCGCTACATTCCCGAGCCGGTGGTGACGGTGGCTGTGCGGGAGATCCTCGGCAATACGATCTACGTCCTCGGCAAGGTCAATCGTCCGGGCCCCTACGTCATGAGCGGCGCGACCGACGTCATGCAGGCCCTGAGTCTGGCCGGGGGCACGGCGACCTTCGCCGCGCCCGGGAGGATCCGCATCCTGCGCCGTGCCGGCGGCGTGCAGACGGCCATCCCGTTCGACTACTCGCAGGTCGAGGCGGGGCGCGCGCTCGAACAGAACATCCTCCTCGAGGCCGGCGATGTCGTGGTCGTGCCCTGAGCGCAGCGAGCGCCGCGAACCATGCCGCGCGCACCCGTCTGCCGGCCGAGTCCGGCCCGCGCGCCGCGGGTTGCCCTCGTGATCCTCGCCGTCGCGGGCGTTGCCGGGCACGCGGCGCGGGCCGCCGAGTTTGCGTTCGAACCGGGCCTCGACACGGGCCTTGCCTGGTACGACAACCGCACGCTGGCGCAGCACGCGCCGATCGCGACCTGGGCGGGAACCATCGGCGCGGGCGCGACCGTCAGCCGGCACTCGGAACGCGGGAGCCTGCGCTTCGCGCCGCGCATCAATATCAACCGCTACTCCAGCGGCCGGCTGCTGGATACGGAGGACATCTACCTGCAGGGCGCGGTCGAGCACGACTTCGAACGCGTGCGGCTCGCGCTGGTCGGCGACCATTCCGACGTCACGTCGCTCAACTCGGCGGACGTGGAGAGCGGTATCTTCCGCGCCGACGTCACCCGCACGACGACGAGCGTGTCGCCGTCCGCGACCCTCGCGCTCGATGCGGCGACGACGGCGCGGTTGTACGGCGGCGTCACGGCGGTGAGCTACACGGGACCGGCCGATGGCCTGAGCGACTACGACTACTCGCTGGCCGGCGTCGCGGTGGATCGCGCCTGGAGCGAGACGGGGAGCGTGGAACTGGCGTTCGACGTGACCGATTTCCGCACCACGGACGACGCCAGCCGCATCTTCACGCGCGGCGGCAGGATCACCGTCCTGCGTGCCCTGACCCCGACCCTGCGCTTCGAGGGCATGCTCGGATTCGACGTCTCGAGCGTCGATTTCCTGCAGGCCGTTCCGGTCCTGTCCCCGGCGGGCACGGCGGGGATCGAAACGGTGCCGGCACAGACCGGCAAGAGCGGCCCGATTTACGACGTGAGCCTCGTGCGGAGGTTCGAGCGCGGCGAGGCGCGATTCCGGTACGGGCGCCAGTTGAGCCCGACCGGCAACGGCGACCAGCAGATCACGACGCAGCTCGGGCTGGATGCCCGCCGGGACTGGTCCGAGCGGCTGCAGACGCGCGTGGAGTATTCCCACCACGATCGGCGCGCCCAGGCCGGCCTGAGCGACAGCCTCACGAACACGGGCGATTTCGTCGGCGGCACGGTGGCGTGGAAGCTGTCGCCGCACTGGCGCATCGAGGGGCGCTATGCCTGGCAGCGCCTGCACCTCGACGCCGAGGAGGGAACCGATCCGGTGGACGGGCACACCCTGGGCGTGACGTTGCGGTACGCGGGCGACCGGCGCGCGGTGACCCGCTGATGGCACGTTCCGCCGAGGCGATGACGGCGATGGCCGCGGAGTCCGCCGCGCTGACGCCACCCGCGCCGGGGCCGTCGCTGGCGAACGCGCTGCGCGTCCTGCGCCGGCATGCGGCCGCGGGCCTGGCCGCGGCCGCGGCGGTCGCCATCGCCGCCGTGCTGGTCGCGCTGCTGCTGCCGCCGGTCTACCGCT
>CAYOJP010000427.1:0-2999 GCA_964404305.1 uncultured Gammaproteobacteria bacterium
GTCGTAGGTGGCGACGACGCTGCGAGGGAACTGATCGCGGCCGTGGCGCAGGATCATCCCCACGCCCAGCGGCATGGACATCATCGTCGATTGCATGAGAGGTCCTCAGGCGGTCGGTACCGATCGAGTGCGAGTAGAGAGAATCGATTCGAGCGTGTCAATTGGCGCCGCTTTCGCTGCGCCGCAACGTGACAGTTTTCTCGCTGCGCGGTGGTTACACGTTCAGGCGTAATGGAGCTTTCCATGGCAGTTCGGACACCCGGCCATCGCATTCTCCACGGTGTCGTCACCGCCTTTGGCCAGGGCCAACCGCTGGTGCGCCTCGAGGTAGGGAGTGCCGTCGGTCGCTCGATTGAAAGGTGCCGGGGCGTTGCATGATTCGCAGTACCCGTTGGATCTGCGTAGCACCTCGGCGACCACGTCGGGATTGCTCTCGTACGCCTTCAAGACCACTTGCCGCGTCGGGGACCTCTTGGGTGCTGCAGCCAGCCGCGCAATGCGGCCTTACGGATCCTGGCGCGATTGGGAGGCGCGACGATAAAGCTTCCTCTCCAGGCCTTCGAGCGTTTCGGGGGTGTCACCGCTCGCCGCGAACTCGTCGGCCAGGGCCCGGATCCCCGCGTGGTTTCGGTAGTCGAGATGACTCTGAACCGCAGTCAAGGCCGATTGCCGCCCTGGCTGGCCGAGGTCTCTACGAGGGCAGGAATCTGCACGGGGATACCCGTCGCCGGGCAATTGCAGCCACTGGCGGCGGCGACACCGAACCGGGCCGGCTACCGCGCAGAGGCGCTATCGGTCCCGGCGCAGCCCAGCTGCGCGTCGCTGCCCTCCAGGGCCTTCAGCACCAGCGCGCCCTGCTCGGCGGGCAGGCGGACATGCAGCACCAGCATGCCGTCGTCGTCCCGGTGCCAGTGCACGGCGCGGGCGGCGTGCGCGGCGTTGGCCTGTTCGACCTCGGCCAGGCGCACGGAGCGGCGATACCCGCGCACGAGCGCTTCCACGTGCGCGGCCGTCCCGTGGCGCGCGATCATCAGCAGGTAGTCCTCGTTCTCGGCGGTGGCGATGCGCGTCATCGCCCGCACCTTGGAGTAGCTCAGGGCACCGCGCGCGAAGTCGGCGGCGATGGCGGGCAGCATCGCCAGCGCATGGGCGACGCGCACGTGGCCGCGCGCGGTGCACAGGTCGATGCCGCAGCGCCAGTTCAACCAGTGCGCGCAGCTCTTGATGCCCCAGCCGACCCAGCCTTCGCGCCGATCGAATTCCGCCAGCAGGCCCGGCCAGCGGCAGGTGGCGGCGCTGCTGTTGGCGGCCGGGGCGGCGATCGCGGCTGCGAGATCGTCGATGGGTTGCAGCGCCGGGGATGACGGCGACGGGAACGTGACCAGGGCATCCATGTCCGGCCTCCGGAACGGCGGATGAGGCTGGCATCATGTCCAGCACATGACTCGCGAACCGACAGGATCCCGGGAGCGCCGCGGAGACTGCTGCCGTTCGCATCCGCACGGCGCGTCCTGCGGAAACGTGACGACGAGTCGGCCGTTTGAAATCGGACTGTCCATTGCCGGAACCCGTCGCGGCGGCCCGGCCACGACACCCTGCCGCGGCGCGCCGTCCGCCCCGGCGGCCCGCCGCGTGCTTCAGGCGGCTGGCGCGGTCCAGCGCGCCACGACGTCGTCGATGTCCGCATGCGCGGACGCCGGCGGCGCAGGGGTCGTCGGCACGCTGCGCGCAAAGCGCGGCGCGGGGGCGGCCTGCGCGATGCCTCCCACCTCGATGAAGGTGCCGCGCGCGGCGTTGTGCGCGTGCGCGGGCGCCTCGGTGACGTCGAGCACCGGCGCGAAGCAGGCGTCCGTGCCTTCGAGCAACGCGCACCACTCGTCGCGCGTGCGGGCGCGGAACACCGCGGCGAGTTCCGCCTTCAGGGCGGGCCAGGCGTCGCGCGCGGTACCGTTCTTCGAGTACAGGCCGTACTGCGCGAACCGCTCGCGGTCCACGCCGATGCGCTCGCACAGCAGGTCGAGGAACTGCGGTTCGAGCGCGCCGATGGCGATGAACCGGCCGTCCATGGTCTCGTAGGTGTCGTACCACGGGGCCGAGCCGGAGAGCACGTTGCTGCCGGTGGCGGGTGTGCTCAGCCCGCGCGCGCGCAGCTTGATCTCCACGCCGGCCATCGACGCCGCGCCGTCGAGCACGGCCGCGTCGACGACGTCGCCGCGCCCCGAGCGCCGGGACTCCAGCAGCGCGCACACCATGCCGTAGGCGAGCAGCATGCCGCCGCCGCCCAGGTCGCCGACGAAATTGAGCGGCGGCACGGGCCGGTCGCCCGCGCGGCCGATGGGCGCGAGCGCACCGGAGATCGCGATGTAGTTGATGTCGTGTCCGGCGGTCGGCGCGAGCGGGCCCGACTGGCCCCAGCCGGTCATGCGGCCGTAGACGAGTCGCGGGTTGCGGTCGTGGCAGTGGACCGGCCCCAGGCCCAGCCGCTCCATCACGCCGGGACGGAAACCCTCGAACAGCGCGTCGGACCGCGCGACGAGGTCGAGCAGGCGATCGCGATCGCCGGGCACTTTCAGGTCGAGGGCGAGGCGCGCGCTGCGGCCGCGCGCGTGCGGATCGTTCGGGTCGGGCAGGCTGCCCGGCCGGTCGATCGCGACCACGTCCGCGCCCATGTCGGCAAGCAGCATGCCGCAGAAGGGCCCGGGCCCGAGCCCGGTCATTTCGATGATGCGTGTGCCTGCGAGCGGACCCATGGTGCCAGACCTCCTGCAGTTCTGGTGGGAGCGAACTTGTTCGCGAACCGCTCCGGCGCAAACACCGTTCGCGGCTGAAGCCGCTCCCACAAGAGAACATCCTCGGGGCCCGGCAGCGCGCCTGTGGGAGCGAACTTGTTCGCGAAGGCACGCCTCAGAGTACGGCCGCGATTTCCGCGATCGAGTGCAGGATCGCGTCCGGCGCGGCGGCGGCGATGTCCTGGCCGTGGCTGTAGCCGTAGCTGACCC
>CAYOJP010000428.1:0-2972 GCA_964404305.1 uncultured Gammaproteobacteria bacterium
TCGAGCGCCCCGATCCTGACGAGTTGCCGACGATCACCTACGGCGTGCGCAGCGGCGTGCGCTTCGTCGTGACCCTGCGCAACTTCCTGCTCGCGACGCCGCCGGACGCGGCCGCGCTGCGCAGCCGGGTCGAGGACATCCTCGATTCGGTCCGGCCGCAGGCGGTCGAGGTCGACATCCCCCTGCGGGAGGTGAAGGGCCGGGCAGGCGGAGGCTGGTACTTCTCGGCAACCGACATCACGCCGTCCAAGGGCGGCTTCAGGTTCCTCGCGCGCGGGGTCGTCCAGGTGCGCGAGCTGACGATCGATTTCATGGTGCTGACCAACGAGGGCACCGAGCACGCGCTGCCCGACGCGATTGCCATGCTCGAGAGCGCGTTGTTCGTGCGCCGGCGCGGCGAGGAGGCGCCGGCCGCCGCGCCCTGAGCGCGGCGCCGCGGCGACCTCAGCGCGGGGCCTTCCCGCGCACGTGGTCGAGCGTCTGCACGCCACGGGCATGACGGCTGGCGAACCGCCGCCACATGGTCAGCTCCACGTCCGGCTGGAACAGGCGCTCGCGCTGCCAGCCGTCCTCCTCGGCATAGAACTTCTGCAGCTCCACGCGCGCCCAGGCGTCGTCGACCGTGAAGTTCTTCACCGCCGGCACCTCCCACAGGACCCGGCCGTCCTCGCCCAGCCAGCGCCGGGCCTCGTCGGCATCGCGCGTGTGGATGACGCCGAACTGGAAGTAGATGTGGGAGTCCTTGTCGCGCGGCACGTAGGACTCGTAGTGCGTGCATTGCGGCACCGGGAAGGTCGTGACCTTGAGCGAGCCGGGCATCCACAGGCCGACCGTGCCGAGGTGGATGATGTCGGTCAGACGCTTCAGATCCTCCTCCGACTTGCCGCGCGCGAGCGGCAGGACGAGGTCCGTGCGACTGCCGTCCTTCATCGGAATGGAGGCGGTGTGCCGGAACGTGGTCTTCTCGACCCGCCGCGTGAAGCCCTTGGGGCCGTCCTCGCGCTCCTCGTAGCGCGTGGTGTCGAGCACCGCCTCCTTGGTCGACGTGTACCCGTAGGAGGTATGCATGCCGGCATCGATGCACATGGGCGACCAGTTGTGGATGAACTGGTGGCCGGGGTCATAGCCGTTCTCGCAGCCCAGCCGCCAGTTGGCGGCGATGACGTACGGCTCGGAGCAGTAGACGACCGCATCGTCGTCGAGCAGCCCCGGCGCGACATCGCGCTCCACCGGCGGCGGCTCGATGTCGCCGACGAACACGAACACGATGCCCTTCTTCTCCGCCACCGGGTAGGTGCGCAGGCGGCACCTGCCGATCATCTTCGAGTCCGGCGAACTGAGGATCGTGCGCAGGTCGCCGGTCTCGAGGTCGAAGGTCCAGGTGTGGTACCAGCAGGTGAGGGTCTCCTGCGTGTAGAACAGCGGGCGCGCGGAGAAACGCACGCCCCGGTGCGCGCAGCGATCCTCGAGGGCGCGGAGCGTGCCCTTCTGCCGCGTGAGGAGGATCTCCTCGCCCAGCAGCGTGATCTTCAGGTGCCCGCCCTCGGCGATCTGCCGCGTCAGCGCCGCCGGGTACCAGTAGTTGCGGAACCCCCATTCGGCGTCCAGCCACGCCTGCCAGGGCTTGCGGCTCGTGTCGCGGGAGCGCGGCTCGTCGACGTGCTGCTGCGTCTCGTCGAGCAGGGTACGCGTGACGTCCGGCATGGCAGGGCTCCGAGTGGTACGGTTGCGGTGACGGTACGCTAGCGGCCGGGCCGGCCCATTGCAACGGCGGCGCCGGCCGGGCGCCCTTTCCAGGCACGGCGCGGGCCTGTTTAATGTCCGCTGTCACCGAACGAGGGGAGATCCATGGCCGGCACGAATTCCGACATCGCCACGGCGACCGAAGGGTCGACGAGCCGCTACGTCACCGCCAACGGCATGAAGCTGCACTACAACGAGGTGGGCTCGGGCGCGCCGCTCCTGTGCCTGCACGGCGGCGGCCCGGGCGCGTCGGCCTGGAGCAACTTCAAGCAGAACATCCCCGCGTTCGCGCCCCGCTACCGCATGCTGATGCTCGACATGCCGGGCTACGGCAAGTCCGGCTTTCCGGACGGCTGCACGACCGACTTCTTCGACTTCATGGGCGCGACTCTCGACGCCTTCCTCACCGCCGTCGGGGTGACCGGCAAGCTCGACGTCATCGGCAACTCGCTCGGCGGCCAGGCCGCCCTCGGGCTGGAACTGCACAACCCGGCGCGCATGTCGCACGTGGTGCTCATCGGCAGCCAGCCGACGAGCGCCGGCATCGTGATCCAGCCGCAGCCGCAGGCGGCCTTGCACAACATCTTCACCTACTACCAGGGCGACGGGCCCAGCCTCGAGAAGATGAAGCGGCTGGTGGAAAGCCTGCTGCACGACGCCTCCCAGGTCACCGAGGAGACCCTGAAGGAGCGCTACGAGGCGAGCCGCGATCCGGGCCAGATGCGCCTGCTCGCCCTGCCCCGGCGCGACCTGTACCCGGATCTCGCCCGCATCGCCTGCCCGACGCTGCTCGTCTGGGGGCAGGAGGATCGCGGCGGCGCGCTGGAGGTCGGCCTGCAGATGCTCAAGCGCTTCCAGAACGCGCGGATGGTCATCTTCCAGCGCTGCGGCCACTGGGCGCAGGTCGAGCACCGCGCGGACTTCGAGCGCGAGGTGCTCAGCTTCTTCGGCCACTGAGGCGGGCGGGGCGACGCCATGCGCAGCGCACTGATCGAAGGCGGCATCGTCATCACCGGGAACCCGCGCGAACCCGTCCTGGATCCGGGCTACGTGCTCGTCCGCGACGGCGCGATCGCGCAGGTCGGCGCCGGCAGCGCCCCGCCGCAGGCGGCGCCCGGCGAGCGCATCGACGCCACCGGCTGCATCGTCATGCCCGGCCTCGTGAACGCGCACACGCACCTGTGCATGACGCTCGGTCGGTCGCTCGGCACCGACCGCAGCCTGCTGCG
>CAYOJP010000429.1:0-2942 GCA_964404305.1 uncultured Gammaproteobacteria bacterium
GGTCTTTCCGAAGCTGAACGAGTTCCTGCGCCAGGACATGCACGAGAAGGTGTCGATGGAAGATTCCCTGCGCGCACTGGCGCAGGTCACGAATGGCACCTGAGCGCGCCCGCCGCGCCACCATCGGATGGCCGGCGCCGTCCGGAGTGACCGACATTTACACGCTGCTGTCTGCGTGAGCAGCAGGACAGGGGAGTGCAGCCGATGAGACGTTCCGAGCGACTGGTTCCCGTCACCCGCATAGCCGAGCGCGCCGAGCAGACCGCGGCTGCGGCCTGCGCCGCCAGCCGGCGGGAACTCGACGGCGTGGAAGCAAAGCTCGCCGAACTGCGCGGCGCACGCCAGGAGTACCTGGATCTCGTGAACGGGCCGGTTTCCGGCGGCGGCCAGCGCCTGCGCGACCTGCACCGGTTCCTCGCCCAGCTCGATGCGGCGATCGTGCAGCTGGAGTGGCAGTCGCAGCGGCGGCGCACGGCCTTCGAGCGCAACCAGGCGATGTGGGCGGGCTCGCGCGCGCGCGCGCAGGCCCTCGACCAGGTGGTCAGCCGTCACCGCGCCGCCGAGCAGCGTACCGAGATTGCCCGCGAGCAGCGCGAGATCGACGATCGACCCTGGCGGCCGGTGACGCTGTGACGGGACGGGGGTGCCGTTTTCGTGACCCGACATCGCGGACCACGGGCAGGCGCCGCGAATCGCCCCGGTAATGGCACGCGACCTGCAGCGTGAGGCGCGGAGGAACCCATGACTGATGCAATCCCTACGATCAATTCCGGCTCCGTGGCGCAGGCTCCCGTTTCCGGTGTACCGCCCGCCGCCTCGAGCGCAGCCCCGGCGGTATCCGGAGCGCCCCCCGAGGACTCTGATTCCGCCGCGAATTTCGCCGAGCTGATGGCAGGGCCGGCCGAGTTGGCGCAGGGGGACCCGGCGACGCTGTTGCCGGCATCGTCCGCGGACCCCGCCCAGATCGCAGCGGTCGCGGCGGCCCCGGAAGCCGGCAATGCACTGCCGTTCGCCGGCGTCGCCTTGCCACGTGACGTGATCGCCGCCGCCGGTCGCCCGCCCCGCGCCGAGACGCCTGGCGGGGCAGCCCGCGCCGCGGCCACGGTCATGATCGCGACCTCCACGGCACCTGCCGCATCCGCGACGATGGCGGCAGCGGTCCTGGGCGAGGAACCCGCACGAGGCGCGCTCGCGGCACTCTCGGGCGAAGCCGGCGCCCCGGCCGAGCCGGCCGCCGGCTTCGCCGATGTCGCTGCAGCATCGGTAGCCGGGAAGGGCGACGAGGGCGGCGCGCGCGCAACGGTTGCCGCGCCGGCCGCCAGCGCGGTGTCGCCGCCGTCCGGACCGGCGCCTGCTGTCGCCGGTTACGGTGATGGCCCCGCGCGCGGGCCGGGCGAGGTCATCCTGCACGTCCCGGTGCCCGTGACCGATCCCGACTTCGGGGACGCGCTCGGCGCGAAAGTACTGTGGCAGGTCGGATCGCAGGTACAGAGCGCGCAGCTGATCCTCAATCCGCCCGCGCTCGGACCGGTCGAGGTGCGCGTGGAGATGCGCGACGACACCGCGCAGCTGCATTTCGTCGCCCAGCACGGCACGACCCGCGAGGCGCTCGAGGAGGCGATGCCGCGCCTCCGGGACATGCTCGCGCAAGCCGGGGTCCAGCTGGGAGACACGAGCGTGTCGGCGCAGGCCAACGGCGGACAGCGCTCGTTCGAGAGCGGACCCGACGGGGGCGCATCCTCGGGCCGCTCGCGCGCGGAGCCCGCCGACGCCGGGGAGCGCCCGCAGGCCCGCCCCCGATTGCGGCTGGGACTGGTGGACGCGTACGTCTGACCCCGGCGGGGGCCTGATTGCCGGCCGCCGTCTGGTGACCAGCGGCGGCGGTCGCGCATGACGATCCGCGCAACCCCCGAATCGCCCCGGTGCGGACCGCCGCGGTTCAGGTTTTCGCCGCTCCGCAATACACCGCGTGCAGCGTGCCGATGAGCGCGCGCACGGGCCCGTCCACGAGCGAGTAGTACACCGTCTGCGCCTCCCGGCGGGTTTCCACCAGACCCGTTTCGCGCAGCACCGCGAGGTGCTGCGACAGCGCCGGCTGGCTGAGCCGCACCCGCGCGTTGATCTCCCCGACCGACCGCTCTCGCTCTACCAGCAGGCACAGCACGCGCAGGCGCTGTGCGTTCGCCATCGCCTTCAGGAGCTCGGCCGCGGCCTCCGCCTTGCCGTCCATCTGCGTGGCAAGCGTGGCCGGCGGACGGGCGCGTCCGGCGGAGCGCGGACGGGTGGTTGCGGTCATTGTCGGAGTCTCCGGAATCGGCTCGGCCGATTGACAATATACGTCCATGCTAATATAAGACAGTCACGATATAAAGAGGCCGGCGTGCCCGGCGCCGCGAAGGAGAGCCCGTCATGTCCGCACGCACCCGTCCCGTCGCCGGCCGCCTGGCCGGGGCAGCCGTCTGCCTGTTCGCGCTGGGCGCCGCTCCGGCAGCGGAGCCGGCCCTCGAAACGCTGCAGGTGCAGCCCGAGCAGGCCGTCCGCGAGCGCAGCTGGGACGGCGTGGTGGAAGCGATAGACAAGGCGACGCTCTCGGCGCAGACCGGCGGCCGGGTGGTGGAACTGCCGTTCGACGTGAACGACTACGTCGAGGCCGGACAGGTCGTGGTGCGCTTCACCGACGTCGAGCAGCAATCCGGACGTCGCCGCGCCGAGGCCGATCTGAAGGCCGCCGAGGCGAAGTTCGCCGAGGCCGAGGCGGCGTGGAAGCGCGCGGCGGATCTGGTCGAGCGGCAACTGGTCGCCCGTTCCCAGTACGACGAGGCGACTGCACGGCGCGATTCGGCGGGCGCACAGCTCGAGGCCGCCCGCGCGGTGCTGCGCGAGGCGGGCGAGCAGGTCGACTACACCGTCATCAAGGCGCCGTATCCGGGCATCCTCACCGA
>CAYOJP010000430.1:0-2909 GCA_964404305.1 uncultured Gammaproteobacteria bacterium
GCCGCCGCGGACAGCCCGCTGCTGCAACATCTGGGGCGGCTGCGGGGGCTGTGCGCCCGCAGGTGCGGGGTCAGCCGCGTTTGGGGGGGGGGCCCCCCCCCCCCCCCGGGGAGGACCATCGCGGGCAAGCCCGCTCCTGCAGAGACGTTCGCTCAGCGCTGGAGTAGAACTCCTGCAGGAGCGGCTTCAGCCGCGATAGCGTCGGCGTCGACCCCGGGGAGGGCTATCGCGGGCAAGCCCGCTCCTACAGGCGCTTCGCTCGGCGCTGGAGCAGGACTCCTGCAGGAGCGGCTTCAGCCGCGATAGCCATCGGCCCCAACCCCCGGGGGAGCTACGCCCTGGCGATCCCGGCGCCTTCAGACGTTTCCGGTGTCGACACGCCGGCGCGCGAAGATCACCAGCGCCAGTGCGGAGACCGCCGTGAGCACGGCCGCCGCCAGGAACGCCGCGGGCATCGATACCTGCTCCCAGAGCACCCCGAACAGGAACGCGCCCGGCAGCGCGACCAGGCTGCGGACCAGGTGGTACACGCCGAACGCGGTGCCTTTCAGGTTCGCGGGTGCGTGGTCGCCGATCAGCGCGCTCTCGGCGCCCTCGGTGGCGGCGAGCGCCGCGGCGTAGGCGAAGAACAGCAGCCACACGAGCCCCGTCCCGGGGCCTGCGAACGCGATCGCGGCGAGGCAGAGCACGCGCAACGTCCAGCCGGCCAGCACGACGGGCAGCCGGCCGATGCGATCGGACAGCGCGCCGGCCGGGATGGCGACCGCGGTCTTGACCACGTGCGCGGCCGACCACAGCAGCGGCACCCACAGCGCGTCGAGCCCCTGCACCGTCGCCCAGACGATCAGGAATGCCTCCGGCACCGTCGCGAGCGCCAGTCCCCCGGAGGCGACGATGAGGCCCCGCAGGCGCGCATCGAGCGCGGCCCAGCGGAACGCCGGCGGCCGGGCCGGGGCGAGTGCCGGCGCCTGGTGTTCCAGCCCGAGCACGAGCAGCAGCAGCACCGCCGCCCCCGGGATCATCGAGGCGAGGAACACCTGCGACAGGTCCGCCCCGAGCGCGATGAGTGCGAAAGCGAACAGCGGACCGAGCATCGCGCCGGCGTGGTCCATGCCGCGATGGAAGCCGAAGGCGCGCCCGCGCTGGCTCTCCGGTACCGCGGCGGCGATCAGCGCGTCGCGCGGCGCCGTGCGCAAACCCTTGCCGACGCGATCGAGGAAGCGCATGGCGAGGACGAACGTCCAGCCGAGCGCGAAGGCGACCAGTGGCCGCGTGCAGTTCGACACCGTGTAGCCGCCCACGACCAGCCGCTTGGCGTTCCAGCCGCGATCCGCGAGCCAGCCGGAGAGCAGCTTGAGCAGCCCGGAGGCCGTCTCCGCGACGCCTTCGACGAGCCCGACGATGGCCGGGCCGGCGCCGAGCGTTGCCGTGAGGAACACCGGCAGCAGCGGCGTGATCATCTCGCTGGCCGAGTCGTTCAGCAGCGAGACGACCGACAGCACCACCACCGTGCGCGGCAGGCCGGTACGCAGGACGAGGCGGTCGAGCATCGAGGCGGGCAGCGACCCGGAGGGTGACGGCAGGTCAGTATGGCCTGCCGCCGGGGGGAAGTGCAGCGGGGTCAAGGGCTTCGTCGCGCGAACCGGGTCCGTGCAGCCCGGTCCTCCCGGCGCCTGCGGGCGGGCTGCCCGCGTGCCGTCGATCGCGCCCCGCGGCTGCAGTGCCGGTTCTGAGCAGCAGGTCGCAGCGGCAACGATTTGTAACAAAACAAATGCAAGAAACCTGTTTCACTTCGTGTCGGGAGAGGGAGGCGAGCCGGCGGGAACCGGCAGGCCTGCACGGCAGTACCGCCACCGGGTGACCGGCAGCGGGGCCGTGAGCAGTCGAGTGGAGACGAACCGTGCCGTATCGTGCCCTCCTCCTCCCCGCCACCCGGCGTGCGCTCTGCGCACTGCTCGCCTGTGGCGCGCTCTCGATGACGGCCGCGGCGGGACCGACGGCCGGCCTGCGCTTTCTCTCCGGCATCCTCGCAGTCGGCGCCCCGGTTGCGGCGCATCCCGGTCCGGGAACGGTTGCGACGACGGGCATCCGCAACTGAGCGGTCTGCGGCCGCCCCCGAAAGGCGCGCCCGGGTTCCGGTATGATTGCCGCACGCCGCTACCGGCGCTGCCAGCTGCGGAACCCGCCATGCGCTTCGTGTTCGATCCCCTGCGCCTCGCGATCTTCGTGGTCCTGTTCGCGGGCCTCGTCCTCCTCCTGAGCCTGCAGATCGCCGGCTACGCCTTCGCCAAGCTCGGCCTGTCGCCGCTGGCAGCCTATGCGCTGCTCGGCGCCTCGCTCGCCGGCAGCCTCATCAACCTGCCGCTCTGGCGCATCGACAACGACGTCGAGTGGCTGGACGGCTCGCACGAGTTCGGCAGCCTCCTGCGGCCCGTGCAGCCCTACACCGCCGAGCGCACCCTGCTCGCGGTCAACGTCGGCGGCGGCGTGATTCCGATCGTGTTTTCCGCCTATCTCCTGAGCGCCAGTTCGATCCCGCTGCCGGCACTGCTCGCGGCGGTCGCGGCGGTCGCGGCGCTCACGCGCTGGATCAGCCGCCCGGTGCGCGGACTGGGCATCGCCGTGCCGCTGTTCGTGGCACCGCTCGCCGCCGCCGCCGCCGGCATCGCGCTGGGCGGGGACGACCGCGCCGCGCTCGCCTACGTCGCCGGTACCTGTGGCGTGCTGATCGGCGCCGATCTGCTGCGACTGCGCGACCTGCGCGGACTGGGCGTGCCGATCGCCGCCATCGGCGGCGCCGGTACCTTCGATGGCATCTTCATCACGGGCATCGTCGCCGCGCTGCTGGTCTGAGCGGCGGCGGAAGCCGCTCCTGCAGGAGCGCTGCTCTGGCGTTGGTGCGAAGCTCC
>CAYOJP010000431.1:0-1082 GCA_964404305.1 uncultured Gammaproteobacteria bacterium
GCAGGGTCTCCAGGCCCTGCAGCAGCAGGAACGCCGACAGCGGCGAGAGCGTGGGCCCGAGCGAGCGCAGCGTCTCCATGCGCGCCTTCATCGTGAAGCCGAAGTCCCCGAAGGTCTCGTAAAAGCGCACGCCATGGTAGCCGGCGGACGGCTCGGTCATGCCCGGGAAGCGGCCGTTGTCCCAAGGGAACTTCCCTGACTCCACCAGGATCCCGCCCATGGTCGTGCCGTGCCCGCCGATGAACTTGGTCGCCGAGTGCACGACGATGTCGGCGCCGTGCTCGATCGGGCGGCACAGGTAAGGCGAGGCGAAGGTGTTGTCGATGACGAGGGGCAGGCCGGCCTCGTGCGCGACCTGCGCCACCGCGGCGAGGTCGAGCACGTTACCGAGCGGGTTGCCGATCGTCTCGGCGTAGACGGCCTTCGTGCGCCCGTTGATCGCGCGGCGGAAGTTGCCCGGGTCGTCCGGCGGCACGAAGGTGACGTCGATGCCGAAGCGGCGGAAGGTCACGTCGAACTGCGAGTACGTGCCGCCGTACAGCGTGCCCGCGCTCACCAGGTGATCGCCGGCCTGCAGCAGCGTCAGCAGGGCCGTCATCTGCGCCGCCATGCCCGAGGCGGTGGCGAGCGCGGCGCGGCCGCCCTCGATCGCGGCCATGCGCTCCTCGAATACCGCCACCGTCGGATTCATCATCCGGCTGTAGACGTTGCCGAAGGTCTGCAGGTTGAACAGGCTCGCCGCGTGGTCGGCGCTGTCGAACACGAAGGACGTCGTCTGGTAGATCGGCGCCGCGCGCGCGCCGGTCGCCGCGTCGGGCACCTGGCCGGCGTGCAGGCACAGCGTCTCGAAGCCGAACTGGCGGTCAGGCATATGCTGGTCTAAGTGCGCATGCGCGGGGACAGGATGCGGTCCCGCCCCTCACCTCGTCACCCACAGCGGGCGCTTCGCCGAGATGACGCCAGTGTTCACGCCGCACCACGACAGGCCGCCGAACAGCCGCGCGTACTCGATCTTCATGCAGCGGTCCATCACCACCTCCAGGCCGGCTGCGCGCGCGCGCCGTGCCGCCGCCTCGTTGACC
>CAYOJP010000431.1:1092-2903 GCA_964404305.1 uncultured Gammaproteobacteria bacterium
TGGTCCCTTCGTCGTTCGATGAGCCGAACACGGTGGCGATCGCGTCCTCCACGAACGGCGCGACGGCCTCGGCGCGCTGGAACAGGTCGACCACGTCGACCGGGTGCGGGATCGCGCGCAGGTCCGGGTAGCAGGTCAGGCCCATCACCTCCGTGTAGTTCGGGTTGACAGGCGTGACCTGGAAGCCGTGCTCGACGAGGTAGCGAGCCGCGAAATAGCTCGGCCGGTACCAGTTCGCGGACAGCCCGACCACCGCCACCCGGCGGTAGTTGGCGAGGATGCGGCGCAACGTGGGGATGTCGGTCATGGCGCGTGCAAGGCGGAGCGGCTGGCGGCATGATAGCAAACGCCCGGCGGCCATCGGCCGGGCGGCTGCGCGGGGAGGTCGGGCATGAACGAGGTGTGGCAACTGGGGGCGGCCGCGCTGGCCGCGCGGATCCGGCGCCGCGAGCTGACGGCGACCGCGGCGCTGGAAGCCGTGCTCGCGCGGGTGTCGGCGGTCAACCCGAAGGTCAACGCGATCGTCGCCGTCCATGCCGAGGAGGCCCGCGCCGCCGCGGCCGCGGCGGACCATGCCGTCGCCCGCGGCCTGCCGCTCGGGCCACTGCACGGCGTGCCCCTCACCGTGAAGGTGAACATCGACATTGCCGGCTGGCCCACCACGCAGGCCGTGCCGGGACTGGCGAACAACGTGATCGGCGTGGATGCGCCGGTAGTGGCGCAGTTGCGCGCCGCCGGGGCGATTCCGTTTGCGGCGACCAACATGCCGGACTTCGCCCTGCGCTGGCACAGCGACTCGAGCCTGCATGGCGTGACGCGGAATCCCTGGGACGCAATCCGCGTGCCTGGCGGCTCCAGCGGCGGCGCGGCCGCGGCCCTGGCAGCCGGCATGGGCCCGCTCGGCCTCGGCAACGACGTCGGCGGCTCGCTGCGCTACCCGGCGCTCGCCAACGGCATCTGTTCGCTCAAGCCCACGCTGGGCCGCATCGCGCGGGCGTCGGCCAACCAGCCCCACGAGTTGCCGCCCTCGTTCCAGCTCATGTACGTGGAAGGGCCGATGGCCCGCGAAGTGGAGGACCTGCGCACCGCCTGGAGGGCGATGTCGGGCCCGGACTGGCGTGATCCCTGGTGGGTGCCGGCGCCGCTCGACGGACCGCCGCCCGCCTGGCCGCTGCGCGTCGCGGTAACGACCAACCCCGGCGGACTGGGCGTCGATCCGCAGGTGGCCGCGGGCGTCCGCGCCGCCGCCGATGCGCTCGCCAACGCCGGCTGCGCGGTGGAGGAGGTCGACCCGCCGCGGGTGCCGGAGGCCTGCGAGCTGTGGCGGCGCATCCTGTTCACCGAGGTGCGCACGCTGATGATGCCGCTGCTCAAGCAGTTCGTGTCGGACGACGCGGTGCGCTCCCTGGAGCTGACCGAGTCGTTCGTGCCGACGCTCGACCGGGAGGGCTACGCGCAGGCGCTGGCGGAGCGCACCGCGCTGCTGCGCGACTGGCTAGCCTTCATGGAGCGCTTTCCCATCGTGCTCGGGCCGGTGTCCTGCAGCCCGCCGTTCAAGGTCGGGGAGGACATCATCGACGCCGCCCACACCCGGGCCATCATGGACGCGCAGCGCCTGCTCGTGGCGCTGAACCTGCTGTGCCTGCCGGTCGTGGTCGTGCCGGTCGGCGTGGGCGCGGGCCTGCCGCAGGCGGTGCAGATCATCGGGCAGCCGTTCCGCGAGGATCTGTGCCTGGAGGTCGCCGAGATGGTCGAGCGCGCCCGCGGCCGCATTACCCCCATCGATCCGCGTGGCTGACGCGCCCGGGCGC
>CAYOJP010000432.1:0-2901 GCA_964404305.1 uncultured Gammaproteobacteria bacterium
CACCGCGTTCTCGATCGCCTCGGCGCCGGTGGAGAAGAGCGCGGTCTTCTTGGCGAACGCCCCCGGCGTCAGGGCATTGAGCTTTTCGGCCAGGGCGACGTAGCTCTCGTAGGGGACCACCTGGTAGCAGGTGTGCACGAACGCATCGAGCTGGGCCTGCAGCGCGGCCCTGATCCGCGGGTGGCCGTGGCCGACGTTCATCACGGCGATGCCGCCGGCGAAGTCGATGTAGCGGCGCCCTTCGACGTCCCAGATTTCCGCCCCCTCCGCGCGCGCCGCGAAGAACGGCGCCATGACGCCGACACCGCGCGGCGTCGCGGCCGCCTTGCGGGCCAGGATCTGCTCGTTGAGGGAATGCTTCATCACGCGTCTCCCGGATCGGGTGCAGGAACTGCGGCCGCCGCGGGGTCGCGATCGGCGTGCACCCGTTGAGCATAGTCCCGCGCCGGCAGGCGATCGAGACGGGGCCGCGCTGCAACATCACTCCCGACCACGCCGGCACCGGGCACCGGCGCGACCTTGCCGCCCCGGCTGCAATCGCCTAACTTGCGCGGGGCGCCGCGACGGCGCCGATTCGACACGGGGAGCGGATGATGGAATTCGGCATCGCGATACCGACCGGGGCGCGCAGCTGGGAGACGGCGAAGCGTGCCGAGACGCTGGGCTTCCACGACGCATGGTTCTTCGACACGCCCCTGCTGAACGCCGAGATCTTCGTCGCGATGGGCGCGGCGGCGATGCAGACGTCACGCATCCGGCTGTGCACGGGCGTGCTGATTCCCTCGGGTCGCATCTCGCCGGTTGCCGCCAGCGGCCTCGCCTCCCTGAACGCGCTCGCGCCCGGCCGCGTCGTCTTCGGTGTGTCCACCGGCTTCACCGCCCGGCGCACGCTGGGCTTGCCGCCGGTGACCCTGGGACGCATGGAAACCTACGTGCGCGAGGTCGAGGCCCTGCTGCGGGGCGAGACCATCGAGTGGAGCGGCGAGGGCAGCGCCCGCAAGGTCCGGTTCCTCAACCCCGAACTGGAATTGATCAACCTGCGCGATCCGATCCCGACCTTCGTCTCGGCGTTCGGACCGAAGGCGCGGCGCCTGACCGCGCGGCTGGGCGCGGGCTGGATCGGCACCGCGACCTACCCGGAAGCCGAAGCCGCCGATCTCGCCGACATGCGCGCCGCCTGGCAGGACTGCGGTCGCGGGCCCGCCGAGCTCTACCCCGCCCTCATCAGCGCAGGGTGCGTGCTCGCCGAAAACGAGGCGGCCGACAGCCCGCGGGCTCGGGCGCAGGCCGGCCCGATGGCCGCCATCGTGTTCCACAACATGGTCGAGCAGGACGAGTTCGGCTCGATCGCCCTGACGCGGGATCAGTTTCCGTTCCAGGCCGAGCTCGACGCCTACCGCAAGGTCTACCAGGCCTACCAGCCGGTCGATGCCCGCTACCTGTCCAACCACCGCGGGCACCTGATGTTCCTGCGGCCGGAGGAGACGCACATCAACGCGCGGGCCATCGGCGGCCTGACCCTCACCGGCACCCGCGCGCAACTGATCGAGCGACTGCGCGGCATGCGCGACGCGGGCTACCGGCAGGTCATCTACCAGGTCGTCCCCGGGCACGAGGACGAGATGATGGAGCGCTGGGCGGACGTCATCGCCGGCCTCTGAGCCGGCGGCGCGCGGCCCGCACGTCCATGTGCGGGCGTCTCCCGGGAAGGTCCGGCGGACCCTCCCGGACGCTCACGAGGCGAGCCGTTCGCGAGGAGCACCGTCCCCCTTCGGGCGCTTCGTCGCATCGATCACCTCGGGCAGGTGCGACACCCGGTGATCGATCAGCTGGTCGCTGCCGGTGACGATCGACCGAGCCGGCTCCGCCGGCCGGCCGTTGATGGCCGCGAATTCGGCGTGTGTGCGCGGCGCCGGCGGTTCCAGTCGCAGGTGGTCCGGCTTGCCGTCGGCTTCGCGGAACGCGGGCATCACGTCCTCGGCGAAGATCTGCATGTTCTTCATGACCATCCAGTGCGGCATCGGCCCGTAGGACGCGCCCGCGGCCATGATGCCGCCGGCCCCGACCTGGTCGCAGTACTCACCGAGCTGGTTCTTCACCGTCTCCGGCGAGCCGACGATGATGTAGCGGTCCTTCAGCATCTCGTCGTACGTGAGCTGCAACTGGGGCTTCACCTTGCCCTTCTTCAGCGCGCTGACGAAGTTGCGGAACGACCTGGTGGTCATGTAGCCGGGCGGGAAGAAGATGTGCTCGGGAATCTTCAGTCCGGTGTTGAAGATCCACGACAGGTGCGCCTTCGCCTCGCGGTGTGCCTGGGCATCGGTCTCGGCCACGTAGGTCGGCACGCAGGCGTTGAACATGCTCTTGGGGGCCTCGTAGCCGAGCCGGCGGCACTCCTCGCGCAGGCCGTCGAAGGCCATCTTCGTGAACCACATCGGCGAGAACACCGTCACGTACGTGTAGCGGTGCCGGGCCACGAACTGCAGCGTCTCGAGCGAGCCCTGGCCGGGTATCCAGATCGGCGGGTGCGGCTTCTGCAGCGGCCGCGGGATCGGGTTCACGTTCGGGACGTAGAAGTGCTCACCCTGCCAGGTGAACGGCCCGTCGTCGGTCCAGGCCTTGACGATGAGGTTGTGAGCCTCGTCGAAGCGCTCGACCGAGTCGCCGGGATTGACGCCGTTGTTGAAGTACTCGCAGCCGATGCCGCGCACGAAGCCGGAGATCATGCGCCCGCCGGAGATGACGTCGAGCATCGCGATCTCTTCGGCGACGCGCAACGGGTTACCGTGCAGCGGGATCGCGTTGCCGATGACGCCGATCGGGATGTGCGTCGTGCGCTGGATCAGCATCGCGGCGATGATGTTCGGCGATGGCATCGTGCCGTAGAAGTTGGCGTGGTGC
>CAYOJP010000433.1:0-2884 GCA_964404305.1 uncultured Gammaproteobacteria bacterium
GGCGGACCCGCCCGGCATCGGCGCCGGCCGGAGTGATCGACATTTCCGCTCTGCTTTATAGGCGCTGGTCAGCGCGTCGGCTTCAGCCGCGAACGGCGCGCCCGCCGCCGTCCCGCGCCTCGAACCGCGTACGGTAGGTCGACGGCGGCACCCTGAGGTTGCGCAGGAACGCCGCGCGCATGGTCTCCGGGGTGCCGAAGCCGCACGCGCCGGCTATCGCCTTCACGCCGTCCTGCGTCTGCTCCAGGCGCCGGCGGGCCTCCTCCACGCGCAGGCGCTCGACGAACCGCGCCGGCGGCAGGCCCGTCTCGGCGCGGAACACCCGCGCGAAGTTGCGCGGGCTCATCGCCGCCCGTTGCGCGAGGACCTCCACCGGCAGTGCTTCGGCAAGGTGGTCGCGCAGCCACAGTTGCAGGGCGGCGATCGGACTGCGCTCGGCGGCCTGCGTGGCGAGCAGCGTGCTGAACTGCGACTGGCCGCCCGGCCGGCGCAGGTAGAGTACGAGGGCGCGGGCGACCTGCAGGGCGAGATCGCGGCCGCAGTCCTCCTCGACCAGCGCGAGGGCGAGGTCCATCCCCGCCGTCACGCCGGCCGAGGTCCACACCGCGCCGTCGCGCAGGTAGATCGGCTCGGCATCGACGCGCACTGCCGGATAGCGGGCGGCGAAGAGCGCGGCCATCGCCCAGTGCGTCGTCGCGCGCCGGCCGTCGAGCAGGCCCGCCTCGGCGAGCAGGAAGGCACCGCTGCAGACCGATCCGATCCGGCGCACGCGGGGAGCGATGCGCCGCAGCCACGCGATCAGCGCCACATCCGCGAGCACGCCCTCGACATCGGGGCCGCCGGCGACGAGCAGCGTGTCGGGGGCCTGGCGCAGGCCACGCCAGGCGCGGTCGGCGATGATCGCGATACCCTCGCCCGTCGGCACCGGACCGGCGCGCGGCCCGAGCAGCGTCAGGGCATAGGCCGGCGGCTCGCCACGCCGGGCCAGCAGCCGGTTCGCGCCGGCGAATACCGAGATCGGTCCGGTGACGTCGAGGGATTCCATGCCCGGCCAGGCGAGCACGGCGACGGTCCGCGGTGCGGCGGCGGGACGGGTGGCGGGCAGGCGGCGAGGCATGCGGGCCGGACTGTAAGCCGGCGGCGCCGTGGCGGCAACGGAGTTGCGGGGCGCCGGGCAAACGCTCAACCTGCGCATTCGTGACGGTGGAGGGCCAGCGATGGCGGACCTGCAGACTGCGTTCACTCGACTCGTCGGCTGTCCGGCGCCGCTCCAGTCCGTGGGCATCCCCGGGATCGCGACGCCCGCCCTGTGCGCGGCTGTCAGCGATGCGGGTGGCCTGGGCATGGTGTCCGGCTCGCTGCTGCCGGCCGCGGGCCTTATCGATCTGCTCGAACGCGTCGGACGCGCGACCGCGGCGCCGTTCGGCGTCAACTTCCTCATGCCGTTCCTCGACCTCGACTGCGTCGATGCCGCGGCGACCCGCGCGCGGGTCGTGGAATTCTTCTACGGGGAGCCGGACGCGACGCTGGTGGCGCGCGTGCACGCGGGCGGCGCTCTCGCAGCCTGGCAGACGGGCTCGCTCGCCGAGGCCGAGCGCGCCGCCGCCGCGGGCTGCGATTTCATCATCGCGCAGGGCGTGGAGGCGGGCGGCCACGTGCGCGGGGTCGTCGGCACGCTGCAGCTCCTCGCGCAGGTGCTCGATCGGGTCCGCATCCCGGTGCTGGCGGCCGGCGGCGTGGGCTCGGCGCGCGGACTCGCCGCGGTGCTCGCCGCGGGCGGTGCCGGGGTGCGCGTCGGCACGCGGTTCGTGGCGGCGGCCGAGTCCGCCGCACACGAGGACTACGTCGCGCGCCTCGTCGCCGCCCGGCCCGAGGACACCGTCCTGACCGAAGCCTTTTCCGTGCTCTGGCCGGACGCGCCGCACCGCGTGCTGCGCTCGGCAGTCGCCGCGGCGCAGGCCCTGCCCGACGGGATCGTCGGGACCGCGCCCGTCAACGGGCAGGTGCTGGAGATCCAGCGCCTGTCGGTCTTCCCGCCCACCCGCGGCGCGACCGGCCATGTCGAGGCCATGGCGCTCTACGCGGGCGAGTCGGTCGCCGCCATCGACCGCGTGCAGCCGGCCGGGGGGATCGTGCGCGAAATCGTCGACGGTGCACGGAGCCTGCTCGGCGCCGGTCCGGCCTGAGCAGTGGGACGCCACCCATGAAACTCTACGGCTACTGGCGCTCCTCCGCGGCCTACCGCGTGCGCATCGGGCTCGCGCTGAAGCGCATCCCCTGCGAGCACGAGTCCGTCAACCTGCGCCCGGGCATCGCGCGGCCGCCCGGCTATGTCGACGGCGTGAATCCGCAGGGCTACGTGCCGGCGCTGGTCCTGGACGACGGCACCATCGTCACTCAGTCCATGGCGATCCTGGAGTACCTGGAGGAGACGGTGCCGCAACCGCCGCTGCTGCCGGCCGATCCCGCCGGGCGAGCGCGGGTGCGGGCGCTGGCGAACGTCGTCGCCTGCGACATCCACCCCGTCGCGATCCCGGCCGTCACCGGAATGCTGCGGGAGTTCTACGGCGTGGACGAGGCAGGGCGGATGCGCTGGTACCGCTACCACGTCGAGCGCGGGCTGCGCGCCCTGGAAGCGCTGGTCACCGGGCACCCGGCGACCGGCGCGTTCTGCCACGGCGAGCGCCCGACACTGGCGGACATCTGCCTGGTGCCGCAGCTCTACAACGCCCGGCGCTTCGCATGCGATCTGTCCGGATGCCCGACGCTGGTCGCCATCGACGCGCGCTGCGCGCAGGATCCGGCCTTCGCGGCCGCGTTGCCGGAGCGGCAGCACGACGCCGGCTGACCGCGGCCAGGCAGCGGGTGCTCCGGCTCGACGTTA
>CAYOJP010000434.1:0-2877 GCA_964404305.1 uncultured Gammaproteobacteria bacterium
CGTCCTGGATCGCCAGCGCGTTGATGACCGTCGCGAGCATCCCCATCTGGTCGGCGGTGACCCGGTCCATGCCGGTCGCGGCGAGGCCCGCGCCGCGCACGATGTTGCCGCCGCCGATCACGAGCGCGACCTGCACCTTGTCGGCGGTGAGGCCCTTGACCTCGGTCGCGATGTGCTGGAGGACTGCGGCCTCGATCCCGTACTCCCCGGTGCCCATGAGGGCCTCGCCGGACAGCTTCACCAGCACCCGCCGGTGGGCCGCCTCGTCGGTGGCTTTGCCGCGGGTCGCCACGGGTGCGCTGCTGTACGGGGGGCGGCTCAGCCGCCCGCCTCCCGGACCTGCGCCATGACCTCGGCCGCGAAATCCGCCTCCTTCTTCTCCACGCCCTCGCCCAGCTCGTAGCGGTGGAAGGCCGCAACCGTGGCGCCTCGCGACTTCAGGAGCTTGCCGACGCTCGTCTCGGGATCCTTGACGAACGACTGGCCGACGAGGGTGATTTCGTCGACGAACTTGCGGATGCGACCGCCGATCATCTTCTCGACGATCTCCGGCGGCTTGCCCGACTCCTGCGCCTGCGCGGCGAAGATCTCGCGCTCCTTGGCGACGAGGTCCTGCGGCACGCCGGTCTCGTCGATGCAGACCGGCCTGGCGGCCGCCACGTGCATGGCGATGTCGCGCGCGAGCGCCTCGTCGCCGCCGCGCAGGTCCACCACCACGCCGATGCGGTTGCCGTGCAGGTAGACGCCGAGGTGGTCGCCGCTGCGCTCGATGATCGAGAACCGGCGCACGCCGATGTTCTCGCCGATCCTGGTCACGAGCGCGGTGCGGGCGACCTCGATGGCCTCGCCCCCGGGCAGCGACAACGCGCCGAGCGCGGCCACGTCCGCCGGGCGCCGGGCGACGACCGTCGCCGCCACCCCTTCGGCAAAGGCCCGGAAGCCCGGGTCCTTCGCCACGAAATCGGTCTCGCTGTTCACCTCGACCAGCGCCACCACCCGGCCATCGCCGGAGCTTGCCGCGAGGATCGCGCCTTCGGCCGCCACGCGACCGGCCTTCTTGGCGGCCTTGGCCGCGCCGCTCTTGCGCATCAGCTCGATGGCGGCTTCGATGTCACCGTTGGCCTCGGTGAGGGCCTTCTTGCACTCCATCATGCCGGCCCCGGTCCGCTCGCGCAGTTCCTTGACGAGTGCGGCGGTGATCTCCATGACTGTTCTCCTCGCGCTGCCGGGGGAATGACGGCCGGGCCCTCAGGCCCCGCCGCCCTCCGCACCCGCCGCGACATCCGCACCCGCAGCGGCATCCGCTTCGGGCGCCTCGCCTTCCGCGCCGGCCGCGCCCCGCGCGGGCTTCTTCGCGATCCGGGCCACGGGTACCGACGCCTTCTTCTTGGCCGGCCCTGCCTTGCGGCGCGCGCCCGGTTTGCGACTGTCGCCCTCGCCGATCAGCTCGCCGCGCTCGTCGAGCTCGATGAACTCGTCGCCGGCCGCGGCTGCGGCCTCGAGGATGGAGGAACGCGCGTCGAGGATCGAATCGGCCACGCTCTGCGCGTACAGCTGAATCGCCCGGATGGCGTCGTCGTTGCCGGGAATCACGTAGTCGATCCCCTCCGGGCTGTGGTTGGTGTCCACCACTCCCACGACCGGGATGCCCAGGCGCCGGGCCTCGGCGACCGCGTTCTTCTCGTAGCCGACGTCGATGACGAACAGCGCGTCGGGCAGACCATCCATGCCCTTGATGCCGGACAGGCTGCGATCGAGCTTGGACTTCTCGCGCTGGAAGCTCTGGATGTCCTTCTTGGTGCGACGCGCGAGCGCGCCGCTCTCCTCGGTCGCCTCGGCATCCTTCAGGCGCTTGATCGACTGGCGCACGGTGCGCCAGTTGGTGAGCATGCCGCCGAGCCAGCGCCGGTTGACGTACGGCATCCCGCAGCGCTCGGCCTCGATGCGCACGGTTTCCTGCGCGCTGCGCTTGGTGCCCACGAACAGGATGATGCCGCGACGCGCGGCGAGCGTGCCCAGGTAGTTGACGGCCTCGACGAACAGGGGCAGCGTGCGCTCGAGGTTGATGATGTGGATCTTGTTGCGCTCCCCGAAAATGTAGGGAGCCATGCGGGGGTGCCAGAAGCGGGTCTGGTGGCCGAAATGGCAACCAGCCTCGAGCATCTGGCGCATGGTGACGGCAGCCATGGCTATGCTCCTGGCGACGCCGTGCGCCTGGCGCACGCGTCGCTCCGGGTTGGACGGCCGCGCGTCCCTGCATCGACCCCTCGGCCAGCGGCCTGCGGGGCACCCGGATGCAGTCTTGCGACGCGCGGCTGAATTTGGCGGCCGGCCCGAGGGCCTGCTCGCCGCTCCGCCCGGCCATCGGCCGGCGCGACCCCGGTTTGCCACCGGGGCGCGCGCTTTATACCATAGCCGGCTGCGCGCAACAACGCGCGTCCAGGCAGCGCGCCCCTCCCATGCCGGTCACCATCAAGACCCCCGACCAGATCGAGAAAATGCGGGTGGCCGGGAAGCTGGCGGCCGCTGTCCTCGATATGATCGGCCCCCACGTCCGCCCCGGTGTCAGCACCGAGGAACTCGACCGCCTGTGCCACGACTACATGGTGAACGTGCAGGGCGTCGTGCCGGCCCCGCTCGACTACCACGGGTTCCCCAAGTCGATCTGCACCTCGGTCAACCACGTCGTCTGCCATGGCATCCCGGGCGACCGCGTCCTCAAGCCCGGCGACATCGTCAACGTGGACATCACCGTCATCAAGGACGGCTTCCACGGCGACACCAGCAAGATGTTCTTCGTCGGCGAGCCACCGGTGCTGGCCAAGCGGCTGGTGCTGGTCGCCCGCGAGGCGATGCTGGCCGGCATCCGGGTGGTCA
>CAYOJP010000435.1:0-2869 GCA_964404305.1 uncultured Gammaproteobacteria bacterium
CTCCGGCAGCGGGCGCAGCGACTTCACCAGCAGCCGCACCGCGCGCGCCTGCACGGACAGCTCGCCCGTGCGCGTGCGGAACAAGACGCCCTCCACGCCGAGCACGTCCCCGAGGTCGAAGTCCTTGAACGCCTCGTAGGACTCCGCGCCCACGTCCTCGCGCCGGACGTAGATCTGGATCCGCCCGGACGAGTCCTGCACGTGTGCGAACGCCGCCTTGCCCATGACACGGCGGGTCATCAGCCGCCCGCCGATCGAGACTGCCACCGCCTTCGCCGCAAGCGCGTCACCGTCGTCGGCGTCGTGCCGGGCGAGGATCTCCGCGGCGAGCGCGTCGCGGCGGAAATCGTTCGGAAACGCGTTGCCGCGGGTACGCAGCACGGCGAGCTTGGCCCGCCGCTGCGCGATGAGACTGTTCTCGTCGTCCTGGCTCATGTCGCTCCTGCTTACAGTCCCGCCTTCAGGCTCGCCTCGATAAACGGGTTGAGATCGCCGTCGAGTACCGCCTGCGTGTTGCCCACCTCGACGTTGGTCCGCAGATCCTTGATTCGCGACTGATCGAGCACGTAGGAGCGGATCTGGCTGCCCCAGCCGATGTCGGCCTTGGAATCCTCCAGTGCCTGCTTCGCCGCATTGCGCTTCTGCACCTCCAGCTCGTACAGCTTGGCCTTCAGCATCTTCATCGCCTGCGCGCGGTTCTTGTGCTGCGAGCGCTCCATCTGGCAGGCGACCACGGTGTTCGTCGGCAGGTGGGTGATGCGGATGGCCGAGTCGGTCTTGTTAACGTGCTGCCCGCCGGCGCCGGAGGCGCGGTAGGTGTCCACGCGCAGGTCCGCCGGGTTGATCTCGATGTTGATGTCGTCGTCGACCTCCGGGGAGACGAAGACGGCGGCGAAAGAGGTGTGGCGCCGGTTGTCGGAGTCGAACGGCGACTTGCGGACCAGCCGGTGGACGCCGGTCTCGGTGCGCAGCCAGCCGTAGGCGTACTCGCCCTCGAAGCGCACGGTCGCGCTCTTGATGCCGGCCACTTCGCCCGCGGAGGCTTCCAGCAGCTCGGTCCTGAAGCCGTTCTTCTCGCCCCATTTCAGGTACATGCGCAGGAGCATCTCGGCCCAGTCCTGCGCCTCGGTGCCCCCGGCGCCGGCCTGGATATCGAGGAAGGCCGGGTGGGAGTCCATCTCGCCGGAGAACATGCGCCGGAACTCGAGGTCGGCGAGCGCCGCGTCGAGCGCCTCCAGGTCCGCGGCCACGGCCTCGGAGGTGTCCTCGTCGTTCTCCTCGCGCAGCAGGTCGACAAGGTCGGACGAGTCCCCCAGCTGGCGGTCGAGATCGCCGAGGACGCCGACGGAGCGCTCGAGCGCCGCGCGCTCGCGGCCGAGTTCCTGGGCCCGTTCGGGCGTGTCCCAGATGCGCGGGTCCTCGAGTTCCCGTGCTACCTCGACCAGGCGTTCGCGCTTGGTATCGTAGTCAAAGTGACCTCCGAAGCAGGTCGACGCGGCCGCGAAGGTCCTTCAGGCGATTGATGAGGCTGGTGATCTCGGCCATGGCGCGCAGTACGGCATCCTTCGGGGGAAGCCGCGATCTTACCGTACCGCGCGGGCCGGCCGACAGGCCCGCGCGGCTCAGGCGCGCAGGGCGAGCGGCAGGACGAGGGACGGCGCGGTGCCGGCACGGGGCCGTGACGCGGTGGCCACGAGCGTCTCGGCATGCAGCAGGGAGACGATGGCCTCGGCTGGCACCGGACGGCTGAACAGGTAGCCCTGGGCCAGATCGCAGCCGCGCTCCCGCAGGAAGTCGAGCTGGCCGGCCGTTTCCACGCCCTCGGCCACGACGCGCAGCCGCAGGCTGTGGGCGAGCGCGATCACCGCCGAGGCGATGGCGGCATCGTCGGCGTCCGTGGTGATGTCGCGGACGAACGACTGGTCGATCTTCAGGGTGTCGATCGGGAAGCGCTTCAGGTAGCTGAGCGAGGAGTACCCGGTGCCGAAGTCGTCGACCGAGATGCGGATGCCGCGTTCCTTGAGCGCCGCCAGCGCCGCGCTGGAAGAGGCGGTATCCTCCATGAGCAGGGTCTCGGTGATCTCGCACTCGAGCGCGGCGGGCTCCACCCCGGCGGCGTCGAGCGCTGCGGCAATCGCCGCCGGCAGGTTGGCCTGGCGGAACTGCCGCGGCGAGAGGTTCACCGCGATGCTCAGCCCCTCGATGCCCGCGCGACGCCAGGTGCGCGCCTGCCGCGCCGCTTCGCGCAATACCCATTCGCCGAGCGGGACGATGAGACCGGTCTCCTCCGCGAGCGGGATGAAGCGCGCCGGCGAGATGAGCCCCTTCTGGTCCGGCGGCTGCCAGCGCACCAGTGCCTCCACCCCGACGATGCGCCCGCTCCGCACGTCGATCTTGGGCTGGTAGTGCAGGATGAACTCCTCGCGCTCCAGGGCGAGGCGCAGCTTGGCCTCGAGCTCGAAGCGGTCCAGCGAGCGGGCGTGCAGATCGGGGCGGTAGAACTGGTAGTTGTTGCGGCCCTGCTCCTTGGCCAGGTACATCGCCGTGTCGGCGTTCTTCAGCAGCTCGTCGATCTGGCGGTCGTCGTGCGGATACAGGGTGATGCCGATGCTGGGTGTCACGTACAGCTCGTGGCCATCGACCAGGAAGGGCGCCGTCATGGACTTGAGTATCTTCTGGGCGACGATGGTGACGCCCTCCACGCTCGGCACCTCCTCGAGCACGACCGTGAACTCGTCGCCGCCGAGGCGGGCAACGGTATCGGAATCGCGGACGCAGCCGCGCAGGCGCTCGGCCACCGCCACCAGCAGCCGGTCGCCGGCGCCGTGGCCGAGGCTGTCGTTGACGGCCTTGAAGCGGTCGAGGTCCA
>CAYOJP010000436.1:0-2853 GCA_964404305.1 uncultured Gammaproteobacteria bacterium
CGAATAGAGCTTGTCGATGCAGAACTCGGCGCGATGCGTATTTCCGGTGACATCCACCAGCAGGTTGCGCAGCAGGCGGTCGACGAGCCACGGCGGGCATGACTGCCCGGGCGGCGGGAACTGCGCGAACGCCACCTCCAGTTCGTGCAGTGTGTCGTCGCGCGCCTCGTCCACGCGCGGCGCCTGGCTGGTCGGGCCGATGAACAGGCCCGTGAACAGGTAGGAGAGCGCGGGGTGGTCGTGCCAGTAGCTGATGAGGCTGCGCAGCAGGTCGGGTCGCCGCAGCAGCGGCGAGTCCGCGGTGGTCGAGCCGCCGAGCACGACGTGGTTGCCGCCGCCGGTGCCGGTGTGGCGCCCGTCGAGCATGAACTTCTCCGCCGCCAGCCGCGTCTGCCGTGCAGCCTCGTAGAGGAAGGTCGTGTGATCGACCAGCGCGTCCCAGTCCTCCGCGGGTTGCACGTTCACCTCGATCACTCCGGGGTCTGGCGTCACGCGGATGTGCGCGATGCGCGGATCCCTGGGTGGCTCGTAGCCCTCCAGCACGATCGGCAGGCCGAGGTCGGCCGCGGCGCCCTCGATCGCGCCGACGAGCTCCAGGAAGTCCTCCAGCGCCGCGACCGGTGGCAGGAAGACGTACAGCACGCCGTTGCGCGGCTCGGCGCACAGCGAGGTGCGCACGATCCAGTGCGCCGATTCGAACGGTCGCGGACGGCGGTCGCCGGCGAGACCGTTCCCGCGGGCGGGCGATTCCCGGGAGTCACCGCCGGGCGCTGCGGCCACCGCCTGTGCGAACGGCGACTGGCGCAGGCGGCGCAGGTCGGCCTGCGGCGGCAGCGGCGCGCGCGTCGCGGTCGGGTCGGGTGGATGGACCCAGGAGCGATCGGTCGCCGCGGTCCACGGCAGCGAGTCGAGCGGCAGGCGGTAGCCGATCGGCGAGTCGCCCGGCAGCAGGTAGAGCCGTTCCTCGCGCATGAACCACGGACCGGTGCGCCAGCGCCCGGGATCGCCCGGGTCGCGGTCGAGCGGCAGCACCCAGCCGACCAGCTTCTCCAGCCCCTGTCCGAACACTCTGCGCAGACGCTCGCGCTCCAGCGGATCGTCCAGGCGCGCGTCGAACGGGTCGACGTTGTCCGGCAGGCGCCGCTCGCGCCACATGTAGTACCAGACGTCCTCGTAGGCGCCCTGCATGAAGAAGGGCGTGATCCCCAGGCGCCCGGTCACCCGCGCCAGCAGCCGCTGGCCGGCGCCGGCGTCGGCGCCATAGTCCACGTCCTCGCGCGCGTACAGATCGGGAGCGAGCCAGATCGGCTCGCCGTCCCGACGCCACCACAGCGACAGCGACCAGCGCGGCAACTGCTCGCCCGGGTACCACTTGCCCTGTCCGTAGTGGACCAGGCCCTGCGGCGCGTAGCGCAGGCGCAGCCGCTCGAGCAGTTCCGCGCCCAGGCGCCGCTTGGTGGGGCCGAGGGCGGCGGTGTTCCACTCCTCGCCGTCCGGATCGTCGACGGCCACGAAGGTCGGCTCGCCGCCCATAGTGAGGCGCACGTCGTGAGTGGCGAGGTCGGTGTCGATGCGGTGCCCGAGCGCCTCGATCGCCGTCCACTGCGCGTCGGAGTACGGCCTGGTCACGCGCGGGGCCTCCCACACGCGTTCCACACGCATGCGGTGTTCGAACTCGACCTTGCTCTCGTCCACCGCTCCGGTCAGCGGCGCGGCGCTGGCCGGGTCCGGCGTGCACGCGACCGGGATGTGGCCTTCGCCGGCGAACAGGCCGGAGGTGGGGTCGAGGCCGATCCACCCGGCCCCCGGCAGGTAGACCTCGCACCACGCGTGCAGATCGGTGAAGTCGGTGGCCGCGCCAGCGGGACCGTCGAGTGGCTTCACGTCCGGCTCGAGCTGGACCAGGTAGCCGGAAACGAAGCGCGCGGCAAGGCCGAGGTGGCGCAGGATCTGGACCAGCAGCCAGCCGGAGTCGCGGCAGGAGCCGGAGGCGAGCGTGAGGGTCTCCTCGGGCGTCTGCACACCGGGCTCATGGCGGATGACGTAGCGGATCTCCTGCTGCAGGCGGCGGTTGACCTCGACCAGGAAGTCGACGCTGCGCTGCGGCGCGCGCGGGATCCCGGCGACGTACTTCGCGAAGGCCGGCGTGGCCGGCAGGCGTTCGAGGTAGGGAGCCAGTTCGCTCGCCTGCCAGTCCTCGTAGGCGAAGGGGATCGTCTCGGCGTGCGGTTCCAGGAAGAAGTCGAAGGGATTGATGACCGCCAGCTCGGCGACCAGGTCGACCTCCAGCCGGAATTCGCGCGTCGGCTCCGGGAATACCAGCCGGGCGAGCCAGTTGCCCTGCGGATCCTGCTGCCAGTTGATGAAGTGCCCCGCGGGCGCGACCGTCAGCGAGTAGCTCAGCACCGGCGTGCGGGCGTGCGGCGCCGGCCGCAGCCGCACCACCTGCGGACCGAGCCGGACCGGTCGGTCGTAGCGGTAGTGCGTGACGTGGTTCAGGGCGACGTGGATCGACACTGGCCTCTCCGGGAGACTTCGGCTGGCAGGTTACCCTGCAAATGTCGTGCGCGGGCCGGAAACGCCGATCCAGCCATCCGGCGCACCGAAAGGGGGCCGCCGACGGCGGAGAGCCGCACCACCACCGGGCGCGCCGCCCGGAACGACGAGGGACCTTGCGCGCCCGCCCCGCGCCCGCGCCCGCGTCGGCGCCGGCGCCGATTGGGGCGTCGTTCGGCTCCCGGCGGACCGCGTGCGGGTGTGAGGATCCGGCGCCATCCTGTCCCGTGCACCGCGACCTGTCGGGTGCGAGAATCCATCGCTATGCGCCGATGCCGCCTTCCGCGCCCCGCCATC
>CAYOJP010000437.1:0-2825 GCA_964404305.1 uncultured Gammaproteobacteria bacterium
CGTGGAAGCCGGCGACGATCTCGGATTCCCCCTCGGCCCCGTCGAACGGCGCGCGATTGGTTTCCGCCACGCCCGAGATGAAATAGACCAGGAACAGTGGAAACAGCGGAATCCAGAACCAGGTGAACACACCGCCGCCCTGCTGCGAGGTGACGATGTCGCCCAGGTTGAGGCTGCCGGCCGCGACCAGCACGCCGACGAGCGCGAAGCCCATCGCAATCTCGTAGGCGACGATCTGCGCCGCGGACCGCATCGCGCCGAGGAACGCGTACTTCGAGTTCGAGGCCCAGCCGGCGACGATGATGCCGTACACGCCCATCGAGGTCAGGGCGAGGACGAACAGCAGGCCGGCGTCGAGGTCCGCCAGGGCCACCTCGGCATCGAAGGGGATCACCGCCCAGGCCGCCAGCGCCGGCCCGATCGCGAGTACCGGGGCCAGCAGGAACAGGAACCTGTTCGCGCCTGACGGCACCACGATTTCCTTGAACATCAGCTTGAAGGCGTCCGCGATCGGCTGTCCCCAGCCGCCCAGGAAGTCGAGGCCGAACAGGGAGACCCGGTTCGGCCCCATGCGCACCTGCATCCAGCCGATGACCTTGCGCTCGGCCAGGGTCAGGTAGGCCACGCTCAGCAGCAGCGGCACGATGATCAGCACGATCTTGAACAGCGCCAGGGCGGCCGGCTCGATCTGGTCGGGCAGGAACGCGAACCAGGGCGCGAGTTCGATCATGGGGTGCTCCCCTTGCGGAGCGCGAGGCCGCCGTCGGCCGCGCCGAGCGGTACGAATGCCGGCTGCGCGCCCCAGGTCCAGACCGCGCCATCGGGCACCCGGGCGTCCAGGCGCGCTTCGACGGTCACGTCGGCGCCAGCGCGGGAGAGTACCAGCGGATCGCCGTCGGACAGCCCCAGCCGCGCCGCGAGCGCCGGGGCGAGCCGGGCATGCCGATCGGGCGCATCGGCGCTGGCCTGCAGGGCGGCCGCATGCCGCACGAGCGCATCGCCCGAGTACAGGGAGACCGTGTCGATGCGCTCCACGCCTCCCGTCGGCCCGGGCGCCGGCAGGGCCGTCAGCGTGCGCCAGCGTCCGTCGAGGACAGGCGCGCGATCAGGGATCGCGGCGCCGACCTCCGCGCCGACGTCGGCCAGCGTCTCGTAGGCGAAGCCTGGCAGTTCCAGGCGATTGCCGAGCACCCGCATGATCCGCCACGCGGGGCGCGCCTCGCCAGGCGGAGTCACCGCGGCGTCGGAGAACTGCCAGCGCCCTTCGGCATTGACCAGGGTGCCGGGATTCTCAGCATGTTGCGCGATCGGGAGCAGCACGTTCGCAGTGGCATCGAGGTCCTCCGAGCGGAAGGCGGTGAACGCGACGACGAACTCCGCCGCCGCCAGCGCCGCCCGCGCCTGCGCGCCGTCGCGGCAGTCGAGCGAGGGCTCGACCCCGAGCAGTACATACGCGCGGCGCGGCTGCTCGAGCATGCGCCGGGCGTCCAGTCCGGGCTTCGCGAGGGGCGCACCGCCCGCGCCGCGATGCGGAAGCACACCCGCGAGGGCCGCGCCGACGCTGTTGGCCGCCTGCGGCAGGTAGCCGAGCCGTGCGCCGACCGCGCGGGCGATCTCGCCCGCCAGCCAGCGCAGCGTCGCAGCCTGGGGATGCCTCGCCGCCAGGCTCCCGAACAGCACCACCGCCTGCCCGGAGCCGCGCTGCGCGGCCGCGATGCCCTCATGGTCAGCGGTCGGACTCGAGCCCCCAAGCGCCGGCGCGTTCACGCCCAGCGCGCGGGCGACGCCGCCCAGCGTCGCCACGAGCTGCGAGGGCGGCACGGCGAGCGCCGCTGCCAGCGGGTAGTTCGCGTCGAATCCGAGGGCCGATACCGCCGTGACCCGGGCGCCGCGCAACGCCGCCTTGCGCAGGCGATGGTTGAGCATCGGCAGTTCCTTGCGCAGGTTGCTGCCGATGAGGAGCGCGGCGTCCACGCGCTCGAGCTCCGCGATCGGAAACCCGAGCCAGGGGGCGACCGGCGACTCCGCGTCGTCGCTGAAATCCGCCTGTCGCAGGCGGTGATCGATGCTCGCGATGCCGAGGCCCCGGGCCAGGCGCCCGAGCAGGTGCAGCTCCTCCAGCGTGGCGGCCGGCGAGGCCAGCACGCCGGCCGTGTCCGGGCCGTGCGCGTCGAGCACCCGCCGCAGCCCGCCGGCCGCGGCATCGAGCGCGGTTTCCCAGTCCGTCTGCCGCCACTGCCCGCCGTCGCGCACCATCGGCGCGGTGAGCCGCGCGGGGGAGTTCAGCCCCTCGTAGCCGTAGCGGTCGCAGTCGGAAATCCAGGTTTCGTTGACCGCTTCGTTCTCGCGCGGCACGACGCGCTTCACCCGCGCGCCCTTGGTGTGCACGTGCAGGTTGGAACCGACCGCGTCGTGCGGCGAGATCGCGGCGTGCTGGCGCAGTTCCCACGCGCGCGCCGAATACCGGTACGGCTTCGACGTCAGCGCGCCGACCGGGCACAGATCGATGACGTTGCCCGACAGCTCCGAGGCGACGGCGTGCTCGATGTACGTGCCGATCTGCATGTGCTCGCCGCGGCCGGTGGCGCCTAGCTCGCGCAGGCCCGCGATTTCCTGGCCGAAGCGCACGCAGCGCGTGCAGTGGATGCAGCGCGTCATGTCGGTCTGGATCAGCGAACCGATGTCGCGGTCTGTCACGACGCGCTTGCGCTCGGTGTAGCGCGAGACGCCCGCGCCGTAGCCGAGCGCCAGATCCTGCAGTTCGCACTCCCCGCCCTGGTCGCAGATGGGGCAGTCGAGCGGGTGGTTGATGAGCAGGAACTCCA
>CAYOJP010000438.1:0-2802 GCA_964404305.1 uncultured Gammaproteobacteria bacterium
GGGAACAGCACGATGTACGCGCCCATGACGCCCCCGATCGCGCCCGAGGCGCCCCCCATCGGTATCCCCCAGCCCGGGTCGGAGAGGATCTGCAGCGCCGCCGCTGCCAGCCCGCAGAGCAGGTAGAACACCGCGAAGCGCACGTGTCCCATCGAGTCCTCGACGTTGTTGCCGAAGATCCAGAGGAACCACAGGTTGCCGACGAGGTGCATCCAGCTGCCGTGCAGGAACATGTGCGACACCAGCGTCCGCCAGTGCGCCTCGCCGGTCATCACGCAGGCGAGTCGTGGCCCGACCGGGATCTGCAGGCCTTCCGGCAGCGTCCCGAGGAGCTGGCCCGGCACCAGTCCGAGCGTGCACAGCGAGCGCGCGAGCGGCAGGGTGCCGCCGCCGCCCTGGACCAGCAGCCACGCCACGACGTCGATCACGACGATGGCGATCGTGACGTACGGCGTGAGGAAGTGCGGGTTGTCGTCGCGGATGGGGATCATGGTCGGTTCGACCGGCCGCGCGTCCCGCGGGCTCCCGTCTGCCGCAGAGCCGCCAGGCACCGCTCGGCGATACGGCCCGACTGTAGCGGATTTTCGCACCGCTGGTTACCGGCATGTCCGGGCGGGACTCCCGCACCGCGGGGCCGACATCCCTGCAGGTCGCGGTCCGCCCGCAGTGCGTCATGAATGCAGGAGGCGATTGACTCGGCAGGCAGACCTTACATGATGTGCGGCGACCCGGGGCACGCGCGGCGCAGCGGCAGCCCGGAGGCATGGCCGTGACGAGCCGCGGAACAGGCGCATGAAGATCCAGCTCCTGAGCGACCTCCACCTGGAGGTCGACCCCGCCTTCGCGCCCGAGCCGGCGCCGGAGGCCGACGTGCTCGTGCTCGCGGGCGACATCGGCGCGCTGCCGGAATCGACGATGGGCGCGCACGGCACCGAGGACTGGTGCCTCACGCGCTTCGCCCCGGTGCTGGCGCGCTGGCCCGTCCCGGTGCTGTTCGTGCCGGGCAACCACGAGTTCGACGGCGTCGATCTCGATCGCGGCCGCGAGCGCCTGCGCGAGGTGGTGGGGCGGCTGGGCATCACGTGGCTCGATTGCCAGATCGTCGTCATCGACGGCGTGCGCTTCGCCGGCACCACGCTGTGGGCGGACTTCGACGCGCTGTCCGACCGGCCCGACGGCCAGCCCGGCGCGCTCGCGTACAACCTGCAGATGCGCGAGAAGGCCTTCCGCGCCGCCAACTGGTACCTGGAGCGCGCGGCCACCCTGCGCGGCGGGCGCCTGTTCGACGCCGAGGCCATGCGCGAGGAGGGGCTCGCCTGCCAGGCCTGGCTGCGCGCGGCGCTCGCGGTTCCGCACGCCGGCCCCACCGTCGTCGTCACCCATTTCGCGCCGAGCCTGCGCAGCCACGATCCGCGCTACGGCCTCACGCCCGGTACCGCCGGCTTCTGCAACGCGCTGGACGCGCTCACCGCGCAGGCCGACCTGTGGCTGCACGGCCACCTGCACTGCGCCAGCGACTACCGCATCGGTGCCTGCCGCGTCGTCGCCAATCCGCTGGGCTACGCGGAGCAGGGCGAGCAGGGCGATTTCATCGCGCGCTGCGTCGTCGAGGTCTGAGGCCGCTCAGGCCGGCGCCCGCACCGTCAGCCACTGCAACTGCTTGCCGATCGGCAGGCCCGCCAGCGGCAACTCGACGCTCGCTGCCCGTGCGCTCAGATAGTGCTCCAGCGGTTCGACATACCGCCGTCCCGCCAGCGCGACGATCCGCTCGCACGGCGGCAGTCGTGACTCCAGCTCCGCGATGACCCGGGCACCCCACGCCCGCCGATCCGGCGCGGACATGATGTCGATGGTACGAGCATCCGGCGCGACGACCGCGCCCGGCGCGAGCAGGCCGTGACCGGCCGACAGGATGAACCACGGCGCGCCGGTCGCCTGCACCCAGTCGCGCGACTTCACGAACAGCGCGGACAGGTACAGGTCACGGGCAGGGGACGGCCCGGGCCGCATCCGCGCGGCGCCGGCGACGAGGTAGACAGTGTGCATGGCGGCCCTCCGTTGGCGTTGCCGGGGGGCAGTATGGGGCGCGGGTGGCTCACGCGGTGAGCCCGGGCCGGGGGATACTAACGACGGCCCGGCCGGCAAGGCAGCCCACGGGCTGGGGCGGCCGGGGCGCATCGGTTATCTTTGGAAATCGCCTGTCGATAGTCACGGCAATTCACGGACTTGCAGGGGATGATAGCGACGTGGAAGCCTCGCAGCTCAACTGGCTGACCAACTTCATCTGGGGCATCGCCGACGATGTCCTGCGGGACCTGTACGTCCGCGGCAAGTACCGGGACGTCATCCTGCCGATGACGGTGCTGCGCCGGCTCGATGCCGTGCTCGAACCGACCAAGCAAGCGGTTCTCGAAATGAAGGCCTCCCTGGATGCGGCGCAGATCGTCCACCAGGACCAGGCGCTGCGGCAGGCGGCCGGGCAGGCGTTCTACAACACCTCGAAGTTCACCCTGCGGGACCTGCGGGCACGCTCCAGCCAGCAGCAGCTCCGGGCGGATTTCGAGGCCTACCTCGACGGCTTCTCGCCGAACGTGCAGGACATCCTCGAGAACTTCGAATTCCGCAACCAGATCCCGCGCCTGTCGAAGGCTGACGCGCTGGGCACGCTCATCGAGAAGTTCCTCTCGCCGGAAGTGAACCTCAGCCCCCACCCGGTGCTGAACGCCGATGGCGCGGTGAAACAGCCCGGCCTCGACAACCACGGCATGGGCACCGTCTTCGAGGAGCTGGTGCGGCGCTTCA
>CAYOJP010000439.1:0-2793 GCA_964404305.1 uncultured Gammaproteobacteria bacterium
TTTGGTGGAGAAAGCCATGCGCGACGGCGTCCGGAGGCCGCCAGACGTCGAGCAGCCGAAGCGACCCGCGAAAGGACGCCACCATGAATCCCGTGCCGACCGCTTTTCCCCTCGCCGCTGCTCGCGCCCGGCGCCGCTCGCCGCCGGGGCAGGCGCGGCCTGCTGCTGTCCGGAGTGCGCCGCCGCGGGTCGCGGCGGCGCTGGCGGGTATGGCCATGGTGCTGCTGGCAGGCTGCGCGAGCATGGGCCCGCCGACGATCGCGCGGGACCGGTTCGACTACGTGACCACCATCTCGGAGTCCTGGAAGCGGCAGATGCTGCTCAACCTGCTGAAGGTCCGCTACGCCGACGCGCCGGTATTCATGGACGTCGCGTCGGTGATCAGCTCGTACTCGCTGGAGGGCGAGATCAGTCTCAGCGGCCAGTACGCGTCACCCGGACGCGGCGACACCTTCGGCCTCGTGGGTGCCGCGGGCCGGTACGCGGACCGGCCGACCATCACCTACCAGCCGCTCATCGGCGACAAGTTCGCCAAGAGCATGATGGCGCCGATCCCGGTCTCGGGGATCCTGTTCCTGATTCAGAGCGGTTACCCGGCCGAACTCGTGCTGCGGATCTGCGTGAACACGATCAACGGCCTCGACAACGCCTACGGCGGTGCCGGCAATCCGCGCGCAGGCAGTCCGAAGTTTCGCGAACTCATGACGGCCATGCAGGCGTCGCAGGCCGAGGGCGGTACGGGATTCCGGGTCAGGGAGGCCGGGGACAGGCAGGCCGTCGTGATGTTCATCCCTCCCGCGACCGAGGGCGCAGCCGCGGCCAGTGGCAGGGTTCGGGAACTGCTGGGTCTGGATCCCGCGGAACGCGAGTTCAGGATCGTGTTCGGATCGCTGCCTGAGAATGATCGGGAGATCGCCATTCTCACGCGGTCGATCCTGCAGGTCATGATCGATTTCGCGTCGTATGTGGATGTGCCGCAGGCCGATGTCGCCGAGGGGCGGGTCTACAGTCCGCAGCGTTCCGCCGAACAGTTGCAGCAGTTTCCCCCGTTGCTCACCGTCCACCACGGGTCCTCGCGGCCGGACGATGCCCATGCGGCCATTCCCTACCGGAACCAGTGGTTCTGGATCGACGATCGCGACCAGCGGTCGAAGCAGACACTCACCTTCCTGATGCTGATGTTCTCGCTCACCGAGGGAGGCGAATCACAGGGCGCACCGGTCGTGACGGTTCCAGCCCGGTGAGGTGAGGAGTCGACGGCAACCGGGCGCCGCCGATTGCGGGGCAGGTCGGCGACGGCCGCGCGGACGGGACCGCGCCGACGGTTGTCCTACAGCGTGCGCTCGACCAGCAGCTGCTTGATCTCGCCGATCGCCTGCGCGGGGTTCAGACCCTTCGGGCAGGTCTTGGTGCAGTTCATGATCGTGTGGCAGCGGTACAGGCGGAACGGGTCCTCGAGGTTGTCGAGCCGTTCGCCGGTCGCCTCGTCGCGGCTGTCGATGATCCAGCGGTAGGCCTGCAGCAGGATCGCCGGTCCCAGGTAGCGGTCGGAGTTCCACCAGTAGCTCGGGCAGCTCGTCGAGCAGCAGGCGCACAGGATGCACTCGTACAGGCCGTCGAGCTTCGCGCGGTCCTCCTTCGACTGCAGCCGCTCGCGGTCCGGCGGCGGGGCGGACTGCGTCTGCATCCAGGGCTGGATGGACTCGTACTGCGCGTAGAAGTGCTTCAGGTCCGGGACGAGGTCCTTCTGCACCGGCATGTGCGGCAGGGGGTATATCTTCACGTCGCCGGTGATCTCGTCGATCGGCTTCGTGCATGCGAGGGTGTTGGTGCCGTCGATGTTCATCGCGCAGGAGCCGCAGATGCCCTCGCGGCAGGACCGGCGGAAAGTCACCGTCGGATCGATTTCATTCTTGATGTGGATGATCGCGTCGAGCACCATCGGCCCGCACCGGTCGAGGTCGATCGCGTAGGTGTCCATGCGCGGGTTCTCGCCGCTGTCGGGATCCCAGCGGTAGACCTGGATGCGCCTGGCGCGCTTCGCGCCGGCCGCCGCGTCGACGGTCTTGCCGGGCCGGATCTTCGAATTGGCGGGCAGGCTGAACTGGGCCATCGTCGGTGTCCTGTCAGTAGGTGCGCGGCTTGGGCGGGACCACGTCCACGTCGCCGCTGAGCGTGTACATGTGCACGGGCCGGTACCCGAAGCGCACGGCGCCGGCGTCGTCCAGCCACGCCAGCGTGTGCTTCATCCAGTTGCCGTCGTCGCGGTCGGGGTAGTCCTCGCGCGCGTGCGCGCCGCGGCTCTCGGGCCGGTTGTTCGCGGACTTGATGCTCACCATCGCGCAGGCGAGCAGGTTCTGCAGTTCCCAGGTCTCGGCCAGGTCCGTGTTGAAGATCATGGAGCGGTCGCTCACCCGCACGTCGGCGAACGACTTCCAGACCTGCGTCAGGCGCTCGACGCCCTCGCTCAGGGTCTCGCCGGTACGGAACACCGCCGCGAAGTTCTGCATGGTCTTCTGCATGTCGAGGCGGATGCGCGAGGTCGGCGTGCCGCCGTTGGCGTGGCGCAGGCGGTCGAGGCGCGACAGCAGCGGTTCGGACCAGTCGGCCGCCAGTGCCCGGTGCGGCTGCCCCGGACGGATCGTCGCGGCGCAGTGGTCGGCGGCGGCGCGTCCGAACACCACCAGGTCCAGCAGCGAGTTGGAGCCGAGGCGGTTTGCGCCGTGCACGGACACGCAGGCGACCTCACCGATGGCCATCAGGCCCGGCACGACGGTCTCGGGATTGCCGTCC
>CAYOJP010000440.1:0-2761 GCA_964404305.1 uncultured Gammaproteobacteria bacterium
AACACGGGCTTGCCGAGCGTGACGGCGAGGTAGACGGTCGTCGCGAGCTGGCGGTCGGCGAGATAGCCATGCGCCGCGCAGCGGGTTACGACGTCATCGATGCCGGCGAACAGCGGCGCGGGCGTCGGGACGGCTTGCTGCACGGGACCTCCCCGGTCGGTGCCGCGACGCGGCTCAGCGCCGGTCGAGCGCGGCGAACATGCGCTCGGGCGTGATCGGCAGGCGGCGCACGCTCGCGCCGGTGGCGTGCAGGATGGCGTTCGCGATCGCGGGTGCCGGCGCCACGAGCCCGATTTCGCCGATGCCGCGCGCACCGAACGGCGCGGTCGCCTCCGGCGTCTCCAGGATCAGCGCATGAATCGCGGCGGGCACGTCGGCCATGCCGGGGATCTTGTAGTCCATGAGGGTCGGATTGACGAGGCGACCGTCCTCCCACACCAGTTCCTCCATGAGCGCGTAGCCCATGCCCTGCACGATGCCGCCCTGGATCTGGCCCTCGACCAGCATCGGGTTGATGGCCCTGCCGACATCGTGCGCCGCCCACACCTCGAGCACCTCGACGCGTCCGGTCGCCTCGTCCACTTCCACCTCGAACACCTGCGCGCCGAACGCGAAGATGCCCAGGGTGCCAGGCAGGTCGAAGCCGAGCACGATGGCCCGCTTGGGATCGAACGGCTGCGAGGGGAAGCGCCAGTCGTGCGACCCGCTGATCGGGCCGCCGCCGGCGAACAGCGCCCGCTCGGCAATCGCCGCGAACGGCAGCGTCGCATCGGGCTGGCCCTTGATGCCGACGAAACCGCCGGGGCGAAGTTCGATGTCCTCCTCCGAGCACTCGAACATCTCGGACGCGTCGCGAAACAGACGCTCGCGCACGCGCTCGCACGACTGCCGCACCGCCGATCCCACGGTGTAGGTGATGCGGCTGCCGGCGGTGAGGAAGTTGTACGGGGAGACGTCGGTGTCCGGATTGACGTAGTTCACCTGGTCGAGCGCCAGGCCCAGGCTGCCGGCGGCGATCTGCGCGAGCGCGGTGTCGGCGCCCTCGCCGATGTCCTGCGCGCCGGTGGACACGGTCACCGAGCCGTCCTGGTTCAGGCGCACGGTGGCGCCGGCGCTGAGGAAGGCGCTCGTGTGCGCGACCGCCGCGACCCCGACGCCGCGGCGCCAGCCGCGCCGCGCGCGCGCCGCGCAATCGCCGCGACGCCGGTCCCAGTCGCTCGCCGCGCGCACGCGCTCGAGGCAGGCGCGCACCTGCCCGACCTCCACGCGCTGGCCGCCGAGCCAGGGCTCGCCGCCCTCGATGGCGTTCTTCAGCCGCAGGTCGATCGGGTCCATGCCGAGCTTCGCCGCGAGTTCGTCGAGCTGCTGCTCGGCCGGGAAGGAGATCTGCGGGTTGCCGAAGCCGCGGAAGGCGCTCGCCCGCAGCGTGTTGGTGTAGACCGCCCACGCATCGACGTGCACGTGCGGGATGCGGTAGGGGCCGCGCGCGAAGTAGGCCGAGAACGACGCCACGCCCGGGCTCTCCTCGGCATAGGCGCCGCCGTCGAGGATCACCTCGGCCCAGCGCGCGACGAGCGTGCCGTCGCGCCGGGCGCCGGTCTTGATGCGCACGCGGCCGCTGTGCCGGCGCCGAACCGTGGTCATGTCCTCGTCGCGCGTCATCACCATCTTCACGGGCCGGCCGGTGGCGACGGCGAGCGCGGCGCACAGCGACTGGTTGCTGACCTCGCCCTTGCCGCCGAAGCCGCCGCCGACGCGCGGTGCGATGCAACGGATCTTCGCCATCGGCAGCCCCAGGGCGTGCGCGATCTCCACCTGCACGCGCGCCACGCCCTGCATGGACGACCACACCGTCACCTTGCCGGTGCCGTCGACCTCGGCCAGGGCCGCGCACGGCTCCAGGTACACGTGGCTCTGCGCCGGCACCTCGTACTCGCCCTCGACGATGACGTCGCACTGCGCCCAGGCGGCCTCGACGTCGCCCTCGCGGAATCCCGTATGGCTCACCGCGTTGGGATGCTCGGGCAGCTCGTACAGCGCGGTGTAGTTCGCGCGGTCGTCGTGCACGAGCGGCGCGTCGGGCGCGAGTGCCGCGACGGCGTCGAGCACGGGGGCGAGTTCCTCGAATTCGACCTCGATGAGCAGCGTCGCCGCGCGCGCGGTGGCGAGGTCGGTCGCGGCCACGACGGCGATCGGATCGCCGATGTACAGCGCCTTGTCGCGCGCCAGCGGGAGCTGATCGTGCACGAAGCCGCCTGTGCGCGTGGCCGGGAAATCGGCCGCCGTGAGCACCGCCTTCACGCCGGGCAGGGCCCTCGCGGCGCTCGTGTCGATGCCCAGGATGCGCGCGTGCGTGCAGGGGCTGCCGAGGACGGCGCCGTACAGCATGCCCGGGCGGTACAGGTCGTCGGTGTACTGCGCGCGGCCGGTGACCTTCTCGGCGCTCTCCAGTCGCGGCACCGAGCGGCCGACGACATCGCCCACGGGTTCCAGGCCCGGGAGTACCGCGTTCATCGGGCGGCCTCCGCGGCGGCCTGCACCGCCTCGAGAATCTTGGTGTAGCCGGTGCGCCACACGAACACCCACGGCACGAGCCCGGGTCGATCGCGCAACGTCTCGCGGACCTCTGCCGCCTCGCGCATCAACACGACCTCGCGTTGTTGCTCGAGAAACCACTCGAGCCGCTGCGAGAGCACGAGCTCCTGGGCGTCGTCGGGCTCGGCCACCATCGCGGCGTGCAGCTCTTCGAGCGACGAAGGCT
>CAYOJP010000441.1:0-2750 GCA_964404305.1 uncultured Gammaproteobacteria bacterium
GGCTGAAGCCGCTCCTACAGGAGTCCTGCTTCAGCGTCTGAGCGGACGTTCCTGTTGGAGCGGGCTTGCCCGCGATGGCCCTCCCCGGGGTCGGCACCAAGGCTATCGCGGCTGAAGCCGCTCCTACAGGAGTCCTGCTTCAGCGTCTGAGCGGACGTTCCTGTAGGAGCGGGCTTGCCCGCGATGCCCTCGGCCATCGACGAGGACATCGCGGCGCCTGTCGCGGCCGGATCCGCGCCGGCTCCGGGGGCCTCAGTCGAGTACGTGCGACAGCAGTCCGTCCGCGAGCTTGGGCTCGAACCACGTCGACTTGGGCGGCATCACCTCGCCGGCGTCGGCGACGGCGAACAGCGCCTCGATCGGGGTGGGGAACAGCGCGAAAGCCACCGCCATCTGGCCGCCGTTCACGCGGCGTTCCAGTTCCTGCAGCCCGCGGATGCCGCCGACGAAGTCGATGCGCGGATCGCGCCGCAGATCCGCGATGCCCAGCAGCGGCGTCAGGATCTGCGTGGTGAGCAGGCTCACGTCCAGGCTCGCCACCGGATCGCCCGCCGGCACGCGGGACGGATCGAGGTCGAGCGCGAGCCAGGCGCCGTCGAGGTAGATGCCGAAGCGCGCCGGCCGATCGGGGCGCACGGCGGTGGCGGACGGTGCCAGCGTGCCGAGGCGCGCCAGCTCAGCGCGCAGATCGGCGGCCGAGCGGCCATTCAGGTCCCGCACCACGCGGTTGTAGTCGAGGATGCGCATCTGCCGGGCGGGGAACATCACGGCCAGGAAGTAGTGCGCGCTCGCCTGCGGCGAACCGCGACGGGCGGCGGCGACGCGCGCCGCGGCGGCCGAGCGGTGGTGCCCGTCGGCGATGTACAGCGCCGGCAGGCGCTCGACCGCTTCCCCCAGCGCGGCGACCTCGTCCTCGCCGTCGATGCGCCACAGCGTGTGGCGCACGCCATCGTCGAGCTTCGTGTCGGCGATCGCTGCGGAGAGCGCCGCGCGGCCGATCGCAGCGTCGATCGCGGGGGCCTCCGGGTAGGCGAGGAGGGCGGGGCCGGTCTGCGCGCCGACCGCCTCGATCTGGCGCGCCCGATCCTGTTCCTTCGCCGGCAGCGTGTGCTCGTGGCGGCGGATGCGGTTGGACGCGTAAGCGGCCACGGACGCGCTGACGGCGAGCCCGGTCTGCACGTGCGTGCCGGCCTGCATGCGCCAGGCGTAGTAGGCCGGCCGCGGGTCGCGCACCAGCACGCCGGCCTCGCACATGCGGCGCAGGCTGTCCGCCGCGGCACCGTAGACGGCAGGGGCATGCGGATCGGTGCCGGGCGGCAGGTCGATCTCGGCCTTCGAGACGTGGAGGAAACTCCACGGCCGGCCGGCGGCGCGGGTCCGCGCCTCGTCGCTCGAGAGCACGTCGTAGGGTGGCGCGACGACCTCGGCGGCGCGGCCGGGAGCCGGCCGCAGCGCGCGGAACGGCCGGATCAGCGGGGCGGATGCGGTCACGGTTCTCTCCTCGGCAACCGGTGATGGGGGGGTGATCCGTGAACCGTGATCCGTGATCCGGGAGGCATGACGTGAATTGCGAATCCCCGATCACGGTTCACGGTTCGAGGATCACGTCCCCTACTTGCTCAAGGGCTTGTAGCGCAGCCGGTGCGGCTGGTCGGCATCGGCGCCCATGCGGCGCCGGCGATCGGCCTCGTACTCCTGGTAGTTGCCGGCGAACCAGACGACCCTGCTGTCACCCTCGAATGCCAGGATGTGCGTGGCGATGCGGTCGAGGAACCAGCGATCGTGCGAGATCACCAGCGCGCAGCCCGGGAAGGTGAGCAGCGCCTCCTCCAGCGCGCGCAGGGTCTCGACGTCGAGGTCGTTGGTCGGTTCGTCGAGCAGCAGCACGTTGCCGCCGGCCCGCAGGACCTTGGCGAGGTGCACGCGGTTGCGCTCGCCGCCCGAGAGCAGCCCGACCTGCTTCTGCTGCTCGGCGCCGCCGAAGTTGAAGCGCGCGACGTAGCCGCGCGAGGGCGTCTGGTAGTTGCCGATCTGCAGGATGTCCTGGCCGTCGGAGATCTCCTCCCACACGGTCTTCTTCGGATCGAGCGTGTCGCGCAGCTGGTCGACGCTGACGCAGCGCACGGTGTCGCCGGTGCGGATCGTGCCGCCGTCGGGTCGTTCCGTCCCCGCCAGCATCCGGAACAGCGTGGTCTTGCCGGCGCCATTGGCGCCGATGATGCCGACGATCGCCCCGGGCGGAACCGAGAACGACAGCCCGTCGAACAGCAGCCTGTCCCCGTAGGCCTTGCGCAGGTCCGTCGCCTCGAACACGAGCTCGCCCAGCCGCGGCCCGGGCGGGATGTACAGTTCATTGGTCTCGTTCCGCTTCTGGAACTCCTGCGACGACAGTTCCTCGAAGCGCGCCAGGCGCGCCTTGCTCTTGGCCTGCCGGCCCTTGGGGTTCTGGCGCACCCACTCGAGCTCGGCCTCCATCGTCTTGCGCAGCGCGGACTGCTGGCGCTCCTCCTGCTGCAGGCGCTGCTCCTTCTGCTCGAGCCACGAACTGTAGTTGCCCTCCCAGGGGATCCCGTGCCCCCGATCGAGCTCGAGGATCCAGCCGCAGACGTTGTCGAGGAAGTAGCGATCGTGGGTCACCGCCACCACGGTGCCGCCGAAGCGCTGCAGGAACTGCTCCAGCCAGTCCACGCTTTCGGCGTCCAGGTGGTTGGTGGGTTCGTCCAGCAGCAGCAGGTCGGGCTTCTGCAGCA
>CAYOJP010000442.1:0-2743 GCA_964404305.1 uncultured Gammaproteobacteria bacterium
CGTCCCTGTACGCTTCCGTCGCGCGCGTCCTGCACGCTCACGGTCGCCGCGGTCATCTCCGGCACCGGCGCGGCCGCCAGGCATGGTCGTCGGCGACTGCCGGCAGTGGCGCACACGGGCCGGGCCGGGCCGGTCCGGACGGCGTGCGCTCACGCTGCCGGGCGCCGCCACGGGGCTCAGGACTGCAGCCGCGAGATATCGGCGATGCGCAGGAACTGCGCCGACAGATCGGAGAGCAGTGCGAGGCGGTTCGCGCGCACGGCGGCGTCCTCGCAGTTCACGAGCACCTGATCGAAGAACGCGTCCACCGGTCCGCGCAGCGCCGCGAGGCGGGCGAGCGTCGCGGCGTGATCGGCGCCGGCGTCGCCGGCGGCATGGGCCTGCAAAGCTTCGTGCAGCGCGCGCTCGGCGCCTGCCTCGAGCAGCGCCTCGTACACGCGGGCGACGGGCGCGGCCTCGCTCTTGCGCAGGATGTTGGCGATGCGCTTGTTGGCGGCCGCCAGGCTCTCCGCCTCGGGCAGCGCCCGGAAGGCCTGCACGGCCTTGAGCCGTCGATCGAAGTCGAGCGGCCGGGTCGGACGCACCGCCGCCACGGCCTCGAACGTGTCCGGCGCGATGCCCTGGTCGGCGTAATGGCCGCGCAGGCGCTCGATGACGAAGTCGAGCACCTGGGCCGTGCTCGCGGCCGGGTCGGGCAGGCGCTCCCCGTAGCCGGTCGCGGCGCTCTCGAGCAGAGGCGCGAGGTCCAGGTCGAGGCCTCCCTCGATGATCGTGCGCAGCACGCCGAGCGCCGCGCGGCGCAGCCCGTACGGATCCCTGTCGCCGGTAGGCAGCTGCCCGATGCCGAAGATGCCCGCCAGCGTGTCGAGCCGATCGGCGATGGCCAGCGCGCGTCCGGCCCCGGTCGCGGGCAGCCGGTCGCCGGCATGGCGCGGCAGGTAGAGCTCGTCGATCGCCTGCGCGACCTCGGCCGGCTCGCCGGCGGCCAGCGCGTAGTAGCGTCCCATCGTGCCCTGCAGTTCCGGGAATTCGCCGACGAGTGCCGTCATGAGGTCGCAGCGTGAGAGCCGGGCCGCGCGCGCGGTGGCGCCGGCATCGGCGCCGATCGCGCCGGCAATCGCGGCCGCGAGCATCTCCACGCGCAGGGTCTTGTCGCGCAGGGTGCCGAGGCGCTCCTGGTACACGACCGAGCCGAGGCTTTCGAGCCGGTCAGCGAGCGGCTGCCTGCGGTCCTGGTCCCAGAAGAACGCGGCATCGGCCAGTCGCGGGCGCACGACCCGCGCATTGCCCTCGCGGATGCGTCCGGGCTCGCGGCTCTCGACGTTGGCGACGGTGATGAACTGCGGCAGCAGCGTGCCGTCGGGGGCGGCGAGCGGGAAATAGCGCTGGTGGCCCTGCATGGTGGCCACCAGGACTTCCCTGGGCAGGCGCAGGTACTCGGCGTCGAAGGCGGCGGTCAGCACCACCGGCCATTCGGTGAGCGAGGTAACCTCGTCGAGCAGCGCATCGTCGAAGAGCGGCGTACCACCCGCGTTCCGCGCGGTGGCCTCGACGCCGGCGCGGATGCGTTCCCGGCGCGTGACGAAATCGGCCAGCACGTGCGCCTTCTCTAGCAGCGGCAGGTAGGCATCCGGTCGCGGCAGCTCAATCGCCGCCGGGTGGTGGAAGCGGTGGCCGCGCGTCGTGCGGCCGGTCGCGACGCCGAGGATCTCGGCCGGCACCACGTCCTCGCCGTGCAGCAGGACGATCCAGTGCACGGGGCGCACGAACTCCGCGACGCCCGCGCCCCAGCGCATGCGCCTGGGGATCGGCAGGCGGTCGAGCGCGCCGCTCACGACGCCCGGCAGCATGGCGGCCGCGGGCCGGCCGCGCTCGCTCAGCGTGTGCACGAGCCAGGCGCCCTGCGCCGTCTCCAGGCGTGCGAGCGCCTCGATGGCGACGCCGCATGAACGGGCGAAGCCCAGGGCGGCCGGCGTCGGCGCCCCGGCGGTGTCGAAGGCGGCCGCCAGTGCCGGGCCGCGGCGCTGGGTTTCGTGATCCGGCTCGGCCAGTGCCAGGCTGGCGACGTGCACCGCGAGGCGGCGCGGCGCGGCGTAGCCGGTCACCGCGCCGAACGCCAGGCGTGTCTGCGCCAGGCGCGCCCGGATGCCTTCCACGAAGGCCTCGGAAAGTCCGCGCAGGGCCTTCGGCGGCAGTTCCTCGGTGCCGATCTCGATCAGCGCGTCCGCGCTCGCCTTGGCGCTCATCGCGGCGTTCCCGGCGTGGGAGCGCCGTCCTTCACGAGCGGGAAGCCGAGGGCCTCGCGGCTCGCGTAGTAGGCCTGCGCCACCGCGCGGGCCAGAGCCCGCACGCGCAGGATGTAGCGCTGGCGCTCGGTCACCGAGATCGCGCGCCGGGCGTCGAGCAGGTTGAAGCTGTGGGAGGTCTTGAGCATCTGCTCGTAGGCCGGGAGCGGCAGGCCCGCGGCGATGAGTTTCTGGCTCTCCGCCTCGCACTGGTCGAAGGCGCGGAACAGCGCGGCCGTGTCGGCGTACTCGAAGTTGTAGGCCGACATCTCGACCTCGTTCTGCCGGTACAGATCGCCGTAGGTGACCGGGCCGGCCGGGGTCCGGGTCCAGAGCAGGTCGTAGACGCTGTCCGCGCCCTGCAGGTACATCGCGATGCGTTCCAGGCCGTAGGTGATCTCGCCCGACACCGGCCGGCAGTCGAGGCCGCCGACCTGCTGGAAGTACGTGAACTGCGT
>CAYOJP010000443.1:0-2718 GCA_964404305.1 uncultured Gammaproteobacteria bacterium
GAGCGGGCGAAGCGACTACCGGCGCAGGGGCCGGGTCAAGCGGGTATAGATGTCTAGCCTATACGGATCCGTTCGGCCTGTGCCCGATTCCGCCGACAAACTGCATTGACGTTGCTATGGCGGCAATCAGCGTGGGGCAGTTCATTGCTGCTCCCTCCATCGGAACAGCCGTCAACGCCGCGCTCGATGTCGCTGGGGCATTGCCTGGTGTACCGTCAACCGGCGTCATTCGACGCTTGGCCGGAGCCGCGGACGATGTCGCTGATGCCGCTCGTGGTGCCTCACATCTGAATGACGCTACGGTTGTCGTCCGTGGAGGTCAATCGCCGATTCCGCCGGCGGGACAGGTGTTCTCTGGTGCCGCAGGAGCAACTCTTCAGGAGGCCGCCAGCGGGGTGCCGCACGGAACCATTCGTGCATCGACTGCTGGACAGATTCGTCAAGCCGGAGGAACGGTCGTGTCAGCGCCAGAGGTAACCCGTACTGGTGTGCGCAACGACCGACACGTGAACATCTGCTTGGGTGATGGTCCGTGTCCTTTTGGACCTCCAATGCCAAACCCCGTTCCGCCGGGACAGCGAATCAAGTAGAGGTGCAATCAATGGTCATGATTCCGATTCGATACCGCGACTTCTATGACGTCCCTCGTGTGTTCGCGGTGGTGCACTCTGATGAGGTCTACCTCTTCGACTGTCCGTTTGACGAGGCTGCCGATGAGTATCCGACCCTGTACGAGGTCTATCGGCTGCTCCCCGGTTCGGAACACCTCCTCGAGGAGGCAGCGTGGCCTGCGGCGGCTGCGCTGGGAGAGCCTGTGGGCAGAGTGGACGTGGCTCGGGTCGTCTTTGACGAAAGCAAGAGAGCGACGGTCGACGACGCGGTCTTCTCTCTGCTCTAGCAGCCGCAGCCCCGGCGCGATCGGGTGTCACGTCGGCGGCCGTCGGCGACGCCGCAAGTGGGTTGTCGGATCCGCGCCGGGCTCGTAGGTCTCACGCAGGTGGTGGGCCCGGCGCGATCGAGTGTTAGCTCGGAGGCCGTGCCGACGGCTCGCCTCGTTGCGCCTTGGGGATCCACGCCGGGCCCGCAGCCAACGTATGGTGCGGCTCGACGGCGGTCCAGGTCACTTCGGTTGTCAAAGAGCAGCTGCCGACCGGGGCGCGCCGCGTAACTCGACAGTAGCGCAACTCGGAGGCGTGGCGCCCGCGGACGAGCGCGACCCTCGAACCCCCATCATCGGAGACTGGGCGGTGCTGCGGCCGGGGCGCCGGTGTTCCGTGGGAAGCCAGCCCGCAGGCTGCTTCGAGATACTGTGGGCCCTCAGTCCCGGCCGGTCCGGTCGTCGTACGGTGTCAGCTCACGCGCGCGCCTCCAGGACCGCAAGCCGGCGAACCGGCGGCTCAATGGTGAACGTCCGCCGGTCGCGCGCGATGCTGAACATCAGCCGCAGCGCCGAGCGCATGATGGCCCCCAGGGCCTTCATCGCCTGGCCGCCGTTGCGGGCCATCAGCGCGTCGTACTCGGCACGGAACAGCCCGCCGGTGGTGATGCTGCGGACCGCGAACATGTAGGCGGCCTGCCGCAGCAGCGGGCGGCCCCGCTTGGAGAGCCGCTTCGTGCCGCGCAGGACGCCGGAGGAGCGTTCGATGAGGGAGAGTCCGGCGACGCGCAGGATCTGCTCGCCGGCCTCGTAGGCCCGCGGGTCGCCGATGGCGCCGAGGAAGATGGCGGCGGTCACCGGGCCGAGCTTGGGGATCGTGGCGAGGCAGGCGGCTTCCGGGACGGCCGCGAGGGCGGTGACCATCCGGGCCTCGACCGCGGCGATCTGGGCCTCGAACACGGCGAGCCGCTCGAGGGTGAGGCCGATCTCCTCGCGCAGCGACGGCGCCCCCGGCAGGGCCAGCGTGCTGCGCGCCGCGGCCACGAGCGCCTCGTAGCGTTCCTCGGCCAGGTGCCCGCGACTGACGCGGCGCAGCACCTGGAGGACCCGCCGCTTCGGCGCGGCCAGGAGGTCCTGCGGGCTCGGCCAGGCCCGGAGCACGGCCAGCGGGGTCTTCTTCGTGAGCAGCGGGAACAGGGCCTCGAACTCGGGGAAGACGACCTGGAGCAGGGTGCGCAGCTGGGTGAGGGTGCCGCGCCGCAGGAGGCTCAGGCGCTCGCGGCCGGCCGCGAGGTACCGCAGCTCGGCATAGGCGGGCTGGAGGAACGGGAAGGTGACGAACCGGCCCTGCGCCACGAGGTCGGCGACCACGAGGGCGTCCTTGGGGTCGGTCTTGAGCGGCTGGCCGTGGACTACCAGCTTCCAATGCTTGGTGCTGGCCGGCAGGACGCTGACGACGGGAAAGCCCTGTTGGGCGAGGTAGTGGGCGAACGTGAAGCCGTAGTTGCCGGCGAACTCGATGCCGACGAGGATCGCCGCCGGGGCTGCGCCGCCGGCCTGGTGGCGCAGGAAGGCGACGGCCTCCGCGAAGCCGGCGCGGGTGGTGGGGACGGTCAGGGGCCGGGAATCGGGCTGGCCCCGAGGACGCACGACGAGGGTGTGGGTGAACTTGCCGGCATCCACGCCGACGCAGGCCGCAGCGTTCTGGGCACGCTCGCGCTTGGAGAAGGGGTGCATCGAGCCCTCCGAGACTGAAGGTGGGCTCCGAGGGTGCGTCCGCCGGGGCGGACGCGCTACGAGCGGTGCGACGACCCTCGACCCCTATCAGGCAATAGGGGTGT
>CAYOJP010000444.1:0-2712 GCA_964404305.1 uncultured Gammaproteobacteria bacterium
TGCCGGGTGGGGCTCCGCGACCCGCTCGAGTACATCCATGTATCTCTCGGTCGCGTGCGTCCTGCGCGCTCACGGTCGCGGAGCCCCCACCCGGCACCGACGCCTGACGTCGTGCGCTCGGCAAGAATGCGCGTCCGGCAATCGCCGCAAGCCCACCGGCGGCCGCGGCCGTATAATTCCGGGCCGTACCGCCGCCATGCCGCCAACCGCCGATCATGCCGCCCTCATGCGCCGCGCCACCCACGCGTCGGTCGCGGTCGCCTCCGTGCTGATCGTCGTCAAGCTCGCCGCCTGCCTGGTGACCGATTCGGTCGCCCTGCTGTCGAGCCTCATCGATTCCACGCTCGACGCGCTCGCCTCGTTCCTCAACCTGCTCGCCGTGCGCCACGCGCTGACGCCCGCCGACGCGGAGCACCGCTTCGGACACGGCAAGGCCGAGCCGCTCGCCGGGCTGGGCCAGGCCGCCTTCATCGCCGGCTCGGCAGTGTTCCTGCTGTTCGAGGCGACGCGGCGCTTCGTGCACCCCGATCCGGTCGAGCACCCGTGGCTCGGCGTCGGCGTGATGGTGATCTCCATCGTGCTCACGATCCTCCTGGTCGCGTACCAGAAGCACGTCGTCGCCCGCACCGGGTCGATCGCCATCGGCGCCGACCTGCTGCACTACCTCGGCGACGTGCTGGTGAACGGCGGGGTGATCGTCGCGCTGCTGCTGACAGCGCTGCTCGGCTGGCACCTCGCCGATCCGCTGATCGCGATCGCCATCGCGATCTACATCCTGCGCAGCGCCTGGGGCATCATCCGCGGCTCCCTCGACCAGCTCATGGACACCGAGGCCCCGGCGGACGTGCGCAGGCGGATCGAGTCGATCGTGCGCCGGCATCCCCAGGTGACCGGGCTGCACGACCTGCGCACGCGCGTCGCGGGCCACACGACCTTCGTGCAACTGCACCTGGAACTGCCGGGGGACCTGTCGCTCGCACGGGCGCACGCGATCGCCGACGAGGTGCTGGAAAGCCTGGCCGCCGAGTTCCCGGGCGCCGAGATCCTCATCCACCAGGACCCGGCCGGCATCGGGACCGCCGATCGCGGCCCGGTGCCGGTCGCCTGAGCCACCGCACGGGATGCTACGCATGCACCACCCCGTCGTGCGCCGCCTGCCGGCGCTCGCACTGGCCGCCCTCGCGGCGGCCTGTTCGGATCCGCCGCCGCCCGCGGCGCCGGCGCCGGTCGACCAGGCGACCGTGCCCGCCGTGCCCGTACCCGCCGCATCCGCGCCCGCGGCGGGCGACGACGAGCGCCGGGTGGCAGCGATGCGCGAGCGATTCGCCGAACTGGAGCGGCTGCAGAAGGATGCGCGCGGCCGCTTCCACGACCTCGGCTACCGCGCGGGGCGCACGCAGGTCGCGCCCGCGCGCGCCCGCGAGCTGAACGATCTTCTGCAGCAGGCCGGCTACCGCCTGCAGATGCCCAAGGGGCTCGGCGCATTCTCGGACGTCGCCGGCATCGAGCAGGAGATCGCCGCGCTGCAAGACGTCGAGACGCTGCTCGACCAGGCCGCGGCGCTGCTGGAACCCGCCGCCACCCCGGCACCGTGAAACGCTACGGCGAGCGGCCGTTTCCGGCCTACCGCTACGTGCCCGGCCGCACGCCGCACCCGCTGCGGGACCCGGACGGCCACAGCGCCGGCACCGGCCACCGGCCGCCGCCGGTACCGCTCGACCCGGACGCCTGGTCCGCGAGCGCGGACTACCTCCACGGCATCGATCTCTTCAATCACGGCTACTACTGGGAGGCGCACGAGGCGCTCGAGGGCCTGTGGGTCGCGGCCGGCCGCGAAACCCCGCTCGGGCGCGGCCTGCAGGGGCTCATCCAGATCGCCGTCGGCCAGTTGAAGCGCCTGCAGGGCCACGGCACGGGCGCGCGTCTGCTGAGCACCGAGGGGTGCGCGAAGCTCCCGGGCGGCCCGGGTCCCTGGCTGGGCATCGACGTCGTCCGCCTGCGCGCCGATGTCGCGGCCGCCCTTGCCGATCCCGCCGCCCCGGCCCCGCGCATCGTCCTGTCGCCACCCGGGGCTTGAAATCCCCGGGGCCGCTCCCACCTTGGCGTGTATCGAGCAACCCGATGGCACAGGAGGACACGGCCATGAACCTGACGACGAACGATCCCTGGCGGGAACTGCGCACCCTGCGCGACGAGATGAACCGCGTGTTCAACGCGCCCTGGCAGGAGGATGGCTCCAGCGTCGCGACCAGCGTGTGGTCGCCGGCGGTGGACCTTAAGGAGGAAGCCGACCGGTTCGTCCTCAAGGCGGATCTGCCGGGCGTCGACCCCAAGGGCATCGAAGTGACGATGGCGGACGGCGTGCTGACGATTCGCGGCGAGCGCAGGTTCGAGAGCGAGCAGGAGCGCAGCAGCTACAAGCGCGTCGAGCGCGCGTACGGCACGTTCTACCGGCGCTTCGCGCTACCGGACAGCGCGGCGGCCGAGCGGATCGAGGCGCACAGCGAGAACGGCGTGCTGCACGTGACGATCCCCAAGCAGGACCGCGCCAAGCCCCGCACGATCTCGGTCAAGGTAACCTGAAGTCCGGAGCGTAGAGGCCGGTCACTCCGGCCGGCGCCGGTGCCGGGCGCGGCCGCCGCCGACCGTGTGCGCGCAGGACGCGCGCGGCGGGAGCGGAAATGGGCGGAAGTGGGCGAGTAGGGGGGGGCC
>CAYOJP010000445.1:0-2710 GCA_964404305.1 uncultured Gammaproteobacteria bacterium
GGCTGACGGCCGTGCCGGCGCCGCGGTCCGGGGCCCCGGCTGTCGCGACGACGCGCCCGCGCGTTGCCATCCTGCGTGAGCAGGGCGTGAACGGGCAGGTCGAGATGGCCGCCGCGTTCGAGCGTGCCGGCTTCGCGCCCGTCGACGTGCACATGACCGACATCCTCGCCGGCCGCGCGACGCTGGCCGACTGCGCGGGCCTGGCGGCCTGCGGCGGATTCTCCTATGGCGACGTCCTGGGCGCGGGCGGCGGCTGGGCGCAGACCATCCTGCACAACCCGCGCGCGCGCGTGGCATTCAGCGCGTTCCTGCAGCGCCCGGACACGTTCGCGCTCGGCGTCTGCAACGGCTGCCAGATGTTCGCGTGGCTGCGGGACCTGGTGCCCGGGGCCGGGGCCTGGCCGCGCTTCCTGCCGAACGCCTCCGCGCAGTTCGAGGCGCGCTTGGTGATGGTGGAGGTGCCGCCCTCGCCGTCGATCCTGCTCGGGCCGATGGCCGGCGCGCGCCTGCCGATCGTGGTCGCGCACGGCGAAGGTCGCGCGCAGTTCGATGCCGATGACGGCGCGCAGGCCGCGCTCGCGTCCGGCCGGGTGGCGCTGCGCTACGTGGACAACCGCGGGCGACCGACCGAGCGCTACCCGGCCAACCCGGCGGGCTCGCCGCTCGGCATCGCCGGCCTGACGTCGGCCGACGGGCGCGTGACGATCCTGATGCCGCACCCGGAACGCGTGTTCCGCGCGGTGCAGTGCTCGTGGCTGCCGCCGGAATGGCGCGGCGACGAGGGCCCGTGGCTGCCGCTGTTCCGCAACGCGCGAGCGTGGGTCGGGTGAGGTTCGTCAGGCGTGATCAGTGATCCGTGATCGGTGAATTGTTCGGGGTCGGACACCCCGGCTCTACCGTTCCAACGGATCACCGATCACGGATCACGGCTCCACATGATGATGTCCGCCATCGTCGTGGTGGCCGCCCCCGATCATCGACTCGCCGGCCCGGAACTCGGGTTCGTTGGCCGGCGTCGGCACTGCTGACTGCGCCGCGGGCGCCACGTCGGTCAGGCGGGGCGCGGTCTGCGGATCGGGCACGTAGGCGGCGCTGCCGGCCGGGACGTCGATCGTTCCGGCCGCATTCGTCAGCGATACGATCCCGGCGCTGGTGTTGACGTAGAGACCGTCGGCGCGCGTGGCACCGGCGGCGGCGCAATCGCCCTGGCACAGTTGCGCTGCGTAGGCCGTGCCCCGGATGCCGATCGTCGCCACCGCCGTGGTGACGCGGTAGTCCTCGCGACGGGTACTGCCGACCGCGCCCGTCACCGCGCGGATCGCGCCCTTGAGCAGGCTGAAGAAGCCGCGCTCGGCCCCGGCGCCGTAGGCGTAGTCGTCGATGCGGAAGCGGCTCTGGGGCGCGACGGAGACGGTCGCGCCGTCGCTGAAGCGCACCTGTACGCGGCCGGTGGCGGTGACGAGCACGTCCCCGGCCTGCACCGCGTCGCCGCGCGCGAGGCGGCTGACGGCACCGGCGCGCTCGACCGCGGCGTCGGCGCTCGCGAACAGCACCTTGCCCGCGGGCTCGGCCGCGCCGGCTGCCGCGACGGCGACGCAGGCGAGAATGACCGCGGCCAGCCGGACACCGGCGGCGCCGCAGAGCCCGCCCGGCCGGCGCCGCGGCCGTCGGCCACCTGCGCTGCACGCCTGGGCCGCGTGCTCCACCGGCTCAGGGGGGGGGAGAGTACGGTGCGGAGTCGGAACCCTTCAGCCCGACGATGCCGCCCACCGGATCCGGCTGGTTCTGCCCGTTCTCCTCGAAGATGAAGAACGAGAACCCGGCGAATTCCGGCATGGTCCGGCCGGTGACGACGGCGTCGGCGCCGATGAAATTGCCGTTCACCGCTCCGGAACAGGACGGATGGCAGGCTGGACTGCCCGGGTCGCCGAAGACCCCGCCGCTGCCGACCAGGAACGGGAACCCCCGGTTCGCGTCCGCCGCGACGGTCGCCTCGACGAAGTAGTCGCGGCCGTTGTCGAGGGCCACGTCGAACCCTAGCGTGCCCTGGTTGAGGCCGAAGACGTATTCGAAGATGCCGTTGCTCACCGTGCCGGTCGCGGTGCCGCTCGCGTTCGACGCGTGGAACTCGGCGAACTGTGCATACAGGCCCTTGAACACGGTCCCGGGGTCGTTGCCCGGAGGACCGTAGAAGACGCGCGAAGCCTGGTGGCCCTGCATCAGGTTCGCCTCCGCGTACGCCTGGAGCGGATGGTTCGGGCTGGCAAAGCCGTCGATGCGCAGCACGTAGCCGTTGGCGAATCCGGCCCAGACGAAATCTCCCATCTGCCCGAACTCGACGAGTTCCGCCGGATTGGACCGGAACAGGTCGATGGCGGCCGCATCGACCAGGTTGACGAACTGTTCCAGGTCCTTGCCGGTGACGCCGGGCGCGAGATCGAGGATCGCGTCGAGATCGTTGGTGACGATGTGCACGCCGTTCTCGCCGACCTCGACGCCGCCGACTGGCGCGCCCTCGGCGTTCAGCACGATGAACTGTTCGTGGCCCGGGTCCGGGAAGGTGCCGAAGTCGATGAAGGCCTGGCCGCCGGAGACGTACGGCTCGTTGCCGGCGCCGATCACCGGGCCGACGAGCGTCGAGGCGCCGCCACCCGAGCCGACGGCGAGGAACTCGTCGCCCTGGGTGTACTGCTGGGTCGGCTCCCCCGTG
>CAYOJP010000446.1:0-2707 GCA_964404305.1 uncultured Gammaproteobacteria bacterium
CGGTGATGGCCTTGATCGTGCCGCCCTTGCCCGCCCCGTCGCGGCCCTCGAAGACGATGCAGATCTTGGCGCCGGTGGCCTTCACCCACTCCTGCAGCTTCACCATTTCGACGTGAAGCTTCTGGAGTTCCTTCTCGTATTCCTTGCGCTTCAGCTTGCCCGAGTCGCTGCCGCTCGCGGCTGGAACAGGGGCGGGGGCCGCGGCTTTCTTCTTCGTGCGCATGCTGCTTGTGCTCCATCCTGGAATGGGGGCTGCACCCGAAATGCTAGCCTACCCGGGGCCTTCGAGCCATGGCTGTTCCGGCACCCGCTTCCCGGGTATACCGGGGCGCGCCTCGAGCCGGCTCGCCGTCCGGGTGCCGCGCATCCCCGGCCTCGTCAGCGGACTCGCGCTCGAACCCCGCTGGCTGCGACCGGCTTCCCATCGCACACCTCCAAGGCCATCATCCTCCTGGGCGGGGTGCACGCCAAAGGCGGGGCGTGCCGGGGACATGCGTTGCCGTCGCCGGCTGGGAGACTGGTGCCGAGCACTGCTTTCGGGCACTCGGTTCCGAGCTTCGGTCGCTCTCCATCCATGGCATCAGGCGCGGACGAGGGTTTTCGGGGATACCATGAAAGCGACCTTAAAGCCGCCGGCGGGAACATTGCGTGCAGCACTGATTTCCAGAGGCGGCGACGGGCTGTACGGGGCGTTGCCGATTGAGCGGGAGTCACGCGCCAGCCGGTCCCTCCGGGAGCAGGCGCGGGAGCCGCAATGAGCCGCGCCGCGACCGTCGACACCGACGCGCACTGGATGCGTGCCGCGCTCGCCGCCGCGCGCGAGGGTCAGGCAGCGGGCGAAGTGCCGGTCGGCGCGGTCGTGGTCCACGAGGAGGTGGCTATCGCGACGGGCTGGAACCGTCCCATCGGCGCCCACGATCCGACCGCCCATGCCGAGATCGTCGCGCTGCGCGCGGCGGCGAGCCGCCTGGGCAACTACCGGCTGCCCGGGCTCGCCATGTACGTGACGCTGGAACCCTGCGTGATGTGCGCCGGCGCCATCATCCTCGCGCGCATCGCGCGGGTCGTCTACGGCGCTCCCGACCCGAAGGCCGGCGCCGCGGGCAGCGTGTTCGACGTGCTCGGGACCGACCGTCTCAATCATCGCGTGGAAGTGGCGGGCGGGGTGCTGGAGGCCGACTGCCGGGACCTGCTCCAGGAGTTCTTCCGCGGCCGGCGCGGGGCGAGCGCGTGACCGGGGGCGACGATCTGCCGACCCGCCTCGGCCGCGCGCTCGTCGGTGCGGGCCTCACCGTCGCCACGGCCGAGTCCTGCACTGGCGGCTGGATCGGCAAACGCATCACCGACGTGCCGGGCTCCTCGGCGTGGTTCGAGCGGGGCTTCGTGACCTACTCCGACGCCGCCAAGCAGGAACTGCTCGGCGTGCAGCCGGCGACGCTGGCGTCGCACGGCGCGGTGAGCGCAGAGACTGCCGCCGAGATGGTCGCCGGTGCGCTCGCCCGGAGCCGGGCGGACCTCGCGGTCGCGGTCACCGGTGTCGCGGGGCCGGACGGCGGCACCGACGAGAAGCCGGTCGGCACGGTCTGGCTCGCCTGGCAGCGGCGCGGCCGACCACCGCGCGTGGAGCGCCGCCGCTTCTCGGGCGATCGCGAGAACGTCCGGCGCGTCACCGTGCAGGCGGCACTCGACGGCCTTCTCCGCCTCGTCGACGGATCCGACTGACGCGGCGCATGGCGCGGTTGTTCATCGCGCTATGGCCGGATGCCGGCGTGCGCGCCGCGCTGGCGGCTGTCCAGGGCGCCTGCCGTCCGGCGCGCGGTCGGCCGGTGCCGGTCGGGAACCTGCATCTGACGCTCGCCTTCCTGGGCGAGACCGATGCGGCCGGCCGGGCCTGCGCCGAGGAGGCCGCACGGCGCGCGGCCGCGGCCGTGGACCTGTGCATCGACACGACCGGCGGGTTCGCCGGCGCCCGCGTGGTGTGGGCCGGTCCCCGCTCGGTGCCGCCCGCGCTCACGGAAGTCCATGCCGCACTGTGGCACGGGCTCGCGGACGCCTGCGGCCGGGTCGCCGAGGCCCGCCCGTTCCATCCGCACGTGACGCTCTGGCGCGACGTTCCTGCGGTGCCCGCGCCGGCGCGGTGCACGCCCGTCCGCTGGTGCACGAACGAGCTTTATCTCGTTGAATCGATTGTCGATCGACACGGGGCCCGCTACCGTCCGCTGGAGGCGTTCCGGGCCCCCACCGCAGCGGAGTAACGCCCCGGGATTCTGTGCAATAATCGCCGCGGTCCGCGGCCTGCGGACGAACCAGACACGAGGACTGACGAAATGGACGACAATCGCAAGAAAGCGCTAGGAGCGGCGCTCAGTCAAATCGAGAAGCAGTTCGGCACCGGCTCGATCATGCGCATGGGCGACGCCCGCGCGGTGGCGGTCGAATCGGTGTCCTCCGGATCGCTCGGGCTCGACATCGCACTCGGGGTCGGCGGGCTGCCGCGCGGACGGGTGGTCGAGATCTTCGGGCCGGAATCCTCGGGCAAGACCACCCTCGCGCTGCAGACGATCGCGGAGATGCAGAAGATCGGAGGGACCGCCGCCTTCGTCGACGCCGAGCATGCGCTCGACGTGCAGTACGCCGAGAAGCTGGGCGTCAACATCGCCGATCTGCTGGTGTCGCAGCCGGACACCGGCGAACAGGCGCTCGAGAT
>CAYOJP010000447.1:0-2688 GCA_964404305.1 uncultured Gammaproteobacteria bacterium
GCTCGATGCGGATATCGTTCTGGGTCCGGGGGTGGTGGCGGGCCTGCGGGCCAAACTGGCCGCGGAGCACCTCGGGCTCGTCTCGCTGATGGCCGAGTTGCGCATGCTGACGATGTGGGAGCGACTGCTGATCCCGGCTTTCGTCTACTTCTTCCGCCTGCTCTACCCGTTCCGCCTGGCCAATTCCCCGCTGCCGTGGATTGCGGCCGCGGCAGGCGGCTGCATCCTGCTGCGGCGGGAGTCCCTGGAAACCATCGGCGGGTTCGCCGCGCTGCACGACGCGCTCATCGACGACTGCACGCTGGCGCGCCGGTTCAAGTCCGCCGGGCACCGCACGTGGGTCGGACTGACGCGCTCTGCCCGCAGCGCCCGCGGCTACGGCCGGCTGGCCGAACTCTGGAACATGGTTGCCCGCAGCGCCTACACCCAGCTCCGCTACTCCCCGCTCCTGCTGGCAGCCTGCACCGGCGCGATGCTCCTTGCGTTCGGCGTGCCGCTGGCCGGCCTGGTCGCCGGCGCCGGCAACGACGCGACGCTCGCGGCCGCGGCCGCGACCGCCATCGCCTTCATGGCCGCTACCTATGTGCCGACCCTGCGCTACTACGACCTGTCGCCGGCATGGGCAGTCACACTGCCGGTCACCGGGCTGCTGTACCTGGCGATGACCTGGTCCTCGGCGCTGCGGTACTGGGGCGGCGAGCGCTCGCGCTGGAAGGGGCGCTCGTACGCCCGCCCAGGAACCGAACCGGCGGGCCCGGGCGATACTCCAACCCGCTGATCCCGCCGGCCCGCCGCCTGGCCACCGACCGTTCCCCCAGGAGACCTCCACGCCATGCCCGCAGCTCCCCTCCGCCGCTCGCTGACCGCCCTGTTCCTGGGCCTGTTCGCCACCTTCGCGGCCCCCGCACCGGCCGCCGAGCCCGAGGGCGAACCCGCCGCGCCGGTCGAGCAACTTCACGCGACGCTGCTCGAGACCATGCAGCAGGCCGAAAAGCTCGGGTTCGACGGCCGCAACGCGAAGGTGGAGCCGGTGCTGGCCGCCACGTTCGACTTCGCGACCATCGCGCGGGTAGTGACCGGCCGCTACTGGCGCGGACTCGACGACAGCCAGCGGCAGGCCTTCGTGGAGCGCTTCGCGCGCCTGAGCGCGGCCACCTATGCCGCCCGGTTCGACAGCTACGCCGGGGAGACCTTCCGGACCGTGGGCAGCAGCGAGGAGCGCGGCTACCGGCTGATCCGCACCGAACTGGTCAAGACCGACGGGACCGCCGTCAGCCTGGCCTACGCGGTCGCCCCGTCCGCCGCCGGATGGCGCATCGTCAATGTCATCGCCGACGGGGTCAGCGATCTGTCCCTCAAGCGGGCGGACTACACGTCGATACTCAAGGATGGCGGCATGGAGGCGCTGCTCGGGCGCCTGGACCGGCAGATCGCCGATTACCGCGCGGAGGCGACTCAGTGACCCCGTTCGCAGGGCGGCCCGACCGGCATGCCGGCAGCGGGTGTTTGTAGTAAATTACCCGTCCGGAAGTCCTGTTTTTGCAACCCGGAGCCATACGATGACAACGAACAACAAGCGGCTGGTCGCGCTTCTGGCCATGCTGGCCTGCGCGATGTCCACGCCGGCGCTGGCGCAGGAAGACGAGGATGGCGACCCGTTCGAGGGCCTCAACCGCGGATTCTACAGCTTCAATGACGGTCTGGATCGGCACTTCTTCCAGCCCGTCGCGGAAGGCTACGTCAAGGTGACGCCCTCGCCCGTGCGCAAGGGCGTGACGAACTTCTTCGACAACGTCTCCTACATCAACGTCATTTTCAACGACGTGCTGCAGGGCAAGCTCGGGCAGTTCGTGCGGGATTCAGGGCGATTCGTCGTGAACAGCACGGTCGGGATCGGCGGCCTGTTCGATCCGGCGACGAGCATGGGCCTTACCCAGGGCAATGAGGACCTCGGCCAGACGTTCGGGGTCTGGGGCGCGGGTGAAGGCGCCTATCTCGTTCTGCCGCTGTTCGGACCGGACACGATTCGCGACGTTCCGGACCGCGTGACGGCTTCGTTCCTGAACCCGCTGTTCTACCTCAACAGCGTGGTCACGATTCCGCTCACCGCTCTGAACGCGATCAACTCGCGGGCGAACCTGCTCGAAGCATCACGCGTGCGCGACCAGGCGGCCCTCGACCCGTACGTGTTCACCCGCGAGGCCTTCCGCCAGCGGCGCGAATTCCTGATCTACGACGGCAATCCGCCGATGTCGGACATCGACGAGCTGCTCGAGGACGACCTGCAGGAAAGCGATACGCCCGGCGTGCTGAAAGTCTTCTGATCCCGCAGTGCCCGGCCCGGCCGGCGTCTCAGCCCGCCGGCGCCCGGGCGCCGATCACCGGCGTTGCGGACTTCACGTCCGCATTCTGGGCGCGGGGGCGGAGGGCGTGGTCCATAAGCACCAGCGCCCGCATCGCCGCGGCGCTCGGCGGCGCCCCGATCCCGACGCACGGGTCGTGGCGGCCCGTGGTCACCACCTCGACCGGACTCCCCGCGAGATCGATCGTCCGGCCGGGCAGCCGTATGCTCGACGTGGGCTTGAGCGCGATGCACACCACGATGTCCTGGCCGGTCGAGATGCCGCCCAGCACCCCGCCCGCGTCATTGCCGACGAAGCCTTCCGGCGTCAATTCGTCGCGATGCTC
>CAYOJP010000448.1:0-2673 GCA_964404305.1 uncultured Gammaproteobacteria bacterium
CCGGCGTTGATACGGAGCTCCTGTAGGAGCGGGCTTGCCCGCGATAGCCCTCCCCCGGGGTCGGCACGGACAGTGTTCCCGGGCTCATGGCTGCCCTCGCGGCTCCAGCGGTGGCCATACCGGCCGCTACAGGCAGCGGGCACGGCGTGCCCCGGGTCCCGTGTTCCAGTTGCGCCCGTCTCCGAGGGCGCCTGCGCGGGTGTCATATTCGGTTGCGAATTCCGGGGGTTAGGTGGTCCGATGGAGGGATGGTGCTACAATGCCGCCGCTCCGCGCGCCGTCCTGAAGGAGCCGGGCGGGGCGGTGCTTTCCCGACATTCCATCGACTCCCTGGCGGCTCATTTCACGCATGCGCATCCTCGTCACCGGCGCGGCCGGGTTCATCGGCGCGGCCCTGTCGGCCCGCCTGCTCGACCGTGGCGACGAGATCATCGGTCTCGACAACCTGAACGCGTATTACGACGTGCGCCTCAAGGAGGCGCGCCTCGCCCGGCTCGCCGGGCGGCCCGGGTTTTCGTTCCACAAGCTCGACGTGGCCGACCGTCCGGCGATGGAGCGGCTGTTCCGCGAGGTGCGCCCGCAGCGCGTCGCCCACCTCGCCGCGCAGGCGGGCGTGCGCTACTCCCTGGAGAACCCGCACTCGTACATCGACGCCAACATCGTCGGGTTCCTGAACATCCTCGAGGGTGCGCGCCACAACGGCGTCGAGCACCTCGTGTACGCCTCCTCCAGCTCGGTGTACGGCGCGAACACCCGCATGCCGTTCTCGGTCCACGACGTCGTCGATCACCCGGTCTCGCTGTACGCCGCGTCCAAGAAGGCCAACGAGCTGATGGCGCACACGTACAGCCACCTGTACCGGCTGCCGACCACGGGCCTGCGCTTCTTCACCGTCTACGGGCCCTGGGGCCGGCCGGACATGGCCCTGTTCATGTTCACCCGCAGCATCCTGGAAGGCCGCCCGATCGACGTCTTCAACTACGGCAACCACCGCCGCGACTTCACCTACGTGGACGACATCGTCGAGGGCGTGGTGCGCGCGCTCGATCACGTCGCGGCGCCGAGCGCCGGCTGGAGCAGCGACCGCCCCGATCCGGGCACGAGCGCCGCGCCCTACCGCCTCTACAACATCGGCGCGCACAACCCGGTGCAGCTCCTGCGCTTCATCGAGGTGCTCGAGCAGTGCCTCGGCCGCAAGGCGCAGAAGAACCTGCTGCCCCTGCAGCCCGGCGACGTGCCCGACACCTACGCGGACGTGCAGGCGCTCGCCGACGACGTGGGCTACGCGCCGGCAACGTCCATCGAGGTCGGCATCGCCCGGTTCGTCGACTGGTACCGTGACTACTACAAGGTGTGAACATGAGCCATAACCGCAAGATCTCCGTCGTCGGCCTCGGCTACGTCGGGCTGCCCGTGGCCGTCGAGTTCGGCAAGCACATGCGCGTGGTCGGCTTCGACATCAACGCGACCCGCATCGCCGAGCTCAAGGCCGGGCACGACCGCACCGGCGAGGTCGAGGATGCCGATCTCAAGGCGGCGAACGTCAACTACACGGCCGAGGCGGGCGACCTGAAGGCCGCCGACTTCCACATCGTCGCCGTGCCGACCCCGGTGGACGAGGCCAAGCGGCCCGATCTCACGCCCGTCATCAGGGCCTCGCAGACGGTCGGCAGGATCCTGAAGCGCGGCGACATCGTCGTGTACGAGTCCACCGTGTACCCCGGCGCGACCGAGGAGGACTGCGTGCCGGTGCTGGAGCGCGAGTCGCGGCTGAAGTGCGGCAAGGACTTCTTCGTCGGCTACAGCCCGGAGCGCATCAATCCCGGCGACAAGGTCCACACCTTCAAGACCATTACCAAGGTGGTATCGGGGCAGAACCCCTCACTCCTCGAGCTCGTCGCGAACGTAGCCGAATCGGTCGTGCCGGCGGGCGTGCTACGCGCGGCGACGATCAAGGTCGCCGAGGCGGCGAAGGTCATCGAGAACACCCAGCGCGACCTCAACATCGCCCTCATGAACGAGCTGGCGCTGATCTTCAACCGCATGGGCATCGACACCCGCGACGTGCTCGAGGCCGCCGGCACCAAGTGGAACTTCCTGAAGTTCGAGCCGGGCCTGGTCGGCGGCCACTGCATCGGCGTGGATCCCTACTACCTGACGCACAAGGCGCAGATCCTCGGTTACATCCCGCAGGTGATCCTGGCCGGCCGGCGCATCAACGACGACATGGGGCGGTTCGTCGCCGGCGAACTGGTCAAGCTCGCCATCCGGTCCGGCTACCCGATCAAGGGCGCCACCGTGACCATGCTGGGCCTGACCTTCAAGGAGGACGTTCCGGACCTGCGCAACACGCGCGTCGTGGACATCATCGCCGAGCTCGCCGACTACGGCATGCACGTGCAGATCCACGATCCCCAGGCCGATCCGCACGAGGCGATCGAGGAATACGGCCTCACGCTCACCGCGCGCGAGCAGCTCGCCCCGGCGCAGGCCGTGGTGCTGGCGGTCGGCCACCGGGAGTACACCGCCGGCGGCTGGCCGTTCGTGCAGTCGCTGCTGGCAGGCGGGCGCGGCGTGGTCGCCGACGTCAAGGGCAAGCTGCCGCGCGTGGGCGTGCCGGCGGGGATCGAGTTGTGGCGGCTTTGATTGGTGACTGGTGATTGGTGACTGGTG
>CAYOJP010000449.1:0-1017 GCA_964404305.1 uncultured Gammaproteobacteria bacterium
CGGCGACGTGAACTACGCCTGGCCGACCGCGGAGATCGCGGTGATGGGCCCCAAGGGCGCGGTGGAGATCATCTTCCGCGAGGACAAGGGCGACAGCACGCGCATGGAGGCCCGCACCGAGGAGTACCGCGACAAGTTCGCCAACCCCTTCGTCGCCGGCGCGCTCGGCTTCGTGGACGACGTCATCATGCCGCACGACACCCGGCGCCAGCTCTGCCGCGACCTGCGAATGTTGCGGACCAAGAAGCTCGAGAACCCGTGGAAGAAGCACGACAACATTCCGTTGTAACTGGTGACTGGTGACTGGTGAGCAACTTGGACGGCGGGCATTCCCGCCGAGCCGCCAACTGCCAGCGAACCTCCCTTCCAGTCACCAGTCTCCAGTGACCAGTCACTGCCCCGGGACCGCCCAATGTTCAAGAAGATTCTGATCGCCAACCGCGGTGAAATCGCCTGCCGCATCATGCGCACCTGCAGGCGCATGGGCATCAAGACCGTCGCGATCTACTCCGACGCCGACGCCGACGCCCTGCACGTGCGCATGGCCGACGAAGCTGTGCACGTGGGCCCGTCGCCCTCCGCGCAGAGTTACCTGCAGGCCGAGCGCATCGCACGGGCGGCCAGGGACACCGGCGCGCAGGCCGTGCACCCGGGATTCGGCTTCCTGTCGGAGAAGTCCGCGTTCGCCGAACTGCTGGCGGCGCACGGCATAGTGTTCATCGGCCCGCCGGCCGCCGCGATCGCGGCCATGGGCGACAAGATCGAGTCGAAGAAGCTGGCCATAAAGGCCGGCGTCAGCACTGTCCCGGGCCACTCCGAGGCGGTCGCCGATCCCGAGGAGGCGGTGAGAATCGCCACGCAGGTCGGCTACCCGGTCATGCTGAAAGCCTCCGCCGGAGGCGGCGGCAAGGGCATGCGCATCGCATGGAACGACCGGGAGGTGCGCGACGGCCTGCGCTCGGCGGCCAACGAGGCCCGCTCGTCCTTCGGCGACGATCGCGTCTTCGTCGAGAAGTT
>CAYOJP010000449.1:1027-2652 GCA_964404305.1 uncultured Gammaproteobacteria bacterium
GATCCAGGTGCTCGGCGACGCACATGGCAACTGCGTGTATCTCGGCGAACGCGAGTGCTCCATCCAGCGCCGTCACCAGAAGGTCATCGAGGAGGCGCCCTCGCCCTTCATCGACCCGGCGACCCGCAAGGCGATGGGCGAACAGGCCGTCGCGCTCGCGAAGGCCGTGGGCTATGCCTCGGCCGGCACGGTGGAGTTCATCGTCGACCGGGACAAGAACTTCTACTTCCTGGAGATGAACACCCGCCTGCAGGTCGAGCATCCGGTCACCGAGTACGTCACCGGGCTCGACCTCGTCGAACTCATGATCCGCGTGGCGGCCGGCGAGAAGCTGCCGTTCAGGCAGAAGGACGTGAAGCTGGAGGGCTGGGCGCTGGAGGCGCGCGTGTACGCCGAGGATCCGAGCCGCAACTTCATGCCGTCCATCGGCCGCCTGACGACCTACCGGCCGCCGGCGGAAGCCGACGGCGTGCGCGTCGATACCGGCGTCTACGAAGGCGCCGAGATCTCCATGTACTACGACCCGATGATCGCCAAGCTGATCGCCGGCGGCCGCGACCGCGAGGAGGCCCGGCACCGGCTGCTCGACGCGCTCGACGCGTACGCGATCCGCGGCGTGCAGCACAACATCCCGTTCCTCGCCGCGATCCTCGGCCATCCCGACTTCGCCTCCGGCTCGATCTCGACCGCGTTCATCGAGCGCAACTACCCGGAGGGCTTCGATCCGGCGCGCGTGCCGCACCGCCATCCGCAATTGCTGGTGGCCGTCGCGTCCGTGCTGCAGCGGATCCTCGAGGAACGCGAGGTGCAGGTCAGCGGCCAGAACGGGCAGCCGCGCAGGCTCACTGGACGCTACGTCGGTCGCGCCAACGGCGCGGAGTTCCCGGTGCGCCTGGAAGCGCTCGGCACGCACTACGAGGTGTCGATCGGCGAGCACACGTGGCGGATCGAAGGTCGCTGGCGCCCCGGCTCGCCGGTCTACGTCGGTCACATCAACAGCGAGCCGTTCAACATGCAGGTCGAGCGGCCGGGCCTGCAGTGGCGCCTCACGCACCACGGCCTCGTGTGGTCCATCCAGATCCTGTCGCCACGCGCCGCCGAGCTCGCGCGCCTGATGCCGGTGAAGGTGCCGCCGGACCTGTCGAAGTTCCTGCTCTCCCCCATGCCCGGCCTGCTGCTGTCGCTGGCCGTGACCGAGGGCGAGGAGGTGAAGGCCGGCCAGGAACTGGCGGTGGTCGAAGCGATGAAGATGGAGAACGTGTTGCGCGCCACTCAGGACGGCAAGGTCGGGAAGATCGTCGCCAGCCCGGGCGACAGCCTCGGCGTCGACCAGGCGATCATCGAGTTCGAGTAGCGGCAGCGCGGGCGCCGGTTCTCGCCGCGGCTGCAGCCGCCCCCGCAGGTACCCTGGCACGACGTCGAGCGAACGTTCCTGCAGGAGCGGGCTTGCCCGCGATGCTTTCCCCGGGTTCGGCGCCAAGGGCAATCGCGGCTGAAGCCGCTCCTACAGGTGCCCTGGCACGACGTCGAGCGAGCGTTCCTGCAGGAGCGGGATCGAGCCCGCCCGACTCGCGCGCTGCGTCCCGCGGGCGGTCGTGGCGCTGCACGCCTACTCCAGGTCCAGC
>CAYOJP010000450.1:0-2627 GCA_964404305.1 uncultured Gammaproteobacteria bacterium
AACGCGACCATGGGCAGCGGCGTCGACAAGCGCGAGGTGGAGCGCTCGAGCTACGACGTGCTGATGCAGGAGGCCTCGCTCGCCGAGGCCCGGGTGACGCTGCCCGCCGTGGGCTACGACCTACTGCCGGCCAACGCCGACCTGACCGGTGCGGAGGTCGGGCTGCTGGAGGAACTCGGCCGCGAGTTGCGGCTGCGGCACGCGCTGGCGCCGATCGCCGCGGAATACGCCTACGTCATCATCGACTGCCCGCCAGCGCTGAACATGCTCACGGTAAACGCCCTGGTGGCCGCCGACTCGGTAATCGTGCCCACGCAGTGCGAGTACTACGCGCTCGAGGGCCTGTCGGCGCTGCTGGAGACGGTGGAGAAGATCCGCCGCATCCTCAATCCGGGCCTGCAGGTCGAGGGCTTTCTGCGAACCATGTTCGATCCGCGCAACAACCTCGCGAACCAGGTGTCGGCGCAGTTGCTCGAGCACTTCGGCGACAAGGTGTACCGCACCGTCATCCCGCGCAACGTGCGTCTTGCCGAGGCACCCAGCCACGGCCTGCCGGTGCTGCTCTACGACAAGAGCTCGAGCGGCGCGGTCGCCTACCTCGCGCTCGCGGGCGAGATGCTGCGGCGCGAGGACACCCCGGGTCGCCCGCACGCCGGGGCGGGCGCGCGGTGACCGCGAAGAAGCGGGGACTGGGCCGGGGCCTCGACGCCCTGCTCGGCGGCACGCGCGAACCGGTGCCGGTCGCCCAGGCGCAGGAGTCCCGCGACTACCGGCTGCTCCCGGTCGACCTGATCGAGTCGAGCCGCTACCAGCCGCGCCAGACCTTCCGGCCCGAGGCGCTGCAGGAACTGGCCGATTCGATCCGCTCGCAGGGGCTGGTGCAGCCGGTGATCGTGAGGCCGCGCGGCAGCGGCCGCTACGAGCTCATCGCCGGCGAGCGGCGCTGGCGAGCGGCCCAGCTCGCGGGCCTGCACGAGATCCCGGCCGTCATCCGCACCGTCGCCGACGACGCGGCGATGACCATGGCGCTCATCGAGAACATCCAGCGCGAGGACCTCAACCCGCTGGAAGAGGCACAGGCCCTGTCGCGCCTGGTGGAGGAGTTCGGCATGACCCACCAGCAGGCGGCCGAGGCGGTCGGGCGCTCCCGGGCCGCGGTCAGCAATCTGCTGCGGCTGCTCGATCTTGCCGACGAGGCGCGCCGGCTGCTGGCCGGCGGCGAAATCGAGATGGGACACGCGCGGGCGCTGCTCGCACTGGCGCCCGAGGTCCAGGCGCGGGCGGCACGCGACATCGCCCGCCACGGCCTGTCGGTCCGCGCCGCCGAGGCGCTGGTGCGCCGGCTGCTGCGCGAGGGCGGGTCGCAGCGCCGGCCGCCGCCGGTCGCCGGGCCCGACATCACCCGGCTGGAAGCCGATCTCGGGGAGCGCCTCGGCGCCCGGGTGGCGCTGCGCCACTCCAAGGGGGGCAGCGGCACGCTGACGATCCGCTACCACTCCCTCGACGAGCTCGACGGCATCCTCGCGCACATAAAATGAGCCCGATCAAACCGGTAAATTGACCGCCGAAAAACGCTGGCGCTATACTTCGCCGCCTTTCCGCGGGGTGAAGGTGCGGGAGCCATGCTTCCCATCGCGGCCGGGCCGATCCGCGTCGTCCTGCGCTGGCAGTTCATAGTGACCGTGGTACTCGCTGTTGCCGCCGGTCTGCTTGCCGGTCCACACGGCGCCGCCTCGGCCGCCCTCGGCGGCGCGGTGAGCCTCGTGGCGGGTTGGGCCGGAGGCGTGGTGGCGGGCCGGAAGCGGGCAGCCTCCGCGATGGACGTGGTGACCGGCGCGCTGCTGGCCGAGTTCGCCAAGATCGGGCTCATCGTGCTGCAGTTGGGACTCGTCGTCGCCCTGTACCGGGAGGTCGCGATGGGCGTGTTCGCAGGCACCTTCATCGTCACGATGCTCATTTATTCCATGGCTTTCTTCGTACCCGACAACAAGAAGCAATCGAGCGATGGCGGCGGATAGCGGACACCTCGCAGTCGAGGCGGCAGAGCACGCACTGACCCCGACCGCGTACATCGGCCATCACCTGACGCACGGCCAGGCGCGGCTCGGCGAGGGCGGTTTCTGGACCCTGAACTTCGACTCGCTGGCGATGGCCGTGCTGCTGGGCCTGGTCGGCATCGGCTTCATCTGGTGGATCGCGCGCGGCGCCACCGCCGGCGTGCCGAGCAAGCGCCAGGCCTTCGTCGAGCTGCTGTTCTCGTTCGTCGACAGTCAGGCAGCCGGGATTTTCAAGCACGGCGACCGTAATCGCTTCATCGCACCCGCGGCACTCACGGTGTTCGTGTGGGTCTTCCTGATGAACGCGATGGATTTCCTGCCGGTCGACTGGATCGCGCTGGGCACGACGCAAATCTCCGAGCACGGCTTCCGGATCGTGCCGACCGCCGACGTCAACACCACGTTCGCCCTCGCGCTGGCGGTGTGGTTCCTGATGATCTGGTTCTCGATCGCCGCCAAGGGCCTGGGCGGCTGGCTGCACGAGCTCGCGTGCTCGCCGTTCGGCGCCTGGATGTTCCCGGCCAACCTCGTCTTCAACGCGATCGAGTACCTGTCCAAGCCGCTGTCGCA
>CAYOJP010000451.1:0-2620 GCA_964404305.1 uncultured Gammaproteobacteria bacterium
ACTGAAGCGGGCCGATATCGGCATCGCGATGGGCAAGCGCGGCACCGACGTCGCGCGCGAGGCGGCGCACATGACGCTGCTCGACGACAACTTCGCGACCATCGTCCAGGCGGTGCGCGAGGGCCGGCGCATCTACGACAACATCCGCAAGTTCATCAAGTACACGATGACCAGCAACTCGGGCGAGATCTGGACCATCTTCCTCGCCCCGTTCCTCGGCATGCCGATTCCGCTGCTGCCGATCCACATCCTCTGGATCAATCTCGTCACCGACGGCCTGCCCGGCCTGGCGCTCGCCGTCGAGCCGGCCGAGGGCGACGTGATGCGCCGGCCCCCGCGACCGCCGCGCGAGAGCGTGTTCGCGCACGGGCTGTGGCAGCACATGCTGTGGGTGGGCCTGCTGATGGGGGCGGTGTGCCTGCTGCTGCAGGCCTGGGCCCTGCACACCGGCGAAGCGCACTGGCAGACCATGGTGTTCACGGTGCTGTGCCTCTCGCAACTCGGGCATGTGCTCGCCATCCGCAGCGAGCGCGACTCGCTGTTCACGCTCGGACTGTCCTCGAACCTGCCCCTGCTCAGCACCGTGGCCTTCACAGTCGCGCTGCAACTGGCGACCATCTATCTGCCGTGGTGCAACGGCGTGTTCCGCACCGAGCCGCTGGCGGCGGGCGACCTGGCGATCTGCTTCGCCGCGTCGGGCATCGTGTTCGCCGCGGTGGAAATCGAGAAGGCGCTGGTGCGGCGGGGCTGGCTCTACGCGGCGACGTGAGGGACGAGGGGGTGGTGATCCGTGAATCGTGATCCGTGATCCGTGATCCGTGATCAGAAAAGGCTGACCCGATTCACGGATCACGGATCACGATTCACGGATCACGAATCACGACTCCACCATCACCGTCCTGCTTACCCGGGCACGTTCCGCTCCTGCCAGGTGCGATCGTGGTCGAGGAACCACTCGTAGCCGCGCAGCATGTAGTCCCAGTACATGATCGGCAGGCCGGTGGTCTTGATCCACCAGTAGCTCGCGCGCTCGCGGCGGGGATCGAGCGGCAGGGTCGGGGTGACCTTGCCGCCGTAGATGAACTCGGCCATCAGCACCTTGCCGTACGCGGTCGTGAGCGGGCAGGAGGCGTAGCCGTCATACCCCTCCTCCACCGTGCCGCCGTGCTTGAGGTGCAGTAGGTTGCGCACGACCACCGGCGCCTGCTTGCGCACTGCCGCGGCGGTCTTGGAGTTCGGGGTCGACGCGGCATCCCCCAGCGAGAACACGTTCTTCCACTTCACGTGCTGCAGGGAGTGCTGGTGCACGTCGACGAAGCCGGCGGCGTTGGCGAGCGGGCTCGCGCGCACGAACTCCGGTGGACGCTGCGGCGGCGTCACGTGCAGCAGGTCGAAGTCGAAGGTCACCCGGCTGCCCTGCTCGGGTCCGCCGGCGATCTCGAAGGTCGCCTTGCGCGCGCCGCCGTCCACCGCCACCAGGTTGTGCTGGAAGCGCTTGTCGATGCCGTACCGATCGGCGATTTTCGCCAGTTCGGCGGAAAAGATCGGCACGCCGAACATGCCCGGCGCATGCGTGAGGAAGCGCAGCGTGCTGCCCGACAGCGCATTGCGCCGGCGCAGGTGATCGGCGGCGAGGTAGGCGATCTTCTGCGGCGCCCCCGGGCACTTGAAGGGCAGCGGCGGCTGGGTGAACAGCGCGCTCTGGCCGCGCGAGAGCCCCTGCAGGCAGGTCCAGGTGTACTCGACGTGCTGCGGGGAGTAATTGCTGCACACGCCGTTCCTGCCGAGGGTGTCGGACAGGCCCTCGATGCGCCCGAAGTCCAGCTCCAGGCCGGGGCAGACCACCAGCCAGTCGTAGGTCAGGCTGTCGCCGCCGGCGAGGCGCACGGTATTGGCATCGGGCTCGATGGCGACGGCCGAATCCCGGACCCAGGTGACGCCCGGCGGGATGAGGCGGCTCTCGTCGCGCCGGGTCGAGTCCAGACTGCAGACCCCGCCACCGACCAGCGTGAAGGCGGGCTGGTACCAGTGCGTGGTCGCGGGCTCGATGATGGCGATCGCGGTATCCGCCGCGCGCCGGCGCAGCGACGCGGCGACGGTGATGCCGGCGGCCCCGCCGCCGACGATGAGGACCGGGTGGTGCGTGGCTCCAGTCATGCGACGGACCTCCGTGACCGTGAATGCCGCTCCATGTCATCCTAGCAGAGCGCGCCGGCAGCGGCGCAGCGGGGCGCTCGCAGGGGGCCTGCAGCCGCTAGAGGGGTCATGCCATCCCGCGCCGGCGCCTGCAGGTCATCGCGGGCAAGCCCGCTCCTGCAGGAGCTCCGTATCAACGTCGGAGCAAGGCCCCTGTAGGAGCGGCTTCAGCCGCGATAAGGTTCGGCGCCGACCCCGGGGAGGGCTATCGCGGGCAAGCCCGCTCCTACAGGAACGTGCGCTCGACGGCGTGCCAGTGCTCCTGTAGGAGCGGCTTCAGCCGCGATAGGGTCGGCGCCGACCCCGGGGAGGGCTATCGCGGGCAAGCCCGCTCCTACAGGAGCTTCGCGTTGAGGCCGAGCCAGTGCTCCTGTAGGAGCGGCTTCAGCCGCGATAAGGTTCGGCGCCGACCCCGGGGAGGGCT
>CAYOJP010000452.1:0-2587 GCA_964404305.1 uncultured Gammaproteobacteria bacterium
TGGGCGACCCGGTTGCTGATCGACTGCGCGCTGGGCTCGAACTCCCGGGACAGCTCTTCCGGGGTCCGCCCGGCGTGGACCAGTTCAACCCGCTGCTGCCGGAACTCCGGCGGGTACGGCTTTCGGGACTTGCGCAGCGTAGACTCCTTCCGTCACAAGACTCAGGTGTCCACGAAAGCGGGGCAACTCCGGAACATTTTTTCCGCTGCACCGGGAACACCCTGAATCGCGGCTGCCAAAGGCCTGATTTCACCCCCACGACCCGGCCACGTGCCGCTGGCGGATCCTCGCCCCGCCAGCTTTTTGGCGCTGGCCCCGCAGACACGCTACCATCGGCCCGGTTGCAGCCCCGGCGAGACGAGGACATGGTCGGCACCTACGACTCCTGGCTGGTCGTGCTGTCAATCGGCGTCGCCGTCGTCGCGTCGTACGTCGCGATCGACCTCGCGTCCCGCGTCACCGCCTGGAAGGGCAGCGGCGGCCGCTGGTACTGGCTCGGCGGCGGCGCCTTCTCGATGGGCACCGGCATCTGGTCGATGCATTTCATCGGCATGCTGGCGTTCCGCCTGCCGATCGCGCTGTCCTACGACGTGCCGATCACCCTCGGCTCGTGGCTGATCGCCGTCGTCGTGTCCGGCTTCGCGCTCTCCACCGTCAGTCACGGCACGCAGTCGTACCGCCGGCTGGTGGGCGCCGGCGTGCTCATGGGCCTCGGGATCGCGGCGATGCACTACACAGGGATGGCGGCCATGCGGATGCAGCCACCCATCCGCTACGAGCCGGGCCTGTTCGCGCTCTCGATCCTGATCGCGATTGCCGCGTCCGTAGTCGCGCTGCGCATCGCCTTCCGGCTCCGCGCGGAAACCGTCCTGTCGGCGTTCCGCAAGAAGGCCGGCAGCGCGGTGGTCATGGGCATCGCGATCGCCGGGATGCACTACACGGGCATGGCCGCGGCCGGGTTCGCGCCGGACAGCCGCTGCCTGGTCGCCCCCCAGCACATCGACAAAGTCTGGCTCGCCGGGATCATCGGCGCCTTCACCGTCATGTTCCTAGCGACCACGCTGCTCGTGTCGGTGTTCGACGCCCGGCTCGCGGAGCGCTCGGCGCGGCTGGCCGCGACGCTGCAGGCGGCGAACGTCGAGCTCGAGCGGGTCAACGAGCGCTTTCAGCTCGTGGCCCGGGCCACGAACGACGCGGTATGGGACTGGGATCTGCTCAGCGACGCGTTGTGGTGGAACGACGGCCTGTACTCCCTGTTCGGCCACCGACCGGAGGAGGTCGAGCCGAGCATCCAGTCCTGGTACAGCCGCATCCACCCCGAGGACCGCGAGCGGGTCGTGTCCGGCATCCATGCCGTGATCGACGCCGGCGGCCAGGCCTGGTCCGCCGAGTACCGCTTCCGGCGCAGCGACGGCACGGACGCGCACGTCCTCGACCGCGGCTACGTGATCCGCACCGCGGACAGGCAGGCGGTGCGGATGATCGGCGCGATCATGGACATCAGCGAACGCCAGCGGGCCGAACAGGCGACGGCCAGGCACGCCCTGCACCAGGAGATCGTAGCCGCGATCGGGCAGTTCGCGCTGGGGGCGCCGCCCATGGACGAACTGTTCCACGAGGCGACGACGCGGGTCGCGCTGGGCCTGGGCGTCGAACACGCGCAGGTCTGGCAGGTGCTGGCCGGCGAAGCGACGCTCGTGCTGCGGGCGGCCGCCGGGGCTGACCGCTCCGGGGGCGCGGAGCACACCGTCGCGCCCGGCCCCGGGTCCGCGTTCGCCGACTGCCTCGCGCGGCACGAGCCGGTGGTGGTCGGGGACTTCCTCGCCGACCCCCGCTTCGACCCGCGGCAGCCGCCCGCGAACCGGGGTGCCCGCAGCGCCGCCATCGTTGCGATCCACGGTCGCAGCGGTCCGTTCGGCGTCCTGTGCGCCTGCGGGCAGCGCGCCCGGCAGTTCCCGGCCGACGACGTCAACTTCCTGCAAGCGGTGGCGAACGTGCTCGCGGCGGCGATCGAGCGTCGGGAAACCGAGGAGCGGCTGGCGTATCTCGCCCAGTTCGACCCGCTCACAGGGCTGCCGAACCGCAACCTGTTCCGCGACCGCCTCGCCCATGCCATCGCGCGCGCGCACCGCGCGGAGCGGCCGATGGCGCTCGCCTTCCTGGACCTCGATCGCTTCAAGGAGATAAACGACACGCTGGGGCACGAGGCCGGCGACCGGATCCTCAAGGAGATCAGCGCCCGCCTGCCGGGCGCCCTGCGCGAAGGCGACACCATCGCGCGCCTCGGCGGCGACGAGTTCACCGTGATCCTGGAGGACGTGCAGAACCGCGACGGCATCGCCGCGGTCGCGCGCAAGGTGCTGGCCGTCTTCGCGCGCCCGGTGCGCGTCGCGGACCGCGACCTGTTCATCACGACCAGCGTGGGCATCGCGGTGTACCCCGGCGACGGCCCCGACGTCGACACCCTGCTCAAGCACGCCGACACCGCCATGTACCACGCCAAGGGCGAGGGGCGGAACAACTTCCAGTTCTACAGCGCGAAGATGAGCGCCGCGGCGAGCGAGCGCATGACCCTCGAGAACCACCT
>CAYOJP010000453.1:0-2572 GCA_964404305.1 uncultured Gammaproteobacteria bacterium
GCCGCACCGTCAAGGCGACCTAAGCGCCCGTCGTACATTGACAACGGGCCATTTTGCCGATAGCGTCTTGGCCGTCGGACGTGTCATCACCTGCAGGACCGCCACTACCACACTGTTGTCGGAGGAACCATGCGGCGAAACGCCGTCCTGAGCGCCACGCTGGCGCTGGTGGGGCTGACGTTCGCGGCGCGCGGGGCGCAGGCACAGGGCTTCGGCGTCTACGAGCACGACGCGTGCATGATGGGCCGCGCAGGCACGGGCGTCGCGATGCCCTGCTCGAACGCGGCCGCCATCTTCGCGAACCCCGCCGGGATCGTCAACGCGCAGCAGACCGGGCGCCGCTGGGAGCTGTCGCTCGGCGTGACGGCGATCGCGCCCACGTTCGCGTTCCGGGACAGCCTCACGGGCGTCACGACCGACGCCGTGAAGAACACCATCCCGGTGCCGAACTTCTACGTGACGCGGCAGATGGGCCAGCTGGCCGGCCGCTACCCGTGGGCGATCGGTCTCGGCGTCTACGCGCCGTACGGCCTCATCTCGGAGTGGCCGGAGACCTTCGAGGGCCGGTTCCTCGCCTACTACTCCGACCTCAAGAACGTCTACATCCAGCCGACGATGGCGGTGCAGTTCCGCCCGTGGCTCTCGGTGGGCGCCGGGTTCGACTACATCTACTCCAAGGTCCACCTGAACCAGCGGGCGGACCTGGCCGCGAACGCCACGCCGATCCCCGGCGTGACGTTCGGGATGCTCGGCATCCCGGCCGGCACGGACTTCGCCGACGCGGAGCTGACCGGCAGCAGCCACTCGGCGGGCGCGCACATCGGCGCGATGATCACGACCGAGCGCGTCAACGTCGGCGTGCGCTACCTGGTCCACTCGATCGCGGACATCCAGGGTGACGCGACGTTCACGCAGATCCCGACGGGCATCCTGCTCCCGGCCGGCAGCCCGCTGATCCCGGCCGGCAAGCCCGCCGGGTTCCCGCTCGACTCGGTGCTGCTGCCGACCTTCAGCACCACGCTGGCCGAGCAGCACGCCTCGGTGCGGATCCCGCTCCCCGACCAGCTGGTGATCGGGACCTCGATCCAGGCCACCGATGCCCTCCGCCTCCTGTTCGACTTCCAGTACACGTACTGGGGCCGCTTCAAGGAGCTGCGGCTGGTGTTCGCCAACCTCGGCACCCGCCCGCAGTGGGAGGACTACAACAACACGGTCGGCCTGCGCCTGGGCGGCGAGTACCGCGTCAGCCCGTCGCTGACGCTGCGCGCCGGCGGCCTGGTGCACGAGGCGGCGGCGCCGTCGCAGACCGTCACCCCGCTGCTCCCCGAGGCCGAGCGCTCCGAGGCTACCCTCGGCGCGTCGCTCCGCATCGGGCGCGGCATGATGCTGGACGTGGCCTACCAGAAGATCTGGCAGGCCGACCGCCGCGGCCGCATCGTCGAGCCGACGGTGCGCGGCCCGGCCGGCGCAGCCGTCAACAGCGGCCTCTATTCCGGCGGCGCGAACCTCTTCGGCGCCAACCTGGTCTGGAGGTTCTAACCATGGAGCGCACTTCGATGATCCGCCGCCTCCGCGCGGCCGCGCTCGTCGCGGCCGTCGCCCCGCTCGTCGCGGCCTGCGGCTCGATGGTGGACGACGAGACGATGGGCACCGCCCCGACCACCACGTCGGGGTCCAACGCGAACGTCAACTTCGTCCGCTACGCCGCGATCGGGACGAGCCTCGGCGCCGGCATCCAGTCCGGCGGCATCAACGACTCGACCCAGCGCAAGGCGTACCCGTACCTGCTCGCCCAGGCCATGGGCCTCACGCCGGGCGTCAACTGGTACTACCCGAGCCTGACCATGCCCGGCTGCCCGGCACCGTACACGAACATCGGTACCGGCACGCGCGTGAACGGCGCGACCTCGACGTTCTGCGGGTACCGCGCCCCCGGCTCGGTCGAGGCGAACGTCAACAACACCAGCATCCCGGGGATCCGGGCGTACCACGTGCTGGACGTGACGCTCGGCACCTTCCCGACCGACGCGACGCCGAACCGGCTGTCGCAGTTCATGACGGGCAACGTGGACCCGATCTCGATGGTGAGCCGCCAGGGCGCCACGTTCGTGACGCTCGAGGTCGGCGCCAACGACGCCCTGCAGGCGGCGCTCGGGGGCGATCCCGCCCTGCTGACGCCGCTGGCATCGTTCCAGACGACGATGACCGAGATCGCGGACAGCCTCGACGCGCTCGGCGCGCCGGTGGCGATCGCGAACGTGCCGGACGTCACGCTCGCGCCGCACATGTCGTTCGGGTTCATGTTCTACTGCCTGAAGAACGGGTGCGGCGCGCCGCTGAACATCCCGGCGGTCCCGCCGTTCAGCGGGGCGAACTTCGTCGTGATGCCGAGCTGCTCGCATCCCGTCAGCGGCCTGGGCGGCAAGGGCGACAGCTCCATGGTCGCCTTCCCGACCACCGCCGGCATCGCGCAGTCGCTCACGGCCGGCGCCGGGATCCTGCTCGACTGCGCCGGCGACTCGGTGCGCATCAACACCGGCGCCGGCTTCGTCGTGCCGACGCAGTTCCCGGG
>CAYOJP010000454.1:0-2569 GCA_964404305.1 uncultured Gammaproteobacteria bacterium
TCAGGATGCGGCGACGGGCCGCGGGCGCAGGGCCGGCACGATGAGGGTCATGGAATTCAAGGGGTCAGACCCCTTGAAAGATGATGGCCGGCGCGGGGTCAGTCCGGGGGCGCGCGCGGGCGTCGCGCGCGCAGCGCCGGGTCGACGTTCACGCGCGTGATGTCGCCGCCGTAGACCGCGAGGACCCGGGCGTCCATCACCGCACGCCACAGCGGCGGCACGTAGGCGAGCAGGAAGCTGCCCGGGTAGCCGGCCGGCAGTTCGGGCGCGGCGTCGCTGCGCAGCGCCTGGTAGCGGCACGTCGGACGGGCGTGGTGGTCGCAGTGGCGCTGCAGGTGGTAGAGCACGAGGTTCGACACGCTGTGATCGGAGTTCCACGAGTGCTCCGGTCGCACCCGCTCGTAGCGACCGTCGGGCAGCCGCCGTCGCAGCAGCCCGTAGTGCTCGACGTAGTTGGCCGTCGACAGGAACTGCCAGCCCCACAGGGTCGAGATCAGCACGTACGGCAGGATCGCCGGCCCGAACAGGGCGAAGCCGGTGCCGTACAGCAGCGCCGTCAGCGCGAACGACTGCAGGATCCCGTTCCGCGCGCTCCACGCGGACCGGCCGCCGCGCGCGAGGCGCTCGCGTTCCGTGCGCCAGGCCCGCCGCAGCGCGCCGGGGATCTCGCGCAGGACGAAGCGGTACAGCGGTTCGCCGAACCGCGCGCTCGCCGGATCCTCAGGCGTGGCGACATCGCGGTGGTGGCCGGCGTTATGCTCGGCGGTGAAATGGCCGTAGGCCGGCACGGCGAGGACGATCTGCGCCAGCCGGCGCTCGATCGCCCGCGGCTTGTGCCCGAGCTCGTGCCCGACCACGAGCGCGAGCCCGTTGGTCAGCGACACGCTGAGCGCGACGCCGAGGTCACCGAACCACGACAGGTCGGCCGCGGCCACGGCCCAGGCGCCCGCGAGCCAGGTCAGGTAGAACAGCGGCACCGACGCGTAGACGAGGTACCGGTAGTACGGATCGTCCTCCAGGGCGCCGGCCGCGGCCTGCGGCGGATTGCGCGCATCGCGGCCGCCGACGACGTCGGCCACCGGGAGGATCACGTAGAAGAGCACCGCGGTGCACCAGGTCCAGGCCTCGTGCCCGGTCGTGTGCGCGAGTGCGATGCCGGCGATCGGCGACACCGCGATGAACAACGGCAACGTCCACCACGCGCGCCGGTCGTCGCGCCACGCCGCCGTCGTGGTTGCCGGTCCTGCGGTCGGTTCGGACACGGTCCGCATTGCCTCCTGCGCCGTCGCGGCGCCGGGCGATTCTGGGCGAGGGCGCGCCGGGGCGCAATTCCGGCCGCGCCCCGGTGACGGCGGGTCATGCTGCGCCGTGTCATCCGCGGCGCCCTCCGCGCGGGCAGGCACGACGCCCGCGCCGCGATCGGGCAGAATCGGCGCGGGCGGCGATCCGTCGGGTCGCCGCAAGGGTCCGCCGGGGGAGGGCGCAGGATGAAGTTCGGGATCATGTTCGACACCCACGTGCGCAAGTGGGATCTCGTCACGTATGCCGAGGAACTGGGCTACCACCGCGCGTGGGTGCCGGACTCGCAGATGATCTGGTCGGACTGTTATTCGACCCTCGCGCTGGCCGCCGTCAACACGAAGCGGATACTCCTCGGTACCGGCATGACGGTGCCCGGGCTGCGCATCGCGCCGGTGACGGCGCAGGCCATCGGCAGCATCAACCTGCTCGCGCCTGGCCGCACCTTCCTCGGGATCGCGACCGGCAACACGGCGATGCGCCTCATCGGCCATCGCTCGGTCCCGCCCTCGGAACTGCGCGAGTACATCGGCGTCTGCCGGGCCCTGCTCGACGGCGCGCCCGTGGATTTCACGTTCCGCGGCGCGACGGCCGAGATCGCCTTCATGCACCGGGAGCGGCGCTACGTGAACCTGCAGGACCGCATCCCGATCTACGTCGCGGCGAACGGGCCGAAGGCGATCGCGATCGCCGCCGAACTGGCCGATGGCTGGATGACGGCGGGCGGATTCAGCCCGGAGATCATCACCGGCGAGGTCGCGAAGGTGAACGCGGCGGCTGCGGCCGCCGGACGGGCGCTGCCGGGCGACTACCTGCGCTGCTGCACTATCAGCGCCTGCGTCCTGCGCCCCGGCGAGAAGCTCACCGACGAGCGCGTGATCAACGAAACGGGCTCGATGGTCACCACCAACCTTCACCACGTGTACGAGTTCTGGGAGCAGAACGGCCGCGACGACACGCTGATCCCGCCGTTCTTCGCCGGCATCTGGGACGACTTCCTCGCCGCGGTCGACCGCCTCCCGGAGAAATCGCGCTTTCGCTATCTTCACGACGGTCACGCGACCTTCCTGCGCCCGGAGGAGCGACGCTTCATCACGCCGGCCGCCATCCGCGGGTCGTGCGTCGTCGGCGAGCCGGACGAGATCGTGGAGCAGGTGCGGGCGCTCGAGCGCGCCGGCCTCACCGAACTGGCGCTGCTGCCCCCGGCGGACTACCAGCGCGACGTGCTGCGCGACTTCGCGCAGTTCGTGATGCCGGCATTCGCGTCCTA
>CAYOJP010000455.1:0-2551 GCA_964404305.1 uncultured Gammaproteobacteria bacterium
ACATCGCGATGCCGAACTCGCCCGAGTTCTCGAACCACCCGGGAGCGCCCTTCACGCCCCAGTTGGCGAAGCTGAAGCCGCGCCCGGCGAACTGCTTCGCCGCACCCTGGGACATGTAGTAATGCCACATGAGCCACGTCAGCATGTAGAACGCGAAGCGCTCGCGTGTGTTGACGACGTTGACGATCAGGAGGAAGATCGCCACCCAGGAGAGCCAGAGCTTGAGCTCGTCCACGGATGCCCGTGGGTCGTACGCGGTGATCGACGAGACGAGGATCACCCCCGTGAAGGCCATGAGCAGCCAGGTGCCGGCGCCCCTCATGTGGAACCAGTGGCCGCGCAGCACGTGCGCGCCGACCGCGATCGCGAGGGCCGCGGTGCCCAACGGGAGCCCGATCAGCGGCCCGACCAACTGCTGTGGACGCACGTACTCGGTGAACAGGTACGCCGTCATCGCCCAGTAGGCCAGGTCCTGGCGCTTCAGGAAGGCCCAGAGCGTCCTGATCCGGAGCGCGAGCAGGTCGGAGACCGTGATCATGGGCAGGTCGCTTCGCACCGAACGAAGCGGTGCGCCCGGCCGGATGGCAGGCTCACGGTGGACACGCGATTCATGTGCGCCTCAGCACGGTCGAGGCGCGGATGGTGCGGGCGACGCCCGCCAGTGCCGCCCGCTCGTCGTGGGTGAGCACGAGCATCCACGCCGTGAGCGTGAAGATGGCAACGAGCACCGTCCCCAGCGCAAGCTGGCCGATCATGCCCGACGGCGGCCACAGCACGGCCGGCAGGACCACCAGTGTCGCGATCGCCGCCAGCCGCAGGACCCGGGCCCACGGGTACGAGACGGGGAAGACCTGCTGACTCCAGCGGTAGGCGAGCAGGAAACGCACCAGGAAGGCCAGCAGGGTGGCGAGCGCGGCACCATACCCGCCAAGGGGCGGGATCAGGACGGCGTAGAGAACGAGGACGACGATGGTCGCCGACCACGAGGCATAGGTGTACAGTTTCGTTCGCTCCGACATGTCGATCCCGAACTTCGCCACTTCCCCCCAACTCTGCACGACGTATGCCGCGAGGATCAACGGGACCAGGAGCGCCGCATCATGGAACGGCCCGGTCGTGAGCACTCCGATCACCGGACGGATGAACACCGCGATTCCGACGGCCACGGTCAGCAGGAACAGGTTAAGGTAGAAGAATCCGCGGGCGTACTGAGCGTCGCGTTCGGCCCGAGGTCGGCTGGCCAGCTCGAATCGTTGCGGTTCCCACGCGCGGAGGAAGGGCGACGTCGTCAGATAGTAGAACAGGAACCCCACCTGGTACGCGAGTCCGTAGAGCCCGACCGCGGCGGCGCCGTGGGAGTGCTGGAGGAAGAACCGGTCGCCGAAGGCCAGGATGAAGCTGCCGGCCATCGTGATCTGGTACGGCACCCCGAAGCGCCTGAGGTCCCGGAGGATCATCCGGTTGGAGGCGACCCCGGTGCGCGAGAGCAGGTACACGGCGAGCGCAACCCCGATGGTCGCGTTGGCGATGGCGGTGGACCACAGGATCGCCGCGACGCCGAGGCCGTGCAGCAGGAAGACGACGTTCAGCGTGACCTGGATGGCGAGCTTGACGAGCACGGCCGCCGAATGCCATGCCGCGCGCTGCTCGATCTGGAGCAGCAGCAGCGGTACGCCGGCCACCGCCGACAGGACGAAGTTCAGCGCGGCGATGCGAACGAAACCGGGCGCGCCTTCGCCCGCAAGCACCCACTGATGGACCGGCACGGCCAGGGCCACGAGGGCCAGCGTGCCGAGGGTACTCAGCGACAGCTCCAGCGCATAGGCGGTGAAGACGACCGCGCGCCGCTCCCGCTCGGTCTGGGCCCGGAAGTAGAAGCGCTGGACGCCGGACCTCGACCCGGCGGAGAACAGGATGTACGTGATCTCGATGCTGATGTCGAGCAGCTGGAGCAGGCCGTACTGGGCCGGGCTGAGGTACCGCGTGTAGAAGGGCAGCATCGCGATGCCGACGATGCGTCCGACGACCACGGCGGCGCCGTAGAGCGCCGTGTTCCGTCCCAGCCGGCGAAACGACGTTGTGTCGCTCATGCCACTCCGGTAGCTGTTGGTGCCTCAACGTCCCTTGCCTGCGGCCTGTTGCGGGACTACCGCTATTGGACTTGCGCGAGGGTTCCCGACGGGGTGGCAATAGCGCAAATCTATGAATGTCAGTATCTTAACTCAAGTCCAGCCGCCACGTTTCCGCGGCCGAGTTCGACCTGCGGTTCTGCATTGTGATCGCCCTCACAAGCGCCACGAGCGCTGCGCCACTGGCGGCCTAGGGTCGAAACGAACATCTTGGTAGGAGAATGCGTTCCAGTCGTCGCGCTACCGGCCGGCCCGGATGGGCGGGCCGTTCGTGCATGCGACTGTCAACCCGGTATCGTATGATGCCAAAGCGGATCGGCCCGAAATCCATGATGGTCGCGGTGGTGCTGAGCCTCCTCGCCGGAGGCTGCCGTCGCGGCGCTGAGGACGCCGTTGCCGTCGTGGGCGGCTGCGAGACCACG
>CAYOJP010000456.1:0-2521 GCA_964404305.1 uncultured Gammaproteobacteria bacterium
TGCCGTAGGTGATGTCGGCGGCGTAGGCGGCCTGGCGCTGGGCCTGGGTCAGCCCGGAGACGATGACACCCACCGTCAGCCCGAGGAATTCGTAGATCGGCCCCATCCACTGCGCATCGCGGCGGGCGAGGTAGTCGTTGACGGTGATGACGTGCACCCCCTTGCCCGGGAGCGCGTTCAGGTACGCGGCCGCGGTCGCGACCAGCGTCTTGCCCTCGCCGGTGCGCATCTCGGCGATGCGGCCGTCGTGCAGCGTCATGCCGCCGATCAGCTGGACGTCGAAGTGGCGCAGCCCGAGGGTCCGCCGGGAGGCCTCGCGCACCGCCGCGAACGCCTCGGGCAGCAGCGCGTCGAGCGCCTCGCCGGCCTCCAGCCGTGACCGGAATTCCGAGGTCTTCGCGCGCAGGGCCTCGTCGCCGAGCGCGGCGAGGTCGGTCTCGAGCGCGTTCACGCGCTCGACGACCTTGCCCATGCGCTTGACCAGACGCTGGTTGCGACTGCCGAACACCCGCCTGAGGAGGCCGCCGAGAACGCCGGTGGAGCTGCCGGACATAGGTACCCGTGGTGGCTGGAAGGGGGACGGCCGGGCGCTGGAGCCTGAAGGCCTGTCGTGAGGCGGGCAGTTTAGTCGCCGCGGCGCGGCATTTCGAGGGTCGGACCGCGAACCGGCCCGCAGTGACGTCCGCCGGGCGCCCGCCCGGCCGGGGGAATCAGCGCCTGGTCGGGGCACCGACCCCGGCATTCGCCGCCGTGATGTACGGCAGCGGGTTGACCGGCCTGCCGTCGCGCAGGACCTCGAAGTGGACGTGGGCGCCGGTCGTGCGCCCGGTGGCGCCCATGCGGCCGATCATCTGGCCGCGGGCCACCTTGTCCCCGACGCGGACGAGGTTTTCCTTGTTGTGGGAGTAGCTGGTGACGTAGCCGTCGCCATGGGTGATTTCGATGCTGTAGCCGTAGTCCGGGCGGCGGCCTTCCCAGGTGACGACGCCATCGGCCACCGCCAGGATCTCCGAGCCGGCACGGCCGGTGAAATCCACTCCGCGGTGGAACTCCCGTCGGCCGTTGACCGGATCGCTCCGTGAGCCGAAGCCCGAGGACATCCAGCCGCCGGCCAGCGGCTTCCCGTCCGGACGGACCGAGGCCTCGAGCTTGCGATCCATGAGCAGGGCCTCGATCGCCTGCAGCTTGTCTTCGCGATCCGACAGTTCCTGGCCCAGCCGGCGCAGACCCTCCAGAACGTCGTCGGGGCTGGACTGGCCGGCGTCCGCGGGCGCCGGACCACCGAGCGCCGGGGCGATGGCGAAATCGAACTCACCCCCGGGGAGCCCCGCCATGGTGGCGAGCCGCTGACCCAGGGCATCGAGGCGCGCCACGTGCGCCTGCAGGGTGCCCACGCGCAGGCTGAGGGCGTTCAGGTCGCGTTCGGCCGAGGCGCGGACCTGGACGATCGAGCGCCGGCTGTCGAGGAGCGTGCGCTGCCATTCCGCGCGGCCGACTTCGTCGGACGCGTCGAGGATCCGCTTGGCGGCGCGGCTGGCGCCGGCGTCGTAGCCGGCGAGCGCCAGGGAGCCGCACAGGGTCGTCAGCGCGAGGCCGGCGATGGCGAGCATGAACCGCCCGCACCGCAGTCGCAGGAGGCTGCCGCGCTTCCTGGATAAGAGGATGATCTCCATGTACGCTCCCCCGTCCGGCCGTGCGAGCGGCGCATCGCCGCATCCCGTCCTGCGGGCCGCCCATGAGAAGCAAGCGCCCCGAGCCCCAAGCCCCGCCCGGCGCACGCCGGACCCTGCAGCACGCGTCGCCGAGCCTCGCCACGCTGGTCGACCGCGCCCTCGCGGGCGAGCGCTGGGCAGCGGCTGTCCGCGACCAGATCGAGCCCGCCATGGCGCTCCACGTCGCCGGTGCCGTCCTGGACTGCCACACGCTCGTGGTGCTGGTGGACTCGCCGGCCTGGGCGGCTCGGCTGCGTTACCTGGCGACCGACCTGCTGCGGCGGCTGCACGACCTGCCCGACGCTGCGGTAGTGACCGCGGTGCGGGTACAGGTGGCAGTCAGCGCCGGAAACCCTTCGGCACCTCCCCCGAGGCGCCCTGCTCTGTCTCCGGGTGCCGCCGACTACCTGCGGCACGTGGCCGACTCTACCGGCGATCCGGAACTCAGATCAACCTTTGCGCGCCTGTCGCAAAGGGTCCACAAAAAGCCCTGATTTCCGGCACTTGCCCGCGCCGGGGACTTCGTTCAGCCGACCATTACCGGACGCGAGAAAACGATGGGTGCCCGGGCCTCGTCGTCGAATACGACGTGTTCCCATGCCGCCACGTCCGCTAGCAGTTTCCGCAACAAGCGGTTGTTCAGTTCGTGGCCGGACTTGTTGCCGTGGAAGGCGCCGATGAGGCTGTGGCCGAGCAGGTAGAGATCGCCGATGGCGTCGAGGATCTTGTGCTTGACGAACTCGTCCTCGTAGCGCAGCCCGTCCTCGTTCAGGATGCGGTAGTCGTCGACGACGACCGCGTTGTCGAGG
>CAYOJP010000457.1:0-2513 GCA_964404305.1 uncultured Gammaproteobacteria bacterium
GCGAGTCGCGGCGAAGGCACGCGGCACCGGCGCCAACCGTAGCCGCCAGCCTGACTGCCGTCCCATCCTCCGAATATGACACTGCCCGCCCCGGCCTTGCGACCGGCGCGGGCAGCGGGGACTGCGAACGTCAGCGACCGGCGCGCAGCGCGGCGATGCGCTCCTCGAGCGGCGGGTGGCTCATGAACAGCCGGGTGAAGCCGCCGCCCATCTTCCCGGAGATGCCCAGCGCCTGCATGTGATCCGGCAGGCTCGCGTCCGGCGGGCCGGCGCGCAGGCGCTCCAGGGCGCCGATCATCGCGCTCGTGCCCGCCAGGCGCGCCCCGCCGGCGTCGGCGCGGAACTCGCGCTGGCGGCTGAACCAGGCGACGATCACGCTGGCCAGGATGCCGAGCACCAGCTGCGCGACCAGCACCGTCACGAAGTAGGCCGGCCCGTAGCCGCGCTCGGTCTTGAACACGACGCGGTCGATGACGTGGCCGACAACCCGCGACAGGAAGAACACGAACGTGTTCACCACGCCCTGGATCAGGGTCAGGGTCACCATGTCGCCGTTGGCGACGTGCGCGACCTCGTGACCCAGCACCGCCTCGACCTCGTCGCGGCGCAGCCGCGCGAGCAGGCCCGTGCTGACGGCCACCAGCGCGTGGTTGCGGTTCATGCAGGTGGCGAAGGCGTTGGGCTCCGGCGAGTCGAAGATGGCCACTTCCGGCATGCCGATGCCGGCGTCGCGCGCCTGCCGCGACACGGTCTCGACGAGCCAGGCCTCCACGGCGTCGCGCGGCTGTTCGATGACGCGGGCGCCCATGCTGCGCTTGGCGATCATCTTGGACATCGCCAGCGAGATGAACGCGCCGGTCATGCCCACCACCGCCGACATCACCAGCAGGGCATTGACGTTCAGGTCGACGTTGTTGGCCGCCAGCACGCCGTCGATGCCGAGCAGGTGCATGACCACGCCCAGCACCAGCATGATGGCGACGTTGGTCCCGAGGAACAGGGCGATGCGCAGCATGGCGTTTCGTGCCTCCGTCAGGGGTCGCGGATCGGACCCGCGGGTTAGATGGGGGTGTCCGGCGGGAGTTTCAACGCCGGGCGCCGGCGACGGCGGCAATTCCCCCACGATTCGTATAGTCTTGCAGCAGGAGGGAAGCGCCGTCATCCCGCAGTCGCGGCGCGACCGCACCATGAACGCACCCGCTGCGCTGCCGCCCGGCCCCGCCAGCCCGCCGCTGTGGCAGCTGACGATGTACTCCGCCCGCCCGCTGCAGTTCCTCGAGGACTGCGCCCGCCGCTACGGCGACCCGTTCACCGTCACCCTGGGCAGGTTCGGCACGCTCGTGCTGCTGGGCGATCCGGACTGCGTGCGCGAGGTGTTTCGCGGCGATCCGGCGGTGCTGCACGCGGGCAAGGGCAACAACCTGCTCGCGGCGACCGTGGGCAACACGTCCGTGCTGGTGCTCGACGACGACCCGCACGCCCGCGCGCGGCGGCTGATGCAGCCGCCGCTGAAGGGCGAGCGCATGCGCGCCTTCTTCGGCGCGATGCGCGAGGAGACGCTGGCGGCCGCCAGCGCCTGGCCGCGCGGCCCGGCGCTGCGCATGGACGTGCCGATGCGCCGGATCACCCTGCGCGTGATGCTGCGCTCCGCATTCGGACTGGAGCCGGGCCCGGAGATGGACGAGATCGAGCAGCGCATGACGCGCGCGCTCGATCACGGCAACAATCCGCTGGTGCTCGTGCTCGCGCACGTGTTCCCGCACGAGCGCTACGCCAACTCGCGCTGGGTGCCGTACTACCGCGCGGTGCGACACCTCGACGAAGCGCTGTACCGGCACATCCGCGCCGCGCGGGCGCTGCCGCCGGAGGCACGCGGCGTGAACGTGCTCGCCGACCTGCTCGCCGCGCAGCGGGAGGACGGCCAGCCGCTGACGGACACCGAGATCCGCGACGGCATCGTCACGGTGCTGGCCGCCGGCCACGAGACCACGGCGCTGACGCTGGCCTGGACGCTGGAGTGCATCGTGTCCACGCCCGGCGTGAGCGCGCGGATCGAGGCGGAGCTCGCGAGCGTCTGCGGCGGCGGCCCGCTGCTGCCGGAGCACGTGGAGCGGCTCGACTGGCTCGATGCCGTGATCCGCGAGTCGATGCGCCTGCGCACGGTGCTGCCCCTCGTCGTGCGCATGCTGCAGGCGCCGGTCACCGTGGGCGGCCACACCTACCCGGCCGGCATCAACCTGGCGCCCTGCATGCACCTCGTGCACCACCGCGAGGACCTGTACCCCGAGCCCTGGCGCTACCGGCCGGAGCGTTTCCTGGAGCGCAAGTTCGGCGGCCACGAGTGGTTCCCGTTCGGCGGCGGGCACCGGGCCTGCATCGGGGCGGCCTTCGCGCTGTACGAGATGAAGGTGATCCTGGCGACCCTGTTCCAGACCGTGCGCTTCGAACGCCCGGCCGGCGCGGTCTCCCGCCCGGTGCGGCGGGGCATCTCCATCGGCCCCGGGGACGGGGTG
>CAYOJP010000458.1:0-2510 GCA_964404305.1 uncultured Gammaproteobacteria bacterium
GGCATGCGCACGTCGACGACCAGGCAGGCCGGCGCCGGCGCTGGCGGCGCAGCGCGGCGCGCGCGCGCGGCCGGCCAGCCGGCCGGCGCGAAGCCGCTGGCGGCGAGCAGCGCGCACAGCGAATCGCGCACGCCCGGATCGTCGTCGATGACCCCGACCCTGGACGGCGGGGCCTGCACGGGCACGGGCACGGTCACGTGGTCGCGACCGGCACGGTGAAATGCACCGTGGCGCCACCGCCCGCCGTCGGGGTCACCCACAGGCGCCCGCCGTGCGCGCCGACGATGGAGCGGCAGATCGACAGGCCGATGCCCATGCCGCCCGGCTTCAGCGAGGTGTAGCGGTCGGCCGCATCGTCGAGGATCGCGGGGTCGACGCCGGGGCCGTGGTCCTCGACCTGCACCTCCAGCGCGTCGCCCCCGCGGCGCGAGGTCGCCAGGCGCAGGCGCGCCGCGGGCTGCCCGTCCATGGCTTGCAGCGCGTTGCGCACGAGATTGAACACCACCTGCTGGACCTGCAGCGCATCGCCCAGCGCGAGCAGCAGCCCCGGGGCGCATTCGTAAACCACCTGCGCGCGGTGGTCCACGTGCAGCAGCGCGAGGCGGGCGCCGTCGCGCACCGCCTCGTTCAGGTCGAACGGCTCGCGCGCGACGGCACCGGTCGCGACGAGCTGCCGCAGGCGGCGCAGGATCTCCCCGGCCCGGTCCGCCGATTCGGCGGTGCGTTGCAGGTACTCGCGCACCGTGCCGGATACCTCCTGGGCGCCCAGCAGCGACTCCGTCGCATGCGCGTAGTTCATCACCGCCGCAATCGGCTGGTTGAGTTCGTGCGCGATGGTCGCGCCGAAATCGACCAATGCACTGTCGCGCGTCACCCGCAGCAGTTCGCGCTGCAGGCGCCGGGTGCGCGCTTCCGCGGCGTCGCGCTCGATGGCCAGCGCGACCGTGTTGGCGAGCGACTGCAGGAACGCGATCTGGTCGACGCCGAACCAGCGCTCGACCGAGGTGAAGCCGGCGAGCACCCCGTGCACGTTGCCGCGACTGCGCACCGGCAGCACCAGCGTGCTCACGAGCAGTTCGGCCTCCGGCAGCGGCGGCAGACCGACGCTGCTGTCGTGCCGCAGGTCGCGCAGTTGCAGCGGGCCGGACGCGGCGAGCCCGCGCGCGACCAGCGACCCGGGCACGACGGGCAGGCGCTGCGTGCCGACCACGCCTGCCGGCCACCCGAGGCCCGCGGTGACGCGCAGGCCGTCGCCGTCGCGCTCGGCCAGCAGCAGCCGCTCCACCCCGGTGAACTCGTGCGCGAGCGCGACGATGCGCGGGCGCATGGTGTCCAGGGTTTCCCCTTCGAGGAACGCCTGCCCCAGCCGCGCGAGGGCGTCCAGTTCCTGGTTGCGGCTGCGCAGGACCGCGAGCATCTCCTCGCGCTCGCTGACGTCGCTCATCACGCCGATGAAATGGGTCACCGCGCCATCGGCATCGGCCACCGGCGTGATCTGCAGGTCGTTCCAGTAGGTCGAGCCGTCCTTGCGCCGGCTGGTGAACGTCACGCGGCAGGGCCTGCGCCCGGTGAGCGCGGCATGCACCTCGCGTGCGCCCTCGCCGTCGTCGTCCGGGCGAAACAGGAACCGGCAACTGCGACCGAGCAATTCCTCCTGCGCGTAGCCGGTGATCGCCGCCGCCGCCGCGTTCGCGAAGATGAGCGGACAGTCGGGCGCCAGGGCGTCGGCGATCAGCACGCCGTTGTGCGCGGCCGCGAGCGAACGCTCGAGCAGCCAGTCGCCCGCCTCCTGCAACGTCTTCCCCGCCCCGGCCATGCCGCGCACCCGATCTCCCCTGACCGCACCGATATCGCGCCGCCCGGCCAGCTTTCGATGCCGGGTCGATTCTAATGGGCCAGAGTGCAAATGTCGGTTACTCGGGCCGGCGCCCAGAGTGTCCCAATGTCAGGTGCAGCAGGATTCCGCCCTGCCATCCAGTGACTCGCGGGGACCCGCGGCTGAACGGGCGCGGTTCCGGTGCGCCAGGCGTCGGCGGCGTCCGCCGGGTGGCGTTCCGGGCGCCGCAGCCCGCTCCGGGCGCAGGGACTCGGCCACCGCACAAGTGGCATCGCCGCGCATATTCCGCCACCGGTACAACGGGCATAACACGCTGATTCGGCGTTATTTAATGTGCTGTCCCCTGCTCTATGCCCCGCTCCGGAGCCCGGTGCGCGCACCTGCGCACGACGCCCGCATCGCCCGGCACCGCCGGGCCGGACGACCGCGCCCTGCTCGCGGCGCCAGGCAGCTCCGGCGGCGTGGTGTGCGTGGTCGGGGCCGGCGGGAAGAAATCGACCATGCGGGCGCTGGCCCGCGCCTGGCCGGGTCGCGTGGCCCTGACCGCCACCGCCCACATGCTGCCGTTTCCGCCCGACGTGGCGGACGAGATGCTGTTCGGCACGGAGGCGGCACTGCTCGCCAGCGCACCCGCCACGTCCGGCAGGGTCGTGGTCTTCGCCCGCGAGCACGG
>CAYOJP010000459.1:0-2491 GCA_964404305.1 uncultured Gammaproteobacteria bacterium
GGTCAGATCGCGATTGCTGGCGATCCGATCACCGGGTAAATCAGAAGTTCCCTAAATGCGGTTGCTGCACTGTACTCTTGGCGCGGGATGGCCGCAGGTCGAGGAACCCGTCGTGCACGCTTCGGGTGATGGCCAACATGTTGTTGTAGCGGTCGTGCGCCAAGCTGTCGGCCCGGGCAGGGGAGGGGTTGATGTGAGGCGCGCGGTCACATTCGATATCGAGATCGAAATCTGTACCCGCTGTGGTTCATCGCCAGCATTGAAGGCCCGGCGGTAATCAAGACGATCCTGGCACGTCTGGACAAGACCACGCCCCGAGCGTCCTCCGGTGAGCCTTGCCACCCGGGCGGTCGTTCTCAGGACTCTAGGTAGGCAGCCGGTGCCGGTCAAACAATCTACCAGTGAGTCTGCTATAGCGGCGGCATCGTCGCCTCGGGGGATACCTTAACCGGGCATCGGGCTCACGGGATGAGTCCGCCACGCGCCAGGATGAGAGGATGCCGACCGCGAACAGGATCCACATCCCCAAGACCGGCCGGTGCGACTGGCGGCTACTCGCCATCCCCGAGCACAAGGTGCCCTTGCCAGGCCGTGGACGCCCCTTCCGGAACGATGTCTGGGCGCTGTTGTGGGGGGGCCGGACGGGCTCGTCTCCGTGACCGTCGACGGCCAGGCGGGAGAAGCCTTCGGTGAGCTGGCCGGGGATTGGCTGCGGGACGCCGCGGACGGCCAGCGGGAACGGATGGCGGGTCTGTGCGCGCTGCTCGGTGCCCGAGAGCCGCCGGAAACTTTCCGATACCAGTTACTGCACCGCACAGCATGCGCGTCAGCGCGGTATTTCAGCGGCGGGAGGGACGTTCCGGGAACTCGCGGGGCGGGGTGTTTGGTGGCCAGGGACGGAATCGAACCGCCGACACGGTGATTTTCAATCACCTGCTCTACCAACTGAGCTACCTGGCCGGGTAGGCAGTCCACCCGAAGGGGCCGCCATTTAACCGGCTGGGGGGGCCGGGAGTCAAGGAAAGCGCGGGGGCGCACCCTGTGCCGGGCCCCCTGCCTCCGTGCGGGAGTGCTGGTGCGCGGTGCCCCGGCCGGCGGCCCTGGCGTTCGCGGGTTCACGCCGGCGCCCGCGCAGCGGAGTTGCTGGTGGCAACCTGCGCCGGCTACTTCGACGGCACGAATTCCTTCGGCTTCTCGGCGCCGCCGGTGAAGAAGAACTTCTCCATCTCGGTCTCGAGGAACTTGCGGTGCTCGGGATCGATCGGCGTCAGGCGATACTCGTTGATGAGCATCACCTGGTGGTCGAGCCAGGTCTGCCACGCCGCCTGCGAGACGTTATCGAAAATGCGCTTGCCCAGCGGGCCGGGGTAGGGGGGCAGCTTCAGGCCCTCGGCTTCGCGGCCGAGTTTCACGCAGTGGACCATGCGGGTCATCCGGGTTCTCCTGCGCCTTCCTCGTGCAGCCGCAGCAGCAGTGCGGCGACCGGCGCGGCGAGCCCGACGGCGGCCGCGGCGTCGCTGTTATACCAGAGGGTGCCGGCGCCCTCCAGCACGCGGGGGCCCGCGCCCGTGAGCGCGAGCACGCACGGCGTGATGTCGAGATGGAAATGACTGAAGGTGTGGCGCAGCACGGGCCAGGTGGCGGTCGCGCGTGCCACCAGGCCGTGACGCGCGAGGCACGCGCCGGCGGCATCCTCCCCGGGCGCGCACTCGGGAAACCCCCACAGCCCGCCCCACACGCCGCTCGGCGGCCGGCGCTCCAGCAGCACCGCCCCGCGCGCGTCGCGCACGATGAGGAAGCAGGTGCGGCGCACGGGCAGCGTCCGGGGCGGGCGCGCGCCGGGCAGTTCGCGCTGCCGGCCCTCGCGCCTCGCGACGCAGTCGGCGCCGACCGGGCAGTCGTCGCAGCGCGGACGCGCGCGCGTGCACAGGGTGGCGCCCAGGTCCATGATCGCCTGCGTGTAGTCGGCGGCGCGCGCCGCCGGCGTGCGGCGTTCGGCCTGCGCCCACAGTGCGCGCTCGACGGCGGGCGCGCCCGGCCAGCCCGCGACGCCGGCATGGCGGGCGAGCACGCGCTTGACGTTGCCGTCCAGGATCACGTGCCGCTCGTCGTGCGCCTGCGCGAGGATCGCGCTCGCCGTGGAGCGGCCGATGCCGGGCAGCGCGACGAGCGCGGCGTGCGTGCGCGGCAGGGCGCCGGCGTGGCCGTCCGCCAGCGCCTGCGCGGCGCGGTGCAGGTGGCGGGCGCGCGAGTAATAGCCCAGACCGGACCAGTGATGCAGCACGTCGTCGAGCGGGGCGGCGGCGAGCGTCGCCGCGTCCGGGAAGCGCGCCATGAAGCGCTCGAAGTAGGGGATGACCGTCGCGACCTGGGTCTGCTGCAGCATCACCTCCGAGATCCACACCCGGTAGGGCGTGCGCTCGCGCTGCCAGGGCAGATCCTTGCGACCATGCGCCTCCCACCAGGCGAGCAGGCGGGCGGCGAAGGGGGC
>CAYOJP010000460.1:0-2489 GCA_964404305.1 uncultured Gammaproteobacteria bacterium
GTGCCCTGCCCGCCGCTTGCCAGCCGCGAACGATAGCCGGTCGGACGGCGTGGCGACTAGCCCTTCCGGCGGTACCTGCTCGCGCGGCAGCTCGCAATGGCGGGACCCAGACCCTGGAGCCCGGCTCCGCGGCCGGGAGCACACGCCGCAAGATGCCATCCCGGTTCGGCCGCGTGGCGGACCACATGGCAGAGAGTGATGTCGGTCACTCCGGCCAGCGCCGGTGCCGGGATCCGGTCCGGCGGCCCCTACGAACCGGAACGGACCCCCTCAGCGCCGCGCGACGATCAAGCTGCTCGCCCCCGGCACGAGCGGCGCGACGGATTCGACCCGCATGCCGATGTGCTCGAACATCGTCGTGTACTCGGCGGCCGTGTAGGCGTCGCCACCCGGTGTCTGCCGCAGCATCTGCAGTGCGAACGTCGCCGCCACCGGCGGCGAGACCCGATCCTCGTCCGGAACGAACTCGACGACGTGGATGCGCCCGTCCGGCCCCAGCACGTCGCGGGCCCGGGCGAGGAAGGTCTCGCACGACGGCGGGTCGAAGTGGTGCAGAAAGTTGCACACGAGCACGGCGTCGTAGGGCGCGACGAAGGCCACCTCGAAAGCGCTGCCGGGCAGGTAGTCCATGCGGGCGGCGACGCCGGCGGCCTCCGCGTTCTCGCGCGCGACCTGCAGGACGTTCGGCCAGTCGACGGCCGTGACGCGCGCCTGCGGATGGCGCCCGGCGACCGCGATGCCGTAGACCCCAGAGCCGGCCGCGATGTCGAGCACGCGGGATTCGCGCCCGGCGGGCAGGTCGATCGCCTGGGCAAGCAGCTCGGCCGGCTTGCGCATCATGCCGGTCATGGAACGCGCGAACTCCACCCATTGCGGGTGGCCGGGCTCGTCGGAGCCGCGCGCCGAGGTGGCCACCCCGCCTTTGCGGACGGCCGCGGCGACGTCGCTGATGTTGGTCGTGAACAGCGGTCCGAGCAGGAAATGCACGGCGTCGCCCATGTAGGCCGGTGACCGGCGGTCCAGGAACACCGCGCTGTCCCGCGTCAGGGCGTACGCATTGCCGGCCTTGGTGACGAAGCCCAGCACGACCAGGTAATCGCACAGGATGCGGATGCCGCGCTCGGTCGCGTGACAGCGTGCCGCCAGTGCGGGGACGGTGGTTGCACCTTCCGCGATGGCGGTGAACAGGTCGAGATCCACCGCGCCCTTCAGCGCCGCCGAATCGCGGTAGGCGTTGGCGACACGCAGGAACAGCTCGGGTGAGGGGGCGCCAGGTTCGCTCATGGTGGATACCTCATGATCCATGCCGTCTTGGTTGGGGCGGCTTCTGCCGCGAACGCCTCGCCGCCGCGTCTCACTTCGCGCCGAACACCTTGTTCAGCAGGTCGGTGGTGCGCTTGACCGGCTGCTGGCGGATGGCCGCCTCCTCGGCGGCGAGGTAGTGGAACACCCCGTCGACGCCGCGGTTCACCACGTGTCGCGTGAGGTTGGCCTTCACGTCTGGCACGAACGGCAGCCGGTCGTACTTCGCCATCGCCGCGTCGTAGGTCTTCACCGCGCCGACCTGCGCGAGGCTCTGCTCGACGATCGGGGCCATCTTCTCGCCCAGCGGCTTGCTCATCTTGCCCTGGAAGTAGCGGGTCGCGGCATCCGGCGCGCCCTTGTAGATGGCTTTCACGTCGTCGATGCTCAGCTGCCTGATCGCATCCAGGAACAGCGGCTTCGCCTGCGGGATGGCGGCCTCCGCGGCCCGGTTCATCTTCAGCTCGAGGTCGCCGATCACCCCGCCCATGCCGACGGCGTCGAGCGCGCCCTTGACCGTCTGCAGGCTCTTCGGCAGCGGAATGCGCACCGCCGGGTCGTCGCTGAAGCCGCCCGGCCTGCCGAGGCGCTGCACGACGTTGCCCGTCCCCACCGTCAGCGCCTCGCGCAGACCGGCGCCGATGTCCGTGTCCGACAGCGCCGCGACCGCTGGCGCCGCACCGCCGCCCTGCAGCAGCTTCCGGCCCTCTGCAATCCAGTCGGTCGCCGCGGCCGCGCCGGCCGCGACCACCAGCCCCGCCACCAGCAGCCCCTGCACGCTTCGCATCGGCATGTCCGCGGACCCCTCCTCGCTCAACCGGGTGGACGGCACAGGAACAGGTTCATCGCCTTCATGCTCATCACGACCTCGCGGTCCTGGTTGAGCACCTCGACGAAGTTATGCACCAGGCCACGATCGGGCCTGGACTTCGAACGTCGCGCCTCGCGGATCTCGACCCGGACCATCAGCCGGTCGCCAGGCCGGGTCGGTCGCGGCCAGCGCAGCTCGTCGATGCCCGGGGAGGCGATGCTCGCCACGGTCGAGAGGTAGTGCCCGCAGTACAGGTTCATCATCAGCCCCGCCGTCATCCAGCCGCTGGCGATCAGGCCACCGAAGACGCTCGCGCGGGCCGCGGTCGGATCGATGTGGATGGGCTGCGGGTCGTAGCGGCGGGCGAACGCGATGA
>CAYOJP010000461.1:0-2479 GCA_964404305.1 uncultured Gammaproteobacteria bacterium
GCCGGCACCGGCACGGGGCCCGTCCGCCGTTCGCTTGCACCTCGGCCCGAAAAGCGTTATCCAAAGGCCTCTACGGCACCGCCGTTCCCTCGCGCTGCGCGCTCTGTCCGGCAGCCCCGGCGCAGCTTCACACCGTCCGCCAGGCGGCTCAGGGCGGGGAGGCTCGCCGCGAGCAATGGCCCGGGACGACAGGCCCGCAAGCGCAGGACCGGGAGACGTGCGGCAAGCGCTGGTGGAGCGCCTCGCGGACGCGACGCGATGGACCGCGCTGACGACCGGTCCTTTGATCCCAGGAGGAAGGCATTGAATACGGCTCGCGCAGCGATGATGTTCGGGTTCCTGGGCGGCCTGGCGTTCCCGGCGCGGCCGGTGACGGCGCAGAGCGGCGCGGCGGCCACGCTGGCGCTGCCGGTCCTCGGGATCTCCGTGGCCGTCGGCGGCCGCGCGACGTGGTCGGCCACGGCGCAGACCGTGGGAACCAGCAGGGTGGACCAGGTCACCGGCCAGCTGGATGGCCTGACGTTCACGGTGGTCATCAGGACCGGCCCGGGCGGACGGTGCAGCGCGGCCATCAACACCATCCGCACGAACGCCAACGCGCGTGTCGTTCCCAACGCGGCCTACGCGCCGCCGGTCCTCGATGACCCGGTCGTCGAGATCCCCGGCAACGATGCGGCCTTCTGCATGCCGGTCGGTGACCGTTCCGTGATGTTCATGGTGCGCCCGAGCCTGCTGACGCCGGGCATGCAGGAGGAAGTGCGCCGGCTTGCCATCTCGGTGATGGTCGCGGGGGTCGGCGGCGAACCGGTAGCCGCGCCGGGGGCACGGCCGGTGCATGGGCCGAATGCCGTCATCCGGTTGCTCGGGCTGGGGCTCACGGTCCCGGTCGAAGCCGGGAGCCGCTGGGCCACGGACACGCTCACGTTCCGCGGCGTCATGACCGACAACGTGTACCAGTCCGGCTCGGCCTACCTGCTCTCGGTCGGGCTGTCCCGGGCGCCGGACGGCACGACGTGTCAGGTGGCGCTGGCGGGGACCGACGGCGCTTCGGGCCAGGTGATCGTCAGGCCACCGTGGCTCGATTCGCTCTGGCATCCCTCGGTCGTGGTCAGGAGCGAGACGCGAGCGGTGGCGTGCCTGCCCACGCGCGGTCGTGTGATCGTGGCGGAGGTGACGCCGACGCGCAGCGACGAGGACGCGCGCCGGGTCAGGACGTTCCTGGGGAGCGTGCGCGTGGCCGCTCTCGGCCAGTGGGGTGCGCCATGACAGGCACAGCGCCCACGGAGGCCGGGTGGATCCTCGTCGTCGCAGCGGCTCGGCGGCGGCGCGCGGCGGACTCCGCCCAACCGCCACCGCACCGGCGGGATTCGCCCGCCCGCGAGCGCCGCGCACCTCCCTCAGCTATCTTCCAGCAGCGCCCGCCGGCCCATCCCTCGGGATCCAGCCCACCGACAGCCGCTGTCCTTCACGAACGAGTGCCTGTATGCGAGTGTCCGGGTCCGTAGCGCTGGCCGCGCTGAACGCGCGGCGCGTGGTCGACGTCTTTCGCGCGGCCGGCGCCGTCAGCGGCAGCAGGGCTCGCCACCTGGCCGACCTGCGCCTGAACGACAGCACCGCGCTGCGCGAGCTCGTTCGATCGCGCGTGGTGCGGAAGGCGGGCCCGGATCGCTACTTCCTGGATGAGGACGTTTGGGCGCAGCGCCGTCGCCTGGCGGCCGGACTCGTGCTGCGGCTGGCCATTCCACTGGCCCTGGCGCTCGTGTCGCTCCTGCTGTTGACGAGCACGCGATGAGCGCGATGGCGCTGCCCCGGGTGCGCCCCACCAGGCGATGCCGTCTGCGGTCGCGCGGCGGCTCGCCATGATCCGCCTCCGGGATACGCGGTACGAGGACCCTGAGGTCATGGGCTCCCTGCGCAGGGCGCTGCGGCTGTGGACCGACCTGGCGCATCGTGGGACGGGCGCCGAACCCTTCAGCGTGCGTTTCACGTACGTCTGCCGCAGCGAGGCACGCGCACGCCGTCTGGCTGCCGCGCTGCGGAGGGGGCTGGCGTGTGCGGCGGCCATGACCACTCCGAGCAGTCGACCGCGTTCGGCGTCGTGGCATGTCCATGGCCGGACCCGCGCGCTGCCCCAGTCGCTCGCGAACCTCCAGCAGCTGTCGAACTGGCTGCGCGAGCTGGCCGAACGCCATCAGGTCAGCCTCATCCGCCTCACGCTGGCTCGGCCGGCGGCCTAGCCGGCGCCTGACGCGGCCCGCCCGGCGGCCTTGCTGGCGCGGGCGGTGATCGGCGGGCACATTCAACAGATGGGTCACCCGTGGTGGTCTCGCGCCAGCGTCGGCCAGGGCGCAGGACCGACGCTCAGGCGGCCGGTGCCGGCGCACATGACGACCGCGGCGACCCCGGGGCCGGTGCCCGTCCGTTGACGAGCGGCTGACGCCTGCGTTCCCGAGCGATTCCGCCATGCGACCACTTCGCT
>CAYOJP010000462.1:0-2471 GCA_964404305.1 uncultured Gammaproteobacteria bacterium
CCGGTGCGGATGCGAATGACCTGATCGAGAGCGAGGACGAAGATCTTTCCGTCCCCGATTTTTCCCGTGCTCGTGGCCTTGCAGATTGCCTCGATGACCTGCTCGGCCTGCTCGTCGGCGACCGCGACCTCGATCTTCACCTTGGGCAGGAAGTCGACGACGTACTCGGCACCGCGGTACAGCTCGGTGTGCCCTTTCTGCCGTCCGAAGCCCTTGACCTCGGTGACGGTGATGCCCTGGACGCCGACCTCGGACAACGCTTCGCGGGCGTCGTCGAGCTTGAAAGGCTTGATGATTGCCGTGACTAACTTCATGAGCATGCTCCTCCGCTGAGGTTCGGGGTCGCGCCGGGCGCCCCCGTCAGAACAGTTCGAAACCGACCGAGGCGGTGAACACCACGCGACCGTCGCAGATGTCGCCGCCGCCGCAGGCATCTTCCTCGGCATCCTGGTAGGCGAGGCTCAGCCCGATGCCCATCACGGTCCGCGACAGCCCTACGCTCCAGTGCACGTAGTCGATGTCACCCACGTCGATGTCCTGGTAGCCGACCGCGAAGCCGAGCGCGAACTCCTGGGGCAGCGCGAGGTTGAGCGTGCCGCCGACGTAGATGGCGTCGCCGGTGTCGCCGAAGTACTCGGGCGAGTAGTAGAAGCTCGCGCCGACCGTCGGCGAGAGCGCCATGTCGGAGAAGGTGTAGCTCAGCGCGCCCTTGGCCTCCACGTAGTCGTAGTCGACGCCGAGGATGTCGTCCTCGTCCTGGCTCGGGTACGAGTAGTAGACGAAGCCCACGTCCCAGCCGATGTCGTTCGCGAACGTGCCCTTGAACCCGCCGTAGTAGTCGATCTCGATCGCCGCGTCGTCGGTCTGGCCGACGGCCGTGTTGAAGTCCAGGTTCGACGCCCAGACACCGGCGTAGAAACCGAACGGCTCGTAGGCGTAGTCGAAGCTGCCCTGGATCGCGGGATCCTCGCTCGTCTGCGAAATGCCGCGGAAGACGTAGTCGTTGGTGATGGCGAGGGTGCCGGTGACGTTGTGCGGCGACTCCGCGTCCTCGGCCGGCGCCAGCGACGGCGCAAGCAACGGGGTGGCGGCGGCAACAGCAATGAGCAGTGAACGGTGGCTACGCATGGGAGTCCCCCTCGGCAGTGACACGATTTGTGGTTGAACGGCTGGTGGCGCTGCAGCATGGTTCGTGCCACGCCGTCCGGGGCACCAGCATTCAAGCGCTTAGTGGTCGAATTTCCCGTGACGTGTTGGAAGCGTGCACCCGGCGGCGGCGCTCGCTGCACCGGGATGGACGGCAAGTCCGGCAATCGCACCATCGGGATGCGGCCGGGACGCTGGCGTTTTCACAACGCCCCGGTGACCACTGCCGCCGCACGCCGAGCAGCCGCCCACTGCCGTTCGCGGGCGCCAACGCGTACAGTGACCGGGCGATGAACACGGGGCCGGAGGACAGGAGCGCGATGCAACGGGTGGAGGAACTGGCCAATCGGGTCATCGGGTTGCTGCCCGAAGGTGCGCACGCCCTCGGCGAGGACGTCCGGCGCAACCTGCGCGGCGCCCTGACCGCCGCGCTCGCGCGCATGGAACTCGTCACGCGCGAGGAGTTCGACGTGCAGTCGGCCGTGCTGGCGCGCACGCGGGCGAAGCTGGAGGCCCTGGAGAAGCGGGTCGCGGAACTGGAGGCGCAGGCCGGGCGCACCTAGCCCGGGCGCATCGAGCCGCCTACACTCCTGAAAATATCCGGTGGCCGGGACGGCCGCCGCGCAACGGGCGCAGGGAGGCGCACCATGCAACTCGCCGTCGTCAGCAGCCGCGCGGGGGCCGGCATCGATGCCCCGCCCGTCGTCGTCGAAGTCCATGTCTCGAACGGCCTGCCGGCACTGAACATCGTCGGGCTGCCCGAGACCGCCGTGAAGGAGAGCAAGGACCGCGTGCGCAGCGCGATCCTCAGTTCCCGCTTCGAGTTCCCCTCGCGCCGCATCACCGTGAGCCTCGCCCCGGCCGACCTGCCGAAGGAGGGCGCACGCTTCGACCTGCCCATCGCGCTCGGCATCCTCGCCGCCACCGGCCAGATCCCCCCGCCCGCGCTCGCGGGGCACGAGTTCGTCGGCGAGCTCGCGCTGACCGGGGCGCTGCGGCCCATCCGCGGCGCGCTGCCGGTGGCGCTCGCCGCCCGCGCGAGCGGTGCCCGGCTGGTGCTGCCGGTGGAGAACGCGGTCGAGGCGGCGCTGATCCGCGAGGTGGTCGCGTTGCCGGCCGGCGATCTCCTCGCCGTCTGTGCGCACCTGACCGGTCGCGCCCGCATCGACCCGCAGCCCTGGCGCCCGCCAGCGCCGGCCGCCGCCGGCGGCGACGACCTGCGCGACGTGCGCGGCCAGCATGTCGCCCGCCGCGCGCTCGAGGTCGCTGCCGCCGGCGGGCACAACCTGCTGCTGCTCGGCCCCCCGGGCACCGGCAAGACGATG
>CAYOJP010000463.1:0-2450 GCA_964404305.1 uncultured Gammaproteobacteria bacterium
TTCCTGCAGGAGCGGGCTTGCCCGCGATGCTTTTGTTCCAATCGGCGCCGGCAGCTAGATGAGCCCGCTGACGCCATCCCACACCAGCTTGCAGCCCGTTGCCAGCAGCAGCGCGTACGTGATCCGGTAGAAGATCCGATCGTCGATGCGCTTGTGCAGTTGCAGGCCGAGCCAGATCCCGATTGGCGCCAGCGGGGCGAGCAGCGCCGAGGTCGCCAGGTTCGAACCGTCGAGCAGGTCGAGCGCCGCGTACGGGACCAGCTTCAGGTAATTCACGAGCAGGAAGAACAGCACCGAGGTCGCGACGAAGGTCGTCCGGTCCAGGCGCTGCGGCAGCATGTGCATGTTGTAGGGCGGCCCGCCGGCATGCGCCACGCAACTCGTGAAACCGGCGATCGCGCCCCAGAACACCCCGGACAGCGGCCGCGCCGGCCGTGCGGTCACGTTGCCGCGCCGCAGCCAGGCGTGCAGGCAGAACACGATCGCGATGCTGCCGATGAGGAGGCGCAGGCCGGCCGGGTCGAGCAGCCCGAAGGCGGCGCCGCCGGCGGCGATGCCGACCACCGCGCCCGGCGCCAGCATCGCCAGGTTGGGGCGATCCCACTTGCCCCAGTAGGCGCGGACGCTGAACAGGTCCATCAGGCACAGGATCGGCAGCATGATGGCGGCCGCCTTGGCGGGTGGCATCACCAGCGAGAGCAGCGGCACCGCGAGGCCGCCGGCACCGCCACCCAGCCCGCTCTTGGAGATCCCGGTCAGCAGGACCGCGACCAGGGCGATGGCGTAGAACACGACGGAGTCGGGCATGGGCGGCGCGGGTCCGGTGCGGGGGCGCGCATTGTAGGGCGCGGACCCGCCGTTGGCCTACCAGTGGACGTGCAACAGCCCGTCCGGCCCGACGCTCACCCCGGTGCCGAAGCGTCCGCCCTCGCGATCGAGCCGCGTCGCCAGCCACGCCGCCGCCTCCGCCGTGGCCCGTTCCAGCCGGAAGCGGGCGATCCGCAGCGGCGCGAGCCCGAGCCGGACGAGGCGCCCGCTGGCCGGATCGAGCCCCGGGAAATACATCAGCGCGAGTTCCGGCCGGTAGTCCTCGTGGCCGCCGATGCCCTCGTAGTCGTTCAGCAGGTCGCCGCAGCCGTAGATGATCAGCCGCTCGTGCCAGATCTCCAGGCCGAGCGGATGATGCGACGAGTGGCCGTGCACCACGTCGATCCCGGCGCTGTCGATCAGCCCCTGCGCGAACTCGCGTTCGGCGGTGCCGACGTGGTAGCCCCAGTTGCCGCCCCAGTGCACCGATGCAATCGCGGTGTCGCCGGCGCGCTTCGCGCCCCGCACGCGGGCGGCAATCGCGGCGAGCGTCGCGGCCGACAGATCGGGGAGGACGTGCAGGCCCGGGCGAGTGTCGCCCGCGGCCCAGTCCGGGGGCACGCCGCTGCTCGTGGCCGCGAACGCGAACACCAGCACCCGGCCGCCCGCGGCCAGTTCGATGCTGGCCGGGGCCGCGGCCTGCGCCAGCGAGGCGCCGGCGCCCGCCGTCCGGATCCCGGCGGACCGCAGCGTGGCGAGCGTCTCGCGCAGGCCGTCGTGTCCCCAGTCGAGGACGTGGTTGTTGGCGAGCACGCAGCAGTCGAGACGCGCGGCCGTCAGGCACGGCACGTTGCGCGGCTCCATCCGGTAGTGGATGCCCTTTCCCGGCCAGGCGTCGCCGGCGGTGGTGACCGCCGTCTCCAGGTTGACGATGCGCGCCTGCGGCCGCACGCGGTCGAGTTCGGGCAGGGCGTCGCCCCAGATGTAATCGAAGGCCACGGCCCGCGGCAGCGGGCCCGCGCGGTCCTCCGCGATCGCGACATAACCGCGCGCCGAGCGCATCCACGGTTCGTGCAGTCGCGGATCGCCCGGGTGCGGCAGGATCTGGTCGATGCCGCGCCCGGTCATCACGTCACCCGCCAGGAACAGCGTCCGTACGGCAGCCCCGGCCGTGCCTCGCGCCACGCTCCCCTCCTCCGCCGGGCCGGCCCGGGCGCCGCGCCACGCCGCGCCCGCCGCCGCCGCGCCGAGAAAGCGGCGGCGTCTCATCGTCGACCGGTCTGCAGCCGTCGCCCGTGCATGCCATGCGGATCAGCGCACGCCCCGCGCCGGGCCGCCCTGACCGGGCGCAGCATCCCGCCGCGCGACGGCGGGGCGCTCCCGTTCCGGGGCGGATGCGGTTTCCGGCGCAGCGGGCCGCGCCACCGCGAGGACCGGCGCCGGCCCGCGAGGTGCAGCGCGAGCCCCGAACCGATCCGCGATGTCGACGAGGGCACGATCACGCGCTACCTCCGGCAGGGGCTGCCACGATCCGGACCGAATAGAGGAGCGGAAATGTGCTGCACCTGACTTTGGGAAACCCTGGGCGCCGGTGTCGGGCGGGTCTGCGGCGACCGTGAGCGCGCAGGACGCGCGCGACCGAG
>CAYOJP010000464.1:0-2420 GCA_964404305.1 uncultured Gammaproteobacteria bacterium
CGCGCACCACCATGCTCCGGATCGCATCGGCCACCGCCGGGGCCGTCTCCAGCTCGAGACGGATCTCGCGGTCCGGCAACCCCCGCTGATCGAGGAGGCGCAGTCGCCCGTCGCGCCACTCGACGGCCTCGACGTCCTCGCTGTGCTGCTCCGTGCTCGCGGTCATGCTCTGGCGGGCGGCGGGCGCCGCCGCGATACTCTGGTCGTCAGGGGCGCGCCGCGACGCGCGGGGGAAACCAGGGTGGACATCGACACGCTCGTCAGCGCGGAATGGATCATACCGGTCGAACCGCGGGGCGCGGTACTGTCCGGGCAGGCGCTGGCGATCGACGCGGGACGCATCGTGGCACTCCTGCCCGCGGACGAGGCCGCTGCACGCTACCGCGCGCGGGCCCGCGTCGACCTGCCGGGGCACGCGCTCATCCCGGGCCTCGTGAACGCCCACACCCACGCCGCGATGACGCTGCTGCGCGGCTATGCGGACGACCTGCCGCTCGAGCGCTGGCTGAACGATCACATCTGGCCGGCCGAGCGCGCGTTCGCCGGCGCGGACTTCGTGCGCGACGGGGCCCGGCTCGCGTGCGCCGAGATGCTCACCGGCGGGGTGACCTGCTGCAACGACATGTATTTCTTCCCCGGGGAAACGGCGGCGGCGGCGATCGAGGCCGGCATGCGCGCCGTGGTCGGGCTGATCGTCATCGGCTTTCCGAACCCCTGGGCCGGCGACATCGACGACCACTTCGAGCGCGGGCTCGCCGTGCACGACCGCCTGCGCCACGAGCCGCTGGTGACGACCTGTTTCGCGCCGCACGCCCCGCATACCGTCCCGGAGGCGGGCCTGCTGCGCGTCGCCCGGCTCGCCGAGGAACTCGACCTGCCGATCACGATGCACGTGCACGAGACCGCCGCGGAGGTGCGCGAGGCGATCGCCCGCGACCGGGCGAGGCCGCTGCGGCGCCTGGAGGCCCTCGGCCTGTTGTCGCCGCGACTGCTCGCCGTGCACGCGACGCAGGTCGACGACGGCGACATCGACCTGCTGGCGCGCTACGGCGTCACGGTCGTGCACTGCCCGGAATCGAACCTGAAGCTGGCCAGCGGCCTGTGCCCGGTGGCGCGGCTGCAGGCCGCCGGGGTGAACGTGGCCCTCGGCACCGACGGCGCGGCGAGCAACAACGATCTCGACATGATCGGCGAGATGCGCACCGCCGCGCTGCTCGCCAAGGCGGTGGCGGGCGATCCGACCGCCCTGCCCGCCGCCGACGCGCTCGCAATGGCGACGCTCGCGGGTGCCCGTGCCCTGGGTCTGGAGGCCCGCGTCGGTTCGCTGGTGGCCGGGAAGGAGGCGGACATGGTTGCCGTCCGCCTGGACGGGCTGTCGCACCAGCCGGTCTGGGACCCGCTGTCGCACCTGGTCTACGCCACCGCCCGCAGCGACGTGGCGCGGGTCTGGGTCGCCGGGCGGCCGGTCGTCGTGGACGGGGTGCCGCTGCGCCTCGACCGGGAGGGCCTGTCGCGGCGGGCCGCCGAGTGGCGGACCCGGATCGCAGCCGGGCGGGCGGGCGGCTGAGGGCCGGGAGAATTTCCCGATCCTTGTCGCCCCTGCCCGACACGACCGCCGCGAAACCGTAACAATAGTTTGCCGATCCGAGACACCGTTCTCATAACCCGTTGATTCAAGAGCGTAGCGTTTTCTTGGCGTCCTAATTGCTTGGATATCTGCAGCAGAGGTCCGCGAGGGTTGTGGCACGGACCCGACTCGCGCGGCTCAGGCGGCCAGGAGAGGGGTAGCGGACATGGGCACTCGGACATCAAGGTGCGGGATCGCGGCAATCGTCGCACTCGCAATCGGTGCGGTCGCGCCGGTCGCCGCGGCACCGATTACCATCAACTTCTCCGCGGATGCGCCCGGCGCGAAACCGAACGGGTTCAGCCCGGTCGGGCATCCGGGCGTCAGGTTCTCGGATTCGATCGGCGCCAACCTCGAAGTCGGCGACTTCGGCCATCAGACCGACGGACAGGGCCTGATCGTGCGTGCCGACGATGCCAGTAAACTCGCCATCGACTTCGATTTCGAGGTGGACTACCTGCGGATCGAATTCGGCAACGACGACCCCGGCTTCGCGCAGCCGGGCGACATCGCGCTGCTGCAGGTCTTCGAGGACGCCGTGCTGGTCGGGGCCGCGCAGACGCCGCTGAACCTGGACGACGTCCTCAACCAGTTCGTGGAGTTCGCCGGCGGCCCGTTCAATCGCGCGGAGTTCTACTTCGCCGGTCCGCAGGGCAATCCGCTGGGACTGACAGAGGCGGTCGACAACATCACCTACAACCGGGTCGGCGAGATCCCGGAGCCGGTGGCCCTCGCGTTGCTGGCGCTCGGCCTGGCGAGCCTGCCGCGGCGCCGCGGCGGCGTGCGTGCCTGA
>CAYOJP010000465.1:0-2419 GCA_964404305.1 uncultured Gammaproteobacteria bacterium
CCCGAAATGGTGAAGAACGGCACCTTGGCCTCGCCGGCGATGGCCTTGGCGAGAAGAGTCTTGCCGGTGCCCGGGGGACCGACCATCAGCACGCCGCGCGGGATCTTGCCGCCCAGCTTCTGGAACTTGCCCGGGTCGCGCAGGAACTCGACCAGCTCGCGGACCTCTTCCTTGGCTTCCTCGACGCCGGCGACGTCGGCAAAGGTGACGCGCACCTGGTCCTCTCCCAGCAGGCGCGCCCGGCTCTTGCCGAACGACAGCGCTCCGCGACCGCCCGACCCGCCCTGCATCTGCCGCATGAAGAAGATCCACACGGCGATGAGCAGCAGCATCGGAAACCAGGAGATGAAGATCTGCATGAGCACGCCCTGCTGGTCGGGCGGCTTGGCCTCCACGCGCACGTTCTTCTCGAGCAGCAGCCCGATGAGGGGCGCGTTGTTGGTCTCAGGGCTGTAGGTGTAGAAGTCCGAGCCGTCCGAGAGGCGACCGTGGATGACCTTCTCGTCGATGAGGATATCGGTGACCCGCCCCGACTTCACGTCCTCGATGAACTGGGTGTAATCGACACGATCGGCCGTGCCGTGCCGGGCCCCGAAGTTGTTGAAGACCAGCATCAGCACCAGGGCGATGATGACCCACAACACCAGGTTTCTAGCCATGTCGTTCACGACTGCGGGACCTCGCTTGCGCCGGTTGCCGGGCCGCGCCGTTGCGCGGCCACCACGCCTGTTCTATATACCATAGCCCGTCGCCACCACATAAAGTTCCGCTGACCGGCTGCGGGACGCTTCGGGCTTGCGCACGACCATGCGCGCGAAGCGGGTCCGCAAGTCGCGCTGGAAGGCGTCCGTACCTTCGCCCTGGAACAGTTTCACGAGCAGGCTGCCGCCGGGCTTCAGGAGCCTGCCTGCCGCCTCCAGCGCCAGTTCCGCCAGGCCCATGACCCGCGCCTGATCCACGGCCTTCACCCCGGATAGATTGGGGGCCATGTCGGACAACACAAGGTCGGCCGGACCGGCCAGTGCCTCGAGGCAGGCATCCAGGACGGCCTGCTCGGCGAAATCTCCCTCGACGAAGTCCACCCCCGCAAGCGGTTCCATCGCCAGCAGATCGCAGGCCACCACCCGGCCGGACCGCCCGACCCGGGCAGCCGCGACCTGCGACCAGCCCCCTGGGGCCGCGCCGAGGTCCAGCACCCGGGCGCCGGGCCTGAGGAGATGATCGCGGCGGTCGATCTCGATGAGCTTGTAGGCCGCCCGCGAACGGTAGCCCTCGAGGGCTGCCTTCCTGACCCAGACGTCGGTGGCGTGTTCCCGGAGCCAGCGCTTGCTGCTAGACGACTTGACCACCGCTCCGCCTACTCGTAGCGGACGCCGAGAATTTCGTACTCGACCGTACCGCCCGGGGCCTCGACGCGCGCGGTTTCGCCTTCGCTTTTTCCGACCAGCGCCCGCGCGATCGGCGACTTGACCGAGATCAGGCCGGCCTTGATGTCGGCCTCGTCCTCCCCGACGATGCGGTAGGTCACCTCGGCGCCGGTATCGACGTTCGCCAGCTGGACGGTCGCGCCGAAGACCACCCGCCCGCCGGCGTCGATCGTGCGCACGTCGATGATCTCGGCGGTCGCGAGCTTGCTCTCGATCTCGCCGATGCGCCCTTCCGTGAAGCTCTGCTGCTCGCGGGCGGCGTGGTACTCGGCGTTCTCCTTTAGATCGCCGTGGGCGCGCGCCTCGGCGATCGCCCTGGTGATCTGCGGGCGCATCACGTTCTTCAGGTGCGCCAGTTCCTCGCGCAGCTTCTGCGCCCCGACCACTGTCATCGGCGACTTGTTCATATCCGCATCTCCGTGTGCAGCTCCTGCAGCCGGTGCACGCGCCGGCCTCCGGCGTGCGCCAGCGCTTCCACCGTCGCCATCGCGCCGGCGATGGTCGTCGTGCAGGCGACGTTGTGCTGCAGCGCCGAGCGGCGGATCGTGAAGGAGTCGCGGATCGCCTGTTTGCCGTGCGTGGTGTTCACGATCAGCGCGATCTCGTCATTCTTGATCATGTCGACGATGTGCGGCTGGCCCTCGAGCACCTTGTTGACGGCCCTGCACGCGACGCCTGCACCGGCGAGGAGCGCCGCCGTGCCGCGGGTCGCGACGAGGTCGAAGCCCAGTTCGCGCAGCCGCCGGCCCACCACGATGGCCTCCTGCTTGTCCTCGTCGCGGACGCTGATGAACGCCGTGCCGGACGCCGGCAGCAGCACGCCGGCGGCGCGCTGCGCCTTGCCGAAGGCCTCGCCGAAGGTGCCGCCCACGCCCATCACCTCGCCGGTCGACTTCATCTCCGGGCCGAGCAGCGGGTCCACGCCCGGGAACTTCACGAACGGGAACACCGCTTCCTTCACCGAGTAGTACTCCGGGACTCGCTCGTGCGTG
>CAYOJP010000466.1:0-2405 GCA_964404305.1 uncultured Gammaproteobacteria bacterium
CTATCGCGGCTGAAGCCGCTCCTACAGGAGTTCTACTCCAGCGGTGAGCGAACGTTCCTGTAGGAGCGGGCTTGCCCGCGATAGCTCTCCCCGGGGTTGGCGCCGATCGCAATCGCGGCTGAAGCCGCTCCTACAGGAGTGCTGCCCAACGCCAAGTGCGTAGCTCCTGTAGGAGCGGGCTTGCCCGCGGTGCCTTCAGGCGTCGGCGAGGATGACGTATCCCCAATCGCGGCCGGCGCTACGGCCTGATCAGCATCTTCAGCGCGCCGTCGCGCGCCTCGTCGAAGGTGCGGAACGCGCTGGCGATGTCGTCGAGGCGGAACTCGTGGCTGAACAGCGGGCCCGGGTCGATCGCGCCCGTCTCCAGCAGGCGCAGGCACTCGGCCATGAACGGCTGCACGTTGGCGAAACCGTGCATGTGCACGGTGAGGTCGCGCAGGAACACGTCGGCGAGTGGCAGTTCGAAGCGCGGGTCGCAGAACACGCCGATCGCGGCCACCGTCGCGCCGGGCCGCGCGAGGGCGAGGGCGGTCTGCAGCGCCGCCGGGGCGCCGACGACCTCGATGACCTTGTCGTAGCCGCGGCCCGCGGTGTGCGCCAGCGCCTGGGCGACGTGGTCGGCGGCAACTGCGTCGATCGCGACCGCTCCGCGCGCCGCTGCCTGCGCCCGCCGGTGCGGCAGCGGGTCGAGCGCGACGAGCGGGCCCGGCGCGTGCCGGCGCACGAGGTCGAGGGCCAGCAGCCCGGTCGGCCCGCAGCCCACCAGCGCGACCGACTCGCCGGCCGACACGGTTGCGAGCCGATCGGCGACGAGGGCCGCCGGCAGGTTGCACGACAGCGTGAGCGCAGCCGCATCCGACACGCCGTCGGGCACGCGCAGCGCATGGGCCTGCGCGTGCGGCAGCACGAGGAACTCGGCATGCGTGCCGTTCAGATCGCCGAACGGCACCCCGAAGCCGTAGACCGCCTTGCCGGTCGTCTCGCAGTGCGCGGTCATGCCCAGGGCGCACATCGCACAGGCGCCGCATGAACACGAGTAGGCCATGCTCACGCGGTCGCCGGCGCGGAACCGCGTCACGCCGCTGCCGGTGGCGACCACGCGGCCGATCAGCTCGTGGCCGGTCCGGGACCGGCCCGGCACCATGATCGGCGCGAGCGCGCCACGCCACAGGTGCAGGTCGGACCCGCAGATCGACGTCGCCTCGACCTGCACGAGCATCTCGTGCGGCGCGCCGAGCGCGGGCGCCGGCACGTCCTCGCAGCGGATGTCGCGGGGCCCGAACCAGACGGCTGCCTTCATCGCTCCGGGACCTCCGGGGTCGTGCACGGAATCTGCAGCCTACCGCACCAGCAGCGTCGCTGCGCCGGTGAATATCGTCAACCCGATCGCCGCCCCGACCCGCGCGCCGATCGCGCGACCGCCGATGACCGTTACCAGGGTGGCCTTGACCAGCGTGTTCACGAACGCCGCGAGCAGGATGCCGCGCACGGCGAGATCGAGCGCCAGCGTCCCCTGCGTAAGGCGTGCCAGCGACAGCGTGATGGCGTCGACGTCGGCCAGCCCCGACATCGCGGCGAGCGCATACACTCCCGCGTCGCCCAGCCAGCCCAGCAGGGCGTGGGCGCCGATCATGATGAGCCCGAGCAGCAGGCCGAACTGCAGGGCCGGGCCGAGCTCGAAGGGATTGCGCATCGGCAGCGTTGCCGGCGGCAGTTCGGCGCGCAGGCCCTGCCGCCACTGCCAGAACGCCAGGGTGTAGGCGACGACGGCCATCGCCCCGAGCGCCCTCCCCAGGGGCTCGAGCAGCGCTGGCTGGATCAGCGTGCCCACCAGCAGGATGCGCGGGAACATCGTGGCCGCCGCCGTGACGACACCCGCGGCGAGGATGGGCGCGAGGGTCGGCTCACGCCGCGCGTACCGGGCGTAGTTGACCGCGACCGCGGTCGACGAGACCAGGCCGCCGGCGAGCGCGGTCAGCATCAGTCCGCGATGCGGGCCCGCGAGGCGCACGGTCACGTAGCCGGTCCACGACACCGCCGCCACCAGCACCACCATCCACCAGATCGCGTACGGATTCAGCGCTTCCCACGGCCCGTAGCCCCGATCCGGCAGGACCGGCAGCAGCACGACCGAGATCAGCAGCAGCTTGAGCGTCCCGTAAAGTTCCTCGGCCTGCACCCGGGCGACGAAGCCATGGAGGCGCGGCTTCATGCCGAGCAGGAGCGCCGTGACGACCGCGACGCCCGAAGAGGCGGCCAGGTGCCCGGCCATCGCCAGCGCACCGAGGGCGAAGGTGAGGAGCGCCGCCACTTCCGTGGTCAGGCCGAACTGCGCCGAGCGCTCGGCCTCGGCGCGGTACGCGACAGCCAGCAGCACGGCGAGCCCGGCTGCGCCGAGGCCCAGC
>CAYOJP010000467.1:0-2401 GCA_964404305.1 uncultured Gammaproteobacteria bacterium
GCCGCAACCGGTCCATGAGCGACTGCATCTGGTGGGGGGACAGGAAGGTCGGCGTGCCGCCTCCCCAGTGCATCTGGCGTACCTCGCGATCGCGGTCGAACAGCGCAGCCTGGCGCTCGATCTCGAGGAACAGACGGTCGAGGTAGGGCTGCGCGTGAGCGCGATTGCGGGTGATGATCTTCGTGCACGCGCAGTAGTAGCAGACCGTGGCGCAGAACGGCACGTGCACGTACAGCGACAGGGGCGCCGGGCACAGGTGCGTGTTGGTCTCGCGGACCGCGTGCGTGTACTCGGGCGCACCGAACCCGGAATGGAACTGCACGGCGGTCGGATAGGACGTATACCGGGGCCCGGCGCGGTCGTAGCGCCGCACGAGTTCCGCATCGAAGCGGACGGCGATGCCGCCTTCGCCTCCCGGAACGAGCCGAATGGATGGTTTCTTCACGCTTTTTTCCGCGCGGTGCCGTCGAACCCGCGCCATGACCCGCCGCCCTTTGCTACTCTTCGCGACGACCTGCCAGCGACGACGGTATCGCCGCCGGGCGAGCCGCCGGTTGATCCACCTCAAACGACGAGGCGCCACCTTGGATGCATCGCAGCAAAGTACTTCACCCGAGGAACTCGCCCGCATTCACCTGCTCGGTGCGCTGAGCACGACGCAGCTGGAGGAGATGGGGCGCCATAGCCGACGGGTGTCGCTGGCGGCGGGCGACGAACTGTTCGAGCACGGCCAGCCGGCGAACCGCTTCTACTACCTGACCTCGGGCCTGCTGGTCCTCAAGCGCATGTCCGCGGACGGCAACGAGAAGATCATCGACCTCGTCCGTCCCGGCCAGACCTTCGGGGAGGCGATCATGTTCATGGGCGGCCAGACCTACCCGGTGACCGCCGCCGCAGTGGAAGCGAGCGAACTGCTTGCGTTCGAGAGCGAGGTCTACAAGGCACAGCTCGCGAACTCGGTGGACAGCTGCTTCCGGCTGCTCGCCGACATGAGCCGGCGGTTGCGCAAGTGGATCAACGAGGTGGACGCGCTCACGCTGCAGAATGCCGCGTGCCGGATGGTGAATTTCCTCCTCTACCTGATACCCGAGGGCGCCACCAGCCCGGTCCAGGTCGACCTGCCCGCGCCCAAGCACATCATCGCGTCGCGCCTGTCGATCACGCCGGAGACGTTCTCGCGCATCCTGCGCCAGCTGGCGGACGACGGGATGATCGCGGTCGCCGGCCAGCAAGTGACGATCCGCGACATCAAGGCGCTGACCCGCTACGTGCAGATCTGAGCTGCCCGGGCGCCCCCGGGAGCCGGACCCGTGCGTCGGCCGTGAGCGCGCTCCGGGGTGACCGCCCGGCTCGCCCTCGCCCGGTGCCCGCGGGCCGCGGCCCGGCGTCCGCATCGCAGCGGCGAACACGCGACTGGCCGGCAGCCGGCGACCGTGCCACGATCCGGCGCATGCCGGGCCGCCAGCAGAGCTTCGACTTCGATCTCGACGACGCCCTCGCCTCGGTCGTCTCGATCGCCACGCGCATTCCCGAGCGCGCGCTCACCGCGACGGTGCTCGGGACGGAGCGGCAGGGCCACGGGGCGCTGATCGGTGACGGTGACCTGATCGTGACCATCGGCTACCTCGTCGCGGAGGCCGAGGCGGTGTGGCTCACCGGCCGCGGCGGACGCCCCGTGCCCGGCTACGTCGTCGGCTACGACTACGAGACGGGCCTGGGGCTGGTCCGGCCGACCGGCCGCCTCGACAGCGGTCGCCTGCCGATCGGGCGTTCGGCCGATCTGGCGGTCGGCGAGCCGGTGATCGCCGCCGGCCACGGGGGGCGGACACAGGCCGTGCAGGCCGCCGTCGTCGCGCGCCGCGAGTTCGCCGGCTACTGGGAATACGTGCTCGACGAGGCGATCTTCACGTCGCCGGCGCATCCGAACTGGGGTGGCGCCGCGCTCCTGGGAGCGGACGGCCGCCTGTACGGCGTGGGCTCGCTGCTGGTGCAGAACGCCGAGGAGACCGACGGAACCGACAGCGCCAACATGTTCGTCCCCATCGACCTGCTTGCGCCGATCGTCGGCGACCTGTGCCGCTACGGCATGCGCCGCGGCCCGGCGCGTCCCTGGCTGGGCCTGTTCGTGCAGGAGATCAACGGCTGTCTCGCGGTGTCCGGCATGTATGCGAACGGCCCGGCCGCGCAGGCGGGCCTGGAACCCGGCGACATCGTGACGACCGTGGGCGACGAGCCGGTCAGCGGGCTCGCCGACCTGTTCCGGCGCGTCTGGAGCCAGGGAGAGGCGGGCTGCGACGTGGCACTGGGCGTGGTCCGGGGCAATGCGCCGCGCACCGTGACGATCACCTCGGTGGACCGCAACGCGCTGATGCGCGGCGGGACGCTGCATTGAGAGCGTGAT
>CAYOJP010000468.1:0-2397 GCA_964404305.1 uncultured Gammaproteobacteria bacterium
GCGCGGCCGCGTCCAGGTCCACGACAGCATCGACGAGGCGCTCGCTGCCGCGGCGGCGAGCGCCCAGCCGGGCGAGCGCGTGGTCGCGTTCGGTTCGTTCCTGGTCGTGGCGGCCGCGAGCCGCCTGCTCGAGCCGTAGGCCGTCGATGACCACCTCCGGCGGGAAGCGAGGGCGGGCGAAGACCGGGCAGGCCGGCCGGCTGCAGGAACCGATGCGTCAGCGGCTGGTCGGCGCCGCCGTGCTCGCCGCGCTGCTGATCCTCGTGATCCCGCTGCTCCTGGACGACAGCGAGCGGCGCGAGAAGGGCATCACCACCAGCAACATTCCGCCCCGGCCCCAGGGCGAGTTCGGGTCCAGCGTGGTGCCGCTCGACACCCGCATGCCGGCGCCGGCGGTCGATGCAGCGGAGGTCGAACTGGTGCCCGCCGATGCCCCGCTGGTGACGGAACCCCTGTCCCCGGTGCCGCCCGGCACCGCGGACGAGGCGACCGGCGCCGGCCAGCGCATCGGCGTCAGCGCCTGGGTCGTCCAGCTCGGCAGCTTCGCCGCCGCGGAGAACGCGGCGGCGCTGGAGAAACGGGTGAAGGACGCCGGCTACAGCGCCTTCGTCGAGCAGCTGCAGACCGGCGAGGGGCAGGTGTTCCGCGTCCGGGTCGGGCCGGAGCTGCTGCGCGCCGACGCCCAGTCGATCCGGGACCGGCTCGAGAGCGAGATCAACCTGAAGGGGATCGTCGTCCGCTATCCCTGAATGGCCGAGCGGAATGGTGCCGCACCTTGCGTCGGGACACCCTGGGCACCGGCGCCGGCCGGGATGACCGACATTGACACTGCGCAATTCAGGGCCTGCTGCCCGCCCGGGAGGCGCCGGCCCGCCGGAGGGCCGCCCCTCTGCTAGAATCTGCGACCTTTGCGGAAGAGACCCGGTTCGATGGCCGCGGTGGACATCGCGATCCTGTGCGTCGTCGGCGTGTCCGCCCTGGTCGGCGCACTGCGCGGGTTCCTGCGCGAGGTGCTGTCGCTCGCGGCCTGGGTGGCCGCGTTCTGGGTCGCGTGGGCGACCTCCGACGACGTCGCGCCGATCTTCGCGACCCTCGTCACGGCGCCGACGGGGCAGCTGATCCTCGCGTTCGTGGTGGTGTTCGTCGGCACGCTGCTGGGCGTGGGCATCGTGAACTGGCTGATCTTCAAGCTCGCGGACAAGACCGGCCTGTCCGGCACCGATCGCCTGCTCGGCGTCGCCTTCGGCTTCGGCCGGGGAGCGGCCCTGGTGCTGGCGGCAGTGCTGGTGGCGGGGCTGCTGCCGGTGCGGGAGCGGCCATGGTGGCAGGCCTCGCTGCTCCTGCCGCCGCTCGACACGCTGGCGCACGCGCTGGCCGGCCGACTGGAGGTACCCGGGGCCCCGGTGGCACCGGAAGGGACCGCGGCGGCCGGCGAGCCGCCGGCAGCGACCGTCGTGACGGGAGAATGACCGGATGTGCGGCATCATCGGCATCGTAGGCAAGCAACCCGTCAACCAGGCGCTATACGACGGCCTGACCATGCTCCAGCACCGCGGGCAGGACGCCGCGGGCATCGCGACCTACGACACGGGCCGCATCTACATGCGCCGGCAGAGCGGGCTGGTCCGCGACGCCTTCCAGACCCGGCACATGCTCAACCTGCGTGGCAACATGGGCATCGGCCACGTCCGCTACCCGACCGCGGGGTGCTCGTCCTCCGCCGAGGCGCAGCCGTTCTACGTCACCTCGCCCTACGGCATCGCCCTGGCGCACAACGGCAACCTGACCAACGCCTGGCAGCTGAAGGAGGACGTGTTCCGCGAGGACCTGCGGCACATCAACACCGACTCCGACTCCGAGGTGCTGCTGAACGTGCTCGCGCACGAGTTGCAGCAGGTCGGCAAGCTCAGCATCGATGCCGAGGACGTGTTCGCGGCGGTCGCGCGCGTGCACAAGCGCTGCCGCGGAGCCTACGCCGCCGTGGCGATGATCGCGGGCGCGGGCATCGTGGCCTTCCGCGATCCCTGCGGCATCCGTCCGCTGGTCTACGGCCGCCGCGATTCGGACCTGGGCGTCGCCCTGGAGTACGCCGTCGCCTCCGAGAGCGTCGCGCTCGATGCCCTGGGCTTCGGCCTGGTCCGCGACGTGCAGCCCGGCGAGGCGGTGTTCTTCTCGATCGACGGCACGGTCGCCATGCGCCAGTGCGCCGACAATCCCCAGCTGTCGCCCTGCATCTTCGAGTACGTCTACCTCGCGCGCCCGGACTCGACCATCGACGGCATCTCCGTGCACAAGGCGCGCATGCGCATGGGCGAGCGCCTGGCGCAGAAGATCAAGCGGCAGTGGCCCGGCCACGACATCGACGTGGTGATCCCGATTCCGGACACCTCCCGCACC
>CAYOJP010000469.1:0-2393 GCA_964404305.1 uncultured Gammaproteobacteria bacterium
GATGTCGGCCCGGCCCTCGAGCAGCGCCTGCTCGAGCTCCTTCACGGAGCGGCCCTTGCCGCCGATCCTGGCGAGCGGCGCGTCGAGGATGCGATCGCCCAGCGTCGACAGCGGCAGCAGCTCGGTCGCGAGTCCCGCGTGCAGCGACTGCAGTCGCGCGCGCACGTGCTCGGCCTGCCAGAGGGCGAGCGGGCTGCGACGGGTGGCGATGCGGAGTGTGTGCACGGCGCAGGGGCGGTGGCGGGGCGCACCTACTGTACGGGGGGCGCCGGGCGCCGGCAATCGCCGGGCGCGCGCCGCGCGGGCCGCCTCCTTGTGAGCCCGCGGGCCCGCGTGCCACACTCGCGGCCCGCGGCGGCAGCGGTACCCTGGGGAACGGCGACGATGGCGCTCAAGCTCGGCGTGGTGATGGATCCCATCGCCTCGATCAATCCCAAGAAGGACTCCACGCTCGCGATGCTGCTGGCGGCGCAGCGGCGCGGCTGGGATCTCCTCTACATGGAGCTGAACGACCTGTACCTGCGCGACGGCCAGGCGCTCGCGCGGCTGCGCCCGCTCACGGTCGCCGACGACTACAAGGCCTGGTACAGGCTCGGGCCGGTCGAGACCGCGCCGCTGGCGGAACTCGACGTGATCCTGATGCGCAAGGATCCGCCGTTCGACACCGAGTACATCTACGCGACGTACCTGCTGGAGCAGGCCGAGCGCCAGGGCGCGCTCGTGGTGAACCGCCCGGCGAGCCTGCGCGACGCCAACGAGAAGCTGTTCACCGCCTGGTTCGCGCAGTGCTGCCCGCCGACGCTGGTCACGCGCGAGGCCTCCGACATCCGGACCTTCCTGGCCGAGAACCGCGACGTGATCCTCAAGCCGCTCGACGGCATGGGCGGCGCATCGATCTTCCGCCTGCGCGAGGGCGATCCGAACGTGAGCGTCGTCATCGAGACCCTCACAAACCACGGCCGGCGCTACGCGATGGCGCAGCGCTACATCCCGGCGATCGTCGAGGGCGACAAGCGCATCCTGGTGATCGACGGCGAGCCGGTGCCCTACGCGCTCGCGCGCATCCCCGCGACCGGCGAGACCCGCGGCAACCTCGCCGCCGGCGGCCGCGGCGAGGGCCGCGAGCTGACCGCGCGCGATCGCGAGATCTGCGCGCAGGTGGGCCCGGAACTGCGCCGCCGCGGGCTGGTGTTCGTGGGACTGGACGTCATCGGCGAGTACCTCACCGAGATCAACGTGACCAGCCCCACCTGCATCCGCGAGCTCGATGCGATCTACGGGCTCGACATCGGCGGGCAGGTGATGGACGCGGTCGCGCTCCGGCGGGAGGGCCGCTGACGCTTGCCGCGGACGCGCCGATGACCGTCCTCGCCGCCCCTTCGCCGGTCACGCCGGGCGACCGGCTGGCGATGGCCACGTGCCTGGCGCTCATCTTCCACGCCCTGCTGATCCTCGGGGTCGGCTTCGCGCCCGAGGAGCCGCCCGTGCGCCGCTTCGACACGATGGAGATCGTGCTCGTACAGCAGCGCGGCGAGACGCCCGACGACGCGGAACTGCTCGCGCAGGCGGACCTGGAGGGCGGCGCCGACAGCGCGGAGGACGGCCGTCCGGCGACGCCGCTGCCCTCGCCCATGCCGGCGCTGGAGGCCGAGGTGGTGCTGGCGCCCCCGCCGGCGCCGCAACCTGCACCGCAGGCGGCACCGGCGCAGGCCGCCCCGCCGGCCCCGCCTGCGCCGCAGGCGCGCACGACCGCTCCGCCGGCGCAGCCGGCCCCCCGGATCATGGCCGCCGACGCCGTGCCGGCCGAGCAGCCTCAGCCCGCCGAACGCGAGTCGGCGCCGCCGCCTGCCGAGCAGCCCGACGCCGGCGAGGCGCCCGCGGCGCAGGCCGCCGCGCCGGCGCCGAGCGCCGATCAGCTGATCGCCTCCAGCTTCGCCATCGCCAGCCTGTCGGCCGAGATCCAGGAGCGCCTCGACGCCAAGTCGCAGCGGCTGCGCCGCAAGTTCATCTCCGCCAGCACGCGCGAGTACAAGTTCGCCGCCTACATGGAGGCGTGGCGCGCGAAGGTCGAGCGGGTCGGCAACCTGAACTACCCCGACGCCGCGCGCCGCGAGCACCTGTCCGGCAGCCTCATCCTGGAGGTCGTGCTGCAGCCGGACGGCAAGGTGCGCGAGATCATCGTGCGCCGCTCGTCCGGCCACGCGGTGCTCGACGACGCCGCGCAGCGCATCGTGCGCCTTGCCGCGCCGTTCGCGGCGTTCCCGCCCGACATCGCGAAGGAGATCGACCTGCTGCACGTCACGCGCACCTGGCAGTTCCTCGACTCCGCGCAGTTCCGGAGCAAGTGACGGCGCCGGACGCTATCGCGGCTGAAGCCGCTCCTACAGGAGCCT
>CAYOJP010000470.1:0-2391 GCA_964404305.1 uncultured Gammaproteobacteria bacterium
GCGGTCATGATGTCGAGGTTGCCGGCGTACTTGGGCAGGTAGTCGCCCAGGCCCTTGATCTCCAGGTACACCGCCACCCGCTGGCCGTCGAAAACCGGGCCGTTCACGAGCCGGTAGTGCGGCACGTACCGCTGCACGTCGGCGATCATCGCCAGCACCGACTCGGTGATGCGCGCCTCGTCCGGCGCGTCGTCGACCAGGCAGTTGACCGTGTTGCGCATGATGAGCGGCGGCTCGGCCGGATTGATGATCGCCAGCGCCTTGCCCTTGCGGGCACCGCCCACCGCGCACAGCGCGTCGGACGTCGTGTAGGTGAACTCGTCGAGGTTGGCGCGCGTGCCCGGCCCCACCGACTTCGAGGCGAGGCTGGCGACGATCTCGGCGTAGCCCACCGGCTGCACGCGCGAGATGGCGTACACGATCGGGATGGTCGCCTGCCCGGCGCAGGAGATCATGTTGACGTTCGTCTCGCCCCTGGCCGCGTGCGCCTGCAGGTTCACGGGCGGCACGCACAGCGGGCCGATGGCGGCCGGCGTCAGGTCGATCATCAGCACGCCCAGCGCGTTCAGCTTGCGCGAGTTCTCGGCGTGCACGTAGGCCGAGGTCGCGTCGAAGGCGATGCGGACGCCGTCGGCGACCACGTGCGGCAACAGGCCGTCGACGCCCTCCGCGGTGGTCTTCAGCCCCAGGTCGCGCGCACGGGCCAGGCCCTCGGAAGCGGCGTCGATCCCGGCCATCCAGACGGGCTCCAGCACGGCGCTGCGCCGCAACTTGTAGATGAGATCGGTGCCGATGTTGCCGGAGCCGACGATCGCACAACGGATCTTCGTCATCAGACCGTCTCCGCCGACGCCACGGCCGCGGCCTTGTCCGCCGCCGTCACCCCGGCAACCGAGAAATCGTGCGCGGTGAGCTCGTGGATCAGGATGCGCACCGTCTGCGGGCCCACCGCCAGCACCTCGGCGACGGTGTCGGTGACCCGGCGGCAGAGCTCGCGCTTCTGCTCGCTCGAGCGTCCTTCCATCAGGTTGAACTGGATGATCGGCATGCGTCGGTTCCTCAACGGGTCCGTGGGGTGATCAGACGAAGCGCATCGACACGCTGCCCAGTTCCTGGAAGCGCGCCGTGACGTTGTCGCCGCGGGCGACCGGGATGGCCTCGGTGATGCCGCCGGTCATGACGAAGCTGCCGGCGGGCAGGCGCTCGCCGCGGGTCGCGAGGTGCTGCACCAGCATCACCACGGCATTGGCCGGGTGATTGAGCACCGCGGCGCCGGCGCCGAGGGCGGCGATTTCGCCGTTCTTCTCGATCACCACGCCGAGGGTGCGCAGGTCGAGGTCCGCCGGCCGGCGCGGCCGCCCGCCCGTGACGTAGCGGGCCGAGGAGCCGTTGTCGGCGATCACGCTGACCAGATCGAACTTGAACTTCTCGTAGCGCGAGTCGATGACCTCGACCGCCGGCACGACGAACTCGACGGCGGCCATCACCTGCTCCGCGGTCACGTCCGCGCCGGCGAGGTCCTCGCCCAGCACGAAGGCGATCTCCGCCTCCACGCGCGGGTGCACCAGCTCGTCCATGACGATGGCGCCGCCGTCCGGGCGGGCCATGGCGCTCGTCAGGATGCCGAAGCTCGGCACGTCGACGCCCATCTGCAGCATCTTGGCCTTCGACGTCAGGCCCGCCTTCAGGCCCACCACCCGGTCGCCGCGGGCAATCCAGTGCCGGCGCAGCGCATCCTGCACGGCGTAGCTGTCGGCGATGGTCATCCCCGGGAATTCGGCCGTGAGCTTCACCAGCGTGTGCGCGCGGTCCTGGGCGTCGAGCACCCGGTCGGCCAGCGTTTCGATGGTCGCGGCGTCGAGCGTCATGCGGCGGCTCCCGTGAAGCGGATCTCGCAGCTCCCCAGCCCGCCGACGCTGCACTTCAGCACGTCCCCGGGCACCGCGGGCAGCAGCACCGACTGCGAGCCGGACAGGATCACCTCGCCGGCCCGGAACGGGATGCCCAGCCGGCCGAGCGTGTTGGCGAGCCAGACCACGGCGTTGACCGGGCCGCCCTGCACGGCCGCCCCGGCCGAGGTGCTGAACAGCTCGCCGTTGCGCTCCAGCACCATGCCGGCGAGGACGAGGTCGACATGGGTCGGGTGCCTGCGCGCCCGGCCGAGCAGGAAGACGCCGCAGGAGGCGTTGTCCGCGACCGTGTCCTGGATGCGGATCTTCCAGTCGGTGATGCGCGAGTCGACGATCTCGAAGCAGGGCACCACGTACTCGGTGGCGCGGTTGACGTCGGTGGCGGTGATGCCGGGGCCGACGAGATCACGCCTGAGCACGAACGCCACCTCGGCCTCGGCCTTGGGCTGGATGAGCCCGCCGAGCGGCACGTCCTGCCCCT
>CAYOJP010000471.1:0-2382 GCA_964404305.1 uncultured Gammaproteobacteria bacterium
CTCGGTCGCGCGCGTCCCTGGGCGCTCACGGTCGCAGGCAACCCACCCGGCACCGCCGCCGGCATTTCCCGCGACCTCGGTTCGGGCAGGTACGACGGTTACCCCGTCTCGCCGGCGGACCGCCTGACCGGACCGCTCGGGCGCGCCTCGGGCGGGACGTCGGGGACGGCGTCGAATTCGATGTTGTCCGCGCCGTTGAAGACCAGGAAGTGGCGACCCTTGGCGCGGGCGATCATGGTCACGCCGACCTTGCGCGCGATCTCGAGGCCCATGTGCGTGACGCCGGACCGCGACAGCAGCACCGGCACCTGCATCTGCGCGACCTTCAGCGACATCTCCGAGGTCAGCCGGCCGGTGGTGTAGAAGATCTTGTCGCCGCCGGGGATGTCGTCGAGCCACATGAGGCCCGCGATCGCGTCCACGGCGTTGTGACGGCCGACATCCTCCACGAAGACCAGGATCTCCGTGCCGCGGCACAGGGCGCAGCCGTGCACGGCGCCGGCACTGCGGTACACCTCGTTCTCCCGGCCCAGGTTGCGCAGCAGGGCGTAGATCTCCGACTGGCGCAGGCGCGGCTGGGCGAGGTGCAGGTCGTCCAGCTCCGCCAGCAGGTTGCCGAACACCGTGCCCTGCCCGCAGCCGGTGGTCACCGTGCGCTTCGACAGCTTCTCCTCCCAGCCCGCGATGCCGTGGCGCGTGCGCACGGCGGCGGCGGCTACTTCCCAGTCGACGTGCACGGACGCGATCTCGTCCAGATCGCGCACGAGGCCCTGGTTGCGCAGGTAGCCGAGGACGAGCGCTTCCGGGCGGGTGCCGAGCGTCATCAGGGTGACCAGCTCGCGCCGGTCGACGTAGACTGTGAGGGGGCGCTCGGCGGCAATGCTCGCCGCCCGCTCGGTGCCGTACTCGTCGATGACCGTCGCCGCGCAGGTCGGATCGAGGCCGGCGGAGGTGAGTTGCGGGCGGCGGGTGGAGTGCGGGGCGCTCACCCACCCGTCACGCTCATGTGGCGGAAGATGATCGGCTTGGCGGTCAGGTCGAAATCGTGGCCCTTGGGCTTCATGGCCATCGAGTCGCGGATCGCCTGCTTGAGGCGATCGAGATCGCCGGGGTGCGCGCGCACGACCTGCTTGAGGTCCACCGAATGCTCCTGGCCCAGGCACAGCAGCAGGCGGCCCTCGACGGTGAGGCGCACGCGGTTGCAGGTGTCGCAGAAGTTGTGGCTGTGCGGCGAGATGAACCCGACCCGCGTGCCGGTCTCCTGCAGGCGCCAGTAGCGGGACGGCCCGCCCGTGCTCTCGGTCGTTGGCACCAGCGTGTAGGCGCTCGCGAGGTCGCGCCGGATCTCGTCGCTGGAGTAGTAGGCCTCGGCGCGATCGTGCTCGGTGATGGCGCCGAGCGGCATCTCCTCGATGAAGCTCAGGTCCATGCCGCGGTCGGCGGCGTAGCGCACCAGGTCGATGACCTCGTCGTGATTGCGGTGCTTCAGGATCACCGCATTCAGCTTGATGCGCTCGAACCCTGCCGCGAGCGCGGCGTCGATGCCGGCCAGGACGAGGTCGAGGTCGCCGGTGCGGGTGATGGCACGGAAACGGTCGGGGCGCAGCGTATCGAGGCTGATGTTCAGGCGGCGCACGCCGGCGGCGCGGATCTCGCCGGCCATCCGCTCGAGCCGGGAGCCGTTGGTCGTCAGCACCAGTTCGCGCAGGCCGGGCAGGGCGCCCAGTTCGCGCAGCAGGTGGCCGACGTTGCGACGCACGAGGGGTTCGCCACCGGTGATGCGGATCTTGCCGACGCCCAGTTCCACGAAGGCGCGGCCGATGAAGGCGATTTCCTCGAGCGTGAGGATGCGCGCGCGGGGGAGGAACTGCATCTCCTCCTCCATGCAGTAGACGCAGCGGAAGTCGCAGCGGTCGGTCACCGAGATGCGAACGTAGGACACGGTGCGGCCGAAGCGATCGACCAGCTTCTCGGTTCCGGTCCGGGCCTGTTCGTGTGTCTGCATCGTGGCTGCAGGGGAGCAGCGGCGGGCGCCGCGTGGGTAACGCGGGAAGCTTAGCACAGCCCCGCCCGCGGCCGGGCGGGCAGGGGCGCCCGGCTTGACTTGGCCGGGGGCATGGCCGACGCTGCCGCACGACCCGCGGCGGGGCCAGGTGCGGGTGGCGGAGGCGGGGAGCGCGCGGTCGCCCCGGTAACCCCGCCGGTCAACGATAAGAAGCCCTACGTACCGAGGGGAGATTCCGCGCCATGGCCGGGCTGCTGTCGAAGGAGCGCATCACCGCGGGGCCCGGCTATAACCGCTGGCTCGTGCCGCCCGCGGCCCTCGCCATCCACCTGTCGATCGGCATGGCCTACGGCTTCAGCGTGTTCTGGCTGCCGCTG
>CAYOJP010000472.1:0-2381 GCA_964404305.1 uncultured Gammaproteobacteria bacterium
GAGCGCCGGGATGACCATCAGCGGGACGTAGCCGAAGCCGGCCTCGCCGCGCGGCGCGTCGAGGATTTCGCCCTGCCAGCGGCCGAAAGCGATCAGCGGCTGGGGATCGTCGGCATGGCGCAAAGCGACCAGGGTGCTGACGAAGCTGGCGCGCCGGTCCGCCTGCCCTTGCAGTCGATCGAGCAGCAGCGCGTTGTTGGCGGCGTCCTGCACCGCACGCTGTGCCTCGCGATCGGCGGCGGCCGGCAGCACGACCGTCGCGTAATGGGCCGAAACGACCCCCGGAGCGCCGCCCAGCGCATCGACGCACAGGCCGGAGTCGTCGGCGATCGCCGCGCAGCCAGCTGCCGCAGCGGCGTGCCGCGCCTTGGCCAGCGCGTTCTCGACGTAGGTGAGGTGCGGCTCCTCGGCCTCGGGGATGCCCAGCGAACCCTGCGTCACAAACTCGATCGGGAGGGCGGCGAACAGCCGCTGCAGTTCGGCGAGCTTCTTCGCGTTGTTGGAGGCCAGGACCACGCGCACGGCGGAGACCTTGCTCAGTCCTTCAGCGCCGCGGCCTGGGCCGCGACCAGCGTGCGGATGCCCTGCTCCGCCAGCGCCAGCAGCCGGTCCATCTCGGCACGGCTGAAGGCGGCGCCCTCGGCCGTGCCCTGCACCTCGATGAAGTGGCCGGTACCGGTCATCACGACGTTCATGTCGGTGTCGCAGGCAGAGTCCTCGATGTATTCGAGATCCAACAGCGGCGTGCCCTGCACGATGCCGACGCTGACCGCCGCCACCGGCTCGCGGATCGGCGAGGCGCCGAGCTTGCCCTGCGCCAGCAGCCAGGTCACCGCGTCGTGCGCCGCCACGTAGGCGCCGGTGATCGCCGCGGTGCGCGTGCCGCCGTCGGCCTGCAGCACGTCGCAGTCCACCGTGATGGTGTTCTCGCCCAGGGCGTCCAGATCGACGACCGCCCGCAGCGAGCGGCCGATGAGCCGCTGGATCTCGAGCGTCCGCCCGCCGGGGTGCCCCTGCGTCGACTCGCGGCGCGAGCGCTCGCCGGTGGCCCGCGGCAGCATGCCGTATTCGGCCGTGACCCAGCCCCGCCCCTTGCCCCGCAGCCAGTTCGGCACGCGCGTCTCGACGGAGGCATTGCACAGCACGCGGGTCTCCCCGTACTCGATGAGGACCGACCCCTCTGCGTAACGCGTGTAGCGCCGGACGATCCGGATGGGCCGCAGTTCATCCGCGGCCCGGCCGCTCGGTCGCATCATCGAACCTCCCTGGCGTATGAGCCGGGGATTATACCCGCCGCGGTTTGCGCCGCCCGCGGGCGCCTGTATCCTGCGGGCTCCCCCCGTACCCGGCAGGACCCGACGCATGGTCAGCAGCATGACCGCCTTCGCCCGCCAGGTCGCCGAAGGCGACTGGGGCAAGGCCACCTGGGAACTCCGCTCGGTCAACCACCGCTTCCTCGACGTCTCCCTGCGGCTGCCCGAGGATCTGCGCGGCCTGGAGGGCGCGGTGCGCGAGCGCCTCGCCGCGAAGTTGAAGCGCGGCAAGGTCGACTGCACGCTGCGCTACGAGCCGCCCGGGGGCGGCGCGACGCGACTGACTGTCAACGACGCGCTGCTCGACGCCGTCATCGCCGCGGCGCAGGACGTGGCGGCCCGCCTGCCGCAATCCACCCCGCTCGCGCCGCTCGACCTGCTGCGCTGGCCAGGCGTCATCGACACCGCCGACGTGGATGCCGAGCGCATCGGCGCCGCGGTCCTCCAGCTCCTCGACGCCGCGCTGGAGGAGCTGGTCGCCACGCGCACCCGCGAGGGCGAGAAGCTGAAGGGCATGCTCTCCTCGCGCTGCGAGCTGGCGCGCGGGGAGTCGACGCGGCTGCGCGCGCGCATGCCCGAGATTCTCGCCGAGTACGACGCGCGCCTGCGCGCGCGCGTCGCCGAACTGCTCACCGCCGCCGATCCCGGCCGCATCGAGCAGGAGGTCGCGCTGCTGGCGGCGAAGATCGACGTTGCCGAGGAGCTCGACCGGCTGGAGGCGCACCTGGAGGAAGTCGCGCGCGTGCTGGCCGACGACGACGCCATCGGCCGGCGGCTGGATTTCCTGATGCAGGAGCTGCACCGCGAGGCGAACACGCTCGGCTCGAAGTCCGCGCACCTGGCTTCCACCGCCGCGTCGGTGGAACTGAAGGTGCTCATCGAGCAGATGCGGGAGCAGGTGCAGAACATCGAGTAGCAGCCGCCGTCCGCTTCGCCCGATGCCCCGCCGTGAAACCCGCTCAGGGCGTGCGGTCCAGGGGGTTCAGCCCCCCTGAATCCGCCGTTCAAAACGCCCGGTTACTGCTGAATCGAACGCAGGTAGACGATCATTTCGAGGATCCGCCCGCG
>CAYOJP010000473.1:0-2364 GCA_964404305.1 uncultured Gammaproteobacteria bacterium
CTTACCTCATTGTTTTCCCGGCCTCATCGGCGCGAATTCGTGGGGATACCTCAGCCCGCGACGTCATCGCGCCCGCGCCCGGCCGCGGGGTATCCTCTTCGGCGCGCGGGCCGGCATGGGGCTGCCCGGCGACGACACGGACCGGACGGGAACGCACATGCTCAAGTGGAAAGTCGGCGATACCACGATCACCCAGCTCGTCGAGATCCGCGACGACTCCGGCGCCGTCCCGGTACTGCCCGACGCGACGCCCGAGAACCTCGCCACCATCCCCTGGCTCAAGCCGAACTTCGTCACTCCAGACGGCAAGATCATCCTCAACATCCAGATGCTGATCGTCGAGACCCCGCAGCGGCGGGTCGTGGTCGACACCTGCATCGGCAACGACAAGACGCTCGCCATGGAGGCCTGGGCCAACATGCAGGGGCCGCTGCTCCGGCAGATGCAGGACCTCGGCTACGCGCCCGAGTCGATCGACAACGTCATCTGCACGCACCTGCACGTCGACCACGTCGGCTGGAACACCACGAAGAAGGCGGGCCGCTGGATGCCGACTTTTCCGAACGCGCGCTACATCATGGTCGGCAGCGAGGTCGAGCACTGGCGCGGCGTCGAGGATCACTTCGGGCCGGTGTTCCAGGAGTCCGTGCAGCCGGTGCTCGACGCCGGCCAGGCCGACCTCGTCGCGCCGGACCACCGGCTCGGCGACGACCTGTGGCTGGAACCCACGCCCGGCCACACCCCCGGGCACGTGAGCGTGCACATTGCCTCGAACGGCGAGGAGGCCGTCATCTCCGGCGACATGCTGCACCACCCCTGCCAGATTGCCCGCCCGGACTGGTGCTCGCCGTTCGACATGGACGGCGCCCAGGCCCTGGCGACGCGCAAGGCCGTGCTGGAACGCTACGCTGACCGGCCCGTGCTGTTCTTCGGCACGCACTTCGCCGATCCCGTCGGCGGCCGCATCGTGCGTGACGGCGCGACCTACCGGCTGGCGTACTGAGTCCGACAGACATCGCGAGCGCGGCGTGGTGGAAAGCCATCCAGCCGTCATCGCCCCCATGCGTTCCGGAGCCTCGCGCCCATGATCACCGCCTTCGTCCAGTTCACGCTGCCCGAGCCGCTCGCGGCCGGCCGGGCCCGCGAGGTCTTCCTCGCCAGCGCGCCGCGCTACCGCGATCTGCCCGGTCTGCTGCGCAAGTACTACGTGCTGTCCGAGGACGGCCGCACCGCCGGCGGCATCTACCTGTGGGGCTCGCGCGCGGAGGCCGAGCGCCTGTACACGCAGGAATGGCGCGACACCGTCACCGCCCGCTACGGGGCGGCGCCGACGGTGACCTGGCTGGAGACGCCGGTGGTGGTGGACAACGTGGCGGGCGAGACGGTGGCCTGAATCGGCCCCGTACCGGCCGGGGCTCGATGTCGGGGCCGGAGCACGCATGCGCGAAGCCGGCGCCTGAATGGCATAGCGGAATCGTGCTGCACCTGACGCGGGGAAACCCCCGGCACCGGCGCCGGCGGGAGTGACCGACATTTCCGCTCTACTGTTTTGAGGAGAGTTGCACCATGAGTCCGTTAACGGCCGGCGTAATCGTCTTCGTCTGCACGCTCGGGGGCGCGCTGGCCGGGATCCGGCTGCGCGTCCGGCTGCCGGAGCATCATGTTGACGACGAATCGAAGGACACGATCAAGCTCGGCATCGGACTGGTCGCGACGATGACCGCGCTCGTGCTCGGCCTCGTCACGGCGTCGGCCAAGAGCGCCTTCGATGACGTGGATACCGCGGTGAAGCAGGCCACCATCGAGATACTGACGCTCGATCGCCTGCTGGCGCGCTACGGACCCGAAACGGGCGCGATACGCCAGGGCCTGCAGCAGGCGGTGGCGCGGCGCGTGGAGATGCTCTGGCCGAAGGATGCGGAGCGAGGACCGGTCCTCGATCCCGCGGCCATGGCCCTCGCCGCCGAGCAGATCGCCAACGGCATCAGCGCGCTGACGCCGCCCGACGAGGTCCGGCGGGAGCTGCGCACCCGCGCGCTCGATCGGGCCGAGGAACTGCTGCAGGGCCGGTGGATGGCGCTCGCCGCCTCCAGGACGTCGATCCCGCCGCCGCTGCTCGTGGTGCTCGTGTTCTGGCTCACCATCACGTTCGCGAGCTTCGGGTTGTTCGCCCCGAACAACGTGACGGTGCTGGTGGTCTTCCTCGTCTGCGCCGTGTCCGTCGGCAGCGCGGTGTTCCTGATCCTGGAAATGGGCGACCCGTTCGAGGGCGTGATCATGGTCTCGGAAGGCCCGTTGCGCTACGCGGAGACCCATCTCAACAAGTAGCCGCCGGCGGCCTCGCGGGGTGACGGCGCTGGCCCG
>CAYOJP010000474.1:0-2358 GCA_964404305.1 uncultured Gammaproteobacteria bacterium
AGGGCCGCGCTGAGCATGTCCACCACGCCGGCCGTGGCGGCCGCAATCACGGCGCCGAGGATTGCGAGCGCCACCGGCGCCCGCTCGTGTCGCGGCGCGCCGGTGCCCGCCACCTCGCTCACCAGCAGGAAATCGCGCGAGTTGCGCTCGCGCTCCAGGAACGCCGGCCGGCCCTCGAGCAGCAGCGTGTCGCCGACCTGCAGCTCGATGTCGCCGATCTTGCCGCGCACGCGTTCGCCGTTGCGCGCGACCGCGATGATCACCGCGCCGTAGCGCGAGCGGAAGCGCGCCGCGCGCACCGTCTGGCCGACCACCGGCGCGGCCGGCGCCAGCACCACCTCGATGAGGCGGCGCTCGGGACGCGGCGTGTCGATCTTGGCGATCTGCCCGGGAGCGGGCACCAGGCCCTTGATGCGCAGCAGGTCCACCACGGACTCGACTACGCCGACGAACACCAGCCGATCCCCCGCATGTATCCGATCCGAGGGATCCACCGCCGGCAGCAGTTCGTCACCGCGCTCGATCTCGGCCAGGTACAGGCCCGGCAGGTGGCGCAGGCCGGCCTCCTCGATCGAGCGGCCGGCAATCGGGCTGCCGGGCTCGACGAGCAGTTCGATCAGGTATTCGCGGCGGTTGTCGCTGCCCAGGTCGACGGCCCGGCGCGTCGGCAGCAGCAGCGGACTCGCGACGACGATGTAGGCGAGTCCGGCGATCACGACCGGCACACCCACCCAGGCGAGCGCGAAGAAGCCCATCGCGCCGAGGTCGGTGCGCTCCAGTACCAGCCCGTGCACCACCAGATTGGTGCTGGTGCCGATGAGAGTGCAGGTGCCACCGAGCACCGCCGCGTAGCTGAGCGGGAGCATCAGCTTCGATGACGGCAGGGCATTGCGGCGACACCAGTCCTGCACGACCGGCAGGAACATCGCGACCACGGGCGTATTGTTAAGGAATGCACTGACCGCGCTCACCGGCAGGATCAGGCGCAACTGCGCCGCGCGCACGCTGCCGGGCCGGCCGAGGGCGCCGCGACTGAGCGCCTGCACGGCGCCGGTGTCGACCAGGCCGGCGACGATCCCGTACATCACCGCGACCGTGACCAGCCCCGGGTTGGCGAAGCCGCCGAAGGCCTGCGCCGGCGTCACGACGCCGGCCAGCAGCAGGAAGGTGAGTGCCGCCAGCAGCACGACGTCCATCGCCAGGCGCGTGCTCGCGAGCACGACCAGCACGCCGGCCACGACTGCAGACGCGAGCCACGCCTCCGGGGTCAAGGGGGAGCGCTCCGGTTCCGCGCACGGCGCCGGTAAAGCACGTACGCGGCGACGATACCGACGGCAGCGAAGAGGCCGCCGACGGCCGCGGAGTGCAGGTACTCCTGCAGCAGCTCCTGGTTGCGACCGACGAGCCAGCCGATCCACGTGAGGATCCAGACCCACAGGCCCGCGCCGGCAGCGGTGTAGAAGACGAACCAGCCCAGATGCATCCGGGTAAGCCCGGCCGGCAGCGAGATGTACTGCCGGATCCCCGCGACCAGGCGGCCGGTGAACGTGCTCACCGCACCGTGCGCCTGGAAGAAGCGCTCCACCCGCTCGAAGCGCTCCTGCGGCAGCAGGACGTAGCGGCCGTAGCGCTGCACGAACCGGCGCCCCAGCCACAGGGCGAGCCCGTAGTTGACGAGCGCACCGACCACGCTGCCTCCGGTGCCCGCGGCCACCGCCCCCCAGAACGACAGCTTGCCCTGCGCGGCCAGGTAGCCCGCGGGTGGCATGACCACTTCGCTGGGGAACGGGATGAAACTGCTCTCGACTGCCATCAGCACGAAGATGCCGGTGTAGCCCCAGACCCCGATCGTGTCGACCAGCCAGCGCGCCAGGTCGGTGATGATCTCCATGGGCGCGACGTTCGCCGGCGGGCCTCAGCCCGGCCGGTAGATCTCGGCGCCGTCCTCGTTGAACTCGCGCGCCTTCTGCGCGAGCCCCGCGTCGAGGGCGGCCTCCGCGGCGAGCCCGTGGCTGGCGGCGTAGTCGCGCACGTCCTGCGTGATCTTCATCGAGCAGAACTGCGGCCCGCACATCGAGCAGAAATGCGCGAGCTTGTGGCCTTCCCTGGGCAGCGTCTCGTCGTGGAACTCGCGGGCGGTGTCGGGATCGAGGCCGAGGCTGAACTGGTCCTCCCAGCGGAACTCGAACCGCGCCTTCGACAGCGCATCGTCGCGGGCCTGGGCCACCGGGTGCCCCTTGGCGAGGTCGGCCGCGTGCGCGGCGATCTTGTAGGCGACGATGCCGTCCTTCACGTCCTTGCGATTCGGCAGCCCGAGGTGCTCCTTGGGCGTGACGTAGCACAGCATCGCCGTGCCGT
>CAYOJP010000475.1:0-2353 GCA_964404305.1 uncultured Gammaproteobacteria bacterium
CGATGTCGGCGGCCGGGATGCCCAGGCGCGCCGCGGCCGCGAGTGCCGCATCGGCGGCCGCGTCGTCGTCACGCGACGAGGTCGCGAGCGCGTGGTCGAGGGCCGCCTGCGCAAGCGCCGCCCGTCCGGCCAGCGCGGCCGCATTGCCGGGGTCCAGCGCCAGCACCTGCCCGTAGAAATCGAGCGCGCTCCTGCCCGTGGGCCGGTCGAAATCACCTGTCGCCGCCGCCAGCCGCGCACGCTCGAGGAGCGTCGCGGCCCGCCGTCCTTCGCGGTCCGGGTCGGCGGCGAGGGCTGCGCGCAGCGCTTCGGGCGTTTCGCGGGCCAGCGCCGCGGACGCGACGCTTTCGGCCCCCGGACGCCCGGCGACGAATGCATCCACCACGTCGACAGCACCCGGCGCGAGGCCGAGTCCATCATCGTGCACCGCGCAGTAGCCGAGCAGCGCCAGGACCGCGACACCCGCGACCAGCGCGCCGGCGCGCCAGCGGCGCGGGCCGGCGGCAGCCTCGAAGTCGTAGGCAGGCCGGGGCCTGGGAGTGGACCGGGGCGGCATCGGCGCTCGCGGGACGGAAAGGTCGGTACCCGATCCTCGGGGTTCCGACCGCCGCGCGCAACCGCGTGGCGGGGGTTGCACCGAAGGCCAGCCCGGAGTAGAAAAGTACGCGAGGGCGCGTGCCAGGAGGCTCGGGCGCCCGGGTTCCAACGGACGGAACGACCATGGAAGGAGTACACGGATGTACATTCGATGCCACGGGCCGCAGGCCCGCTTGTCCACGCTGTTCCTCACCTCGACCCTGTCCCTCGCCGCGCTCCCCGCGGCGGCCGTGCCGCTGGCCGGCTTCGATTTCGACGATGCCTCGGGCGGCTTCAGCCCGGCCCCGTCCTTCGTCGCCCCGGGACTCGACGTCTCACCCTGGGGCGATGCCGATGGCACGCTGACCTCGCTGGCGGGCGCCACCGGACGTGCGGCGGCCGCGACCGGCTGGCACGATGGCAACAGCTTCGCGTTCGTCCTGCAGGTGCTGCCTGGCTGGCGCGTGGCACTGTCGGACTTCGGCTTCCGGCAGCGGGCGTCGGCCAGCGGGCCGACCACTTGGCAGTTGCGCGTCGGCGGCGTGGACGCGGCGGCCGGCACCACCTCGACGTCCCTGACCCTGCGCGCTGGCCCGCTCTCCCTCGATGACCTGCACGGCAGCATCCCGGTGGAACTCGTCGGCCTGGGCGCCGCGGGCGCTAGCGGCTCCTGGCGGATCGACGACTTCACCCTGGGCGGCAGGGCCGTGCTCGCCGCCGCGCTGCCGGAGCCGGGATCGCTTGCGCTGCTGGCCGCGGCCTGCCTCGCGTTGGCGGGCGTTCAGCGCCGTCCGGTGATCCGGAGGGCCACGCAGCCCGCGCGGGACACGAAACCGAGGTAGTCGTAGGTGACGGCGTTCGCTGCCACGAACTCCTGGAAGGCGCGGAACTCGTGCTCCTGCCAGTTCGGGTAGTTGAAGTACTCGTCGAAGACGAGCACGGTCCCGGGCACGAGCCAGTGACCGAGGGTCTGGAACGCGGTCCGCGTGGAGGAGTACAGGTCGCAGTCGAGGTGCAGGAAGGCGATCGGCCCGCGTTCGCCGGCGGCGAACGCGGGCAGCGTCTGCTCGAACCAGCCCGGGTAGAGCCGCACGGATGGCGGCACCCTGGGCAGGCGCCCGCCCATCGAGAACTTGCCCTTGCGCAGCGACGTACCGGCCCAGTCCTCGGGCAGGCCTTCGAACGAATCGAAGCCGTGCACGGTCCTGCCGCTCATCTGCGCGATGGCGCGGATGCTGCCGCCGTTCTTCACGCCCAGTTCCAGATACAGGCCGTCGACGCCGACGTGATCGAGCGCGAGGCGGTGCAGCTCGGGACGCGTCTCGCAGATCGTCGCGCGGCGCATGTGCGCGCGGATGTACTCGACCGACTCGGCCTTGGCCGCGAGCTGCAGGTCCAGCCACAGGTCGGTCGCGTACTGCGAGCGCACCAGGTGGTGGTAGACGCGAGTGAGGAACGGCGTCTTGCGGCGACGGAACAGTCGCATCGTGCGATCCGCAGCGGGGTACCGGAGGGGCGCGCAGTGTAGCACGCGCCCTTCCCGGGCCGGATCAGTGCGGCGCCGGCGGCGGCGGATGCGCTGCGGCCGCCGGCAGGGCGAGCCACGCCTCGGCCGCCTGCGCGAAGAGCGCTGCGACAGCCTCGAACTCCGGCCCGGCGAGCCGCACGCGCAGCGCGCCGAAATTCAGGTAGACCGCGCCGCAATCCGCGCAGGCGACGATGGCCCCGGAGTCGCTGCTGGCGAGTTCGGTGATATCGCAGGGTTGCCCAGGCATGG
>CAYOJP010000476.1:0-2348 GCA_964404305.1 uncultured Gammaproteobacteria bacterium
CCACGAAGAACTGTGTATTTGAACGCACGTTGCGCTGATACAGCGTATGGAGCATCGCGTGTCCCGTCCGGTCGGCCGCGCAGCAACTGCGCTGGACCGGGCGCTCCCCGAAGTTCTGGGAATGGCCGCCGAAGGGCCGCTGGTAAACGGTGCCGTTGTCATTGCGGTCGAACGGCATGCCGAAATGCTCGAGCTCGACGACCACCTTGGGGGCTTCGCGGCACAGGAACTCGATTGCATCCTGGTCGCCGAGGTAATCCGAACCCTTGATGGTGTCGTACATGTGCCAGCGCCAGTCGTCCTCGCCCATGTTGCCGAGCGCGGCGCTCATGCCGCCCTGCGCGGCGACCGTGTGGCTGCGGGTCGGGAACACCTTGGTGATGCAGGCGGTGGCCAGGCCCTTGGCGGCCATGCCGAAGGTGGCGCGCAGGCCCGCGCCGCCGGCGCCGACCACGACCACGTCGTACTTGTGCTCCACGATCTTGTATGCGGATGTCATCGGTCAGGGCGTTCCGAGCGAGATCTTCAGGACGGCGACGACAGCGCCGAGGGCGCCGAGGGCCATGGCGAGGCGGACTGCGACCTGTGCCGCGACCTTGCCCGGGGGCTGGTGCACGTAGTCCTCGAGCACGACCTGCAGGCCGAGCTGGGCATGCCAGAACACGCCCGCCACGAAGGCGAGCATGAGCGTGGTCACGTGCGGGGCGCCGAGCCAGGCGCGCGCGTCCGCGTAGTCCATGCCGCTGACGCAGATGACCGACCACACGAACCAGGCGACCAGCGGCACGAGCGCGATCGCGGTCACGCGCTGCAGCCACCAGTGGCGGACGCCCTCCCTGGCCGACCCCAGGCCCCGGACCACGCCGAGCGGCGAGCGCAGGCTCATGCGCCACCCCCTGCCGCTACCCAGGTGACGAGCGTCAGCAGCGCCGTGCCGGCGAGCACCGCGTACCCGGAGCGGTAAGCGGCCTCGATGCTGAAGCCGTAGCCGGCGTCCCAGAACAGGTGCCGCAGGCCGTTGCACAGGTGGTAGAACAGCGCCGCCGACCACAGGAACAGCACGAGGCGGCCGGGACCGGAGCCGAGGAGTTCCCGCGCCTGCGCGTAGGCGTCAGGGCCGCTGGCGAGCGCGATCAGCCACCACAGCAGCAGGACCGTGCCGGCGGCGAGGGCGATCCCGGTGGCGCGATGCATGATCGACATCAGCATCGTCAACTGCCACCGGTAGATTTGCAGGTGAGGCGAGAGAGGCCGGTTCGCCGCCATGGTGGGTCGATCCTTGCGTCGGTGGTGGGCCCGCGGAGAGCCGCGGGATCAGAAATCGATGCAGCGTCCGTTGCGTTCCCAGTCGCCGTAGCGGGTGGGCTCCAGTCCCTTCGGTCCCCCGGTTTCACGTGGCGGCGCGGCGGCGGATCCCGGCGGGACGTCGGGTTCCGGCACGGGTTGCGGGGCGGCTGGCCGGACTGCGGCCGGTGCTTGCGGGGAATCTTCCATCAGGGCATCTCGTGCGGCATCCGCGGGCGCCTGACGGCAGGGTCGGTGCAGGCCGGTACTGGCACGTTCGCGGCACCGCAGTATCATTTATAAAAGCACGCGATGGCAAGGGTCATTCCGGACCCCGCGGACCGTTGCGACGCCCGGGACAAGGAGGTTCCGGAGATGCCCGCATTTCCTTCCATCACGGTGCATCCGCGCGCGTCTCGGCGCCTCGCCGCGGCCCTCGTGATCGCGCACGTCGCAACGCTGGCCGCGCTCGCCCTCGTCGCGGTCCCGGCCTGGGCGCACGCGGCCCTCGCGGTCGCGGTGCTCGCCAGCCTCGCGCTGGCCGTGCGCGAGCACGTGCTGCATGCCGGCGACGCCATCGTCCGCGTCGAGTCGACGGCGGCCGGCCGCTGGCGCGTGGGCATCGGGACGGCGGAGCCCGTCCCTGCCGAATTGGCGACCGACAACCTCGTGCTGCCCTGGCTCACGGTCCTGGCGTTCCGCCTGGCCGATGGTCGGCGGCGCAGCGTGATCCTCGTTCCGGACAACGTGCCTGCCGACGACTTCCGCCGCCTGCGGGTGATTGCGCGGCATGCGCGCGGCGCCGGCGGGTGACTGGTCGTGCGGGCCTTCGGCACCGGCTGCCGATCGTGAACTCCCGGTCACGCGTCAGCGCATCCTCCACGCGATCCACAGCTTGCGCAGCGGCGTGAGCGCGATCCGCCTGGCGAAGGTGGCGTGGCCGACGGCCGCGACCTCGAGCAGCGTCGCGCGGGCGCTGGCGGCGTACGTGAGCGGGCCGCGCAGGTGCCGGCGGCCGGACGGCTCCAGACCGGTCGCGACGGCGTCGAGGCGGGCGAGGGTGC
>CAYOJP010000477.1:0-2341 GCA_964404305.1 uncultured Gammaproteobacteria bacterium
CGGAGTGATCGGAACCATTACGACCGGGCATCCCGCGCGTCTTGATCCGCGTGCGGCCAGACCGTATACCGGGCTGCCAATTCACGAAACCGCGCACAGGGGGGCCGACCATGACCACGACCGACCGCCGCACCGTCCGCACGATGTGCCCGATGAACTGCCACCCGACCTTCTGCGGCATGCTCGTGGACATCGAGGGCGGCGATGTCGTCGCCGTGCGCGGGGACCGCGACAATCCCGACAGCCACGGCTTCCTGTGCGTGCGCGGGCAGGCGGCGCGCGAGATCCCCGGCAACCCGCTGCGCCTGCTGCATCCCATGGTGCGCGACTCTCGCGGCGACGACTTCCGGCGCGCGACCTGGGACGAAGCCCTCGACCGCGTCGTGCGGGGTATCGCGGCGCACCGGCGCGACGCCACGGCGCTGTGGCTCGGGCACGGCATCCTCGCCAATGATTTCGGCACCTTTGCCAACTACCAGCTCGCGGCACGCTTCGCCAACATGGCCGGCCTGCAGACCTGGGACGGCTCGATGGTCTGCTGGGGCCTGGGCGGGTTCGGCGTCGCGCTGACCGGCGCGATGGAGGTGAACACCGCGCAGGACATGGGCGCCCACTCCGATCTCATCGTGCTGTGGGGCGCCAACCTCGCCAGCCAGCCGGGTACGGCGCGGCACGTGACCGCCGCGCGCCGGCGCGGCGCGAAGATCGTCGCCATCGACGTGCGCGAGAGCGAGGCTTGCCGGATGGCCGACGAGTCGATTCTCGTGCGCCCCGGCACCGACGCCGCGCTCGCGCTGGCGGTGATGCACGTGATCGTCGCCGAGGGGCTGCACGATGCCGCGTTCGTCGCCGCGCACACCCTCGGCTTCGAGGCGCTGCGCGATCACCTCGTGCAGTACACCCCGGGCTGGGCCGAGTCGGTCACCGGCGTCGGCGCCGGCCGCATCGTCGCGTTCGCCCGCCTCTACGCCGGCATTCCCCGCGCGATGGTGCTGCTGGGTGGCAGCTCGATGTACAAGGACGCCCACGGCTGGCAGGCCAGCCGGGCCGTCTCCTGCCTTCCGGCGCTGACCGGCAAGCTGGGCTGCGCGGGGGCCGGCTTCGGGCCGCGGCACTCGGCCTACCCGCACGGCGCCGGCGTAAACTGGATCACGAACCCGGCCGCGCGACCGCCGGGCGAGTACATCCCCGACCAGATGTCGGCCATCGCCGACGGGATCTGCGACGGTCGCCTGCGGAACCTGGTCCTGTCGGGCTCGAACATGCTGTCGTCGTTCCCGGACACCGCCCGCCTCGAGCGCGGCATCGCCGGACTCGACCTCGTCGTCTGGCACGACCTGTTCATGTCGGATGTCGCCCGCCGGCACGCCGACGTCGTGCTGCCGGCGACGTCGTGGCTGGAGGATGTCGGCGTGAAAGCCACCAGCACGCATCTCTACCTCATGGACCGCGTCCTCCCGGCCGCCGGCGAGACCCGCTCGCTCACCGCTGTCGTGCGGGACCTGGCCGATCGCCTCGGCGTGTCGGGCTTCTACCCCTGGGGCGGCGAGACCGGCCACATCGACGCCGTGCTGGAGCATCCGTCCACCGGCGGCGCCACCGTCGCGTCGCTGCGCGCACAGGGCGGCATCGCGCCGCTGAACATCTCGCACGTCGCCCACCCGGACCATCGCTACACGACGCCGTCGGGCAGGATCGAGTTCGACTCCGCGGTGGCCGCGAGCGTCGGCCTGCCGGCACTGCCCACCTGGCAGCCCCGCCCGGCGGCGGATTTTCCGCTCGAACTGCGCATGGGCCGCGTACTGTCGAATTTCCACGCCTTCTACGACCACGGCCGGGCCCTGCCGACGCTCGCGCGCCAGGAACCCGGGCCGACGCTGTGGATTGCGCCCGCCGACGCCGCCGCGCGCGGCGTGCGCGACGGCGCCGAGATCCGGTTGCGCAACGCGCGCGGCAGCTTCGCGGCGCGGGCCGAGGTCACCGGGCGCGTGCCCGCGGGCACCGTCTGGATCCACGACGGCTGGCCGGGACTGAACGATCTCACGTCGGGAACGGCCGTCCTGTCGGACGCCGCTACCCGCCTGTTCCCCTTCACGTCGGGGCAGGCGGCATTCGAAGCGTGGGTGGAGGTCGAGGCGACGAGTTGAATCCGCTCGGAACCGCCCGAGTCTCCGGACCAGTCAGCTCTTTCGGACGGTGGTGACCGGGCCCCGACGTTTGCATTGAACCCGAAGTCCGGGCACACACGAAGCTCGGGAAACCGTATGCGCGGGCACCGGGCGGGTTCGCGGCGACCGTGAGCGCGCAGGACGCGCGCGACCGAGCGATACATGGACGTACT
>CAYOJP010000478.1:0-2330 GCA_964404305.1 uncultured Gammaproteobacteria bacterium
GGCGGGCGGCGACCTCGTCTGCGCGGGCACGCCCGCACAGGTCATGGCCTGCGAGGCGAGCCACACCGGGCGCGCGCTGCGTGCCGCCGCCGGGCCGCGGCCGCTGCGGGCGACGACGAAGGCGGCGCGCGGTCCGGCGCGTGCCGACGCCATCGTCGTGCACCAGGCGCGCGAGCACAACCTGCGCGGCATCGACGTCACCATCCCGCGCGACCGCTTCACCGTCGTCACCGGCGTGTCGGGCTCGGGCAAGTCCACGCTCGCCTTCGACCTCGTGTTCGCCGAGGGCCAGCGCCGCTACCTGGAGACGCTGAACGCCTATGCCCGGCAGTTCGTGCAGCCGGCCACCCGCCCGGACGTGGACGCCATCTACGGCATCCCGCCGACGGTCGCCATCGAGCAGCGCACCAGCCGCGGCGGCCGCAAGAGCACGGTCGCGACGATGACCGAGATCCAGCACTTCCTGCGCCTGCTGTACGTCAAGCTCGGCACGCAGCACTGCCCGGACTGCGATGTGCCGATCGAGGCGCAGTCGGAGGCGCAGATCGCCGCCTCGGTGCTCACCGCCTTCCGCGGCCGGGCGGTGGATGTCTACGCGCCGCTGGTAGTCGCGCGCAAGGGTTACTACACCGATCTCGCCAGGTGGGCGGCGCGCAGGGGCCATGCCACGCTGCGCGTCGATGGCCGGCCGCAACCGACCGGCGAGTGGCCGCGCCTGGATCGCTTCCGCGAGCACGACATCGACCTGCCGATCGCGCACCTGGCGGTGAGCGCGCGCGGCGAAGCGCCGCTGCGCGAGGCCCTTGCACAGGCGCTGGGCCACGGCGACGGACTGGTGCGCGTCGCCGGGGACAGGCGCGAAACGCTGTACTCGGTGCGCCGCGCCTGCCCCTCGTGCGCGCGCAGTTTCGCGCCGCTCGACCCGCGCCTGTTCTCCTACAACTCGCGCCACGGGTGGTGCGAGCGCTGCTACGGCACCGGCGTCGAGATCAAGGGCTTCGACGCGGCGCAGACCGGCGAGGAGCGCGTCTGGAACGACTGGTACGAGGGCGAGGCCCGTCCCTGCGGCGCCTGCGAGGGCCGGCGGCTGAACCCGGTGGCGCTGGCGGTGCGCCTGCGCGGGCACTCGATCGCGGACCTCGGGCGGCAGCCGGTGGCGAAGGCGCAGAAGTGGTTCGCGGGCCTGAAGCTCGCCGGGCGCGAGCGGGACATCGCTCGCGACGCGCTGGCCGAGATCCGCGCGCGCCTCGCGTTCCTGCGCGAGGTGGGCCTGGGGTACCTGGCGCTCGATCGCGCCGCGCCCACGCTCTCGGGCGGCGAGGCCCAGCGCATCCGCCTCGCCGCGCAGCTCGGCTCGAACCTGCGCGGGGTGGCCTACATCCTCGACGAACCGACCATCGGCCTGCATCCGCGCGACAACCGCCTGCTGCTGGCCACGCTGCAGCGGCTGCAGGCACGCGGCAACACGGTGATCGTCGTCGAGCACGACGAGGACACCATCCGCGCCGCGCAGCACCTGGTCGACCTGGGGCCGGGCGCCGGCGCCGACGGCGGGCGCGTCGTCGTGGCGGGCGCGCTCGCGACTTTGATGCGCTCGCGCGGGTCGGTCACGGGGCGGGCGCTGCGTACTCCACCCGTGCATCCGTTGCGGGCGCAGCGACGCGTCCCCGCACGCGGCCAGTCGCTGCGCATCGCCGGGGCGCGCCTGCACAACCTGCGCGGCGTGAACTGCACGCTGCCGCTGGGCATGCTCGTGTGCGTGACCGGCGTCTCGGGCAGCGGCAAGTCCACGCTCGTGCGCGACGTGCTGCACGACAGTCTCGCGCGCGCGGTGGCCGCCGGCCGGCGCCGGCGCACGGTCGCCATGCAGGGCTGCCGGTCGATCACCGGCTGGGAGCGCATCGAGCGGGTGCTGGAGGTCGACCAGACCCCGATCGGCAAGACGCCGCGCTCCTGCCCGGCGACCTACGTCGGCATCTGGGATCACGTGCGCCGGCTGTTCGCGCAGGTGCCCGAGGCGCGGCTGCGCGCCTGGGACGCCGGTCGCTTCTCCTTCAACGTCGCCGGCGGCCGCTGCCCGAGCTGCGAGGGCAACGGCCTGCAGCGCGTGGAGATGAGCTTCCTTCCCGATGTCGAGGTGCCCTGCGAGGCCTGCGCGGGCGCGCGCTTCGAGCCGGAGACGCTGACGGTGCGCTGGCGCGGGCACAGCATCGCGCAGGTGCTCGCGCTGAGCGTCGACGACGCGTTGCCGCTGTTCGCCGCGCACCCGGCGGTGGCGCACGCACTGCGCCTGCTGCAGGACGTGGGCCTGGGCTACCTGCGCCTGGGCC
>CAYOJP010000479.1:0-2327 GCA_964404305.1 uncultured Gammaproteobacteria bacterium
CGCGCCGCGCGGCCGGCGCGCGGCGAACTGGCTGCCGGCGCTGGCGGTGCTGGCGCCGCTGCTCGTGTTGATCGTCGTGTCGCTGCGGGCCTGTTCGGACTCGACCTGGCCGCATTCGCCGCAGGACTACGTCGATCTGGCCAAGGCGCAGCTCGGCAACAGCGATCCGCAGCGCGCCCTCGACACGCTCGCGTTCGCGCTGCGCAACGCGACCGGCGCGACCCGGCAGGAGGCCGAGCAGCTCGAGGCGGACATCCGCCGCATGCAGCTGGAGACGGCCGAACAGCCCAAGGTCACCGCTGCGCGCGGCGAACACGACGTCGTGCAGGGGTTCGCGGCGCGCTACCTGCGCGATGGCGCGCCGCGGCCGGCCGCGCGCGAGCTGGTGCGCCAGTGCGACGCCTGGTTGCTGCGCCACGCCGACGTGTGCCGCCGGCACGGCGACGGCCAGCCGCTGCTCGCCGCGATCGAGGCGCTGCGGGCTCGGTACGCGGGGCCGGCGGCCCTGGCCGAGCCCGACACCGAAGACGACGTGCTGTTCGCCGCCGAGGCGCGGCTGCGCTTCCAGTGGCGGGACTATCGCGCGGCGGTGCCGCGGCTCGAGGCGTTCCTCTCCGCGCACCCGGATGCGGCCAGGGTGAGGACCATGCGCGATCGGCTGCTCACCGAGGGCGAAGCGTGGCTGCAGGGCAAGCTGCGCACCGTCGACATGCTCATCGAGCGAGGCGACCACGACAACGCCGCGCGGGACCTCGCCCAGATCGAGCGCTGGTGTGCGCTCCCGCAGTGGCAGGCGAGCGTGCTCGAACGCAAGCAGCGGCTGCCGGCCGGCCGCTGACGCGGCGGTCACCCGGCGGCGGGGGCCTGTCCCGTCGCGAGAAACGCGGCCGCGGGCGTGCCGATCTCGCGCGGCGGTGCGTCCGGCGGCTGCAGGGCAAGCTGCCAGAAGGAGACGTCGTGCCAGCGGTCGAACTTGCGGCCGGCGCGCCGGAGGGTGCCCCAGTGGGTGAAACCCAGCTGCTCGTGCAGGCGCACGGACGCGTCGTTCGGCATGGCGATGCCGCCGATCGCCGCATGGAACCCCTGCACCTGCAGCATCGCGCAGAGCCGTCCGTAGACGAGCCGGCCGAGGCCGCGACCTCGGCACGCGGGGTCGAGATACACGCCGATTTCGGTGGTCCAGCGGTAGGCGGCGCGCGCGCGGAACACGCCGGCCTTGGCGTAGCCGGCGACCTTGCCGGCGGCTTCGACCACGAGCCACGGGTAGACCTGTGCGTGTTCCTCCCACAGCTCCCGCAGCTCCGCCGCGGTGACCGGCCGGTCGCCGAAGTGGATCGCGGTGGTCGCGATGTAGTGGTTGGTGATCGCGGCGATCGCCGCGAAGTCGGGCGCCGCAGCGAGCCGGAGGCCTTGGCTCATGGCCGGGAGGATAGCGGCGCGTGCGGCCCGCGCTCAGGCTCGGTGGCGCATGGCCAAGAGCCGCCTCGCGGCCGTGCTGGGCAGCACTTCGCCGCGCGCGACCTGTTCCCGGGCAGCGGCCAGCGCGGTCGCCACCGCGGCGTCGGCGACGAAGTCGAGCAGCAGGCGCTCGCGCACCGCGGCATCGAGCCACTCCCCGGCCTGGTGCTGCCGCCGCGCCGCGAAGGCGCCGTTCGCCCGCCAGCGCGAAACCCGCGCTTCGATCGCCTGCCACAGTGCGTCGAGGCCGGTGCCGGTGACCGCGGAGCCGACCAGCACGGGCGGCGGCTCGGCGTCGCCCGCATGCAGCACGCGCATCGCCAGCAGGCACTGCTGCGCGGCGCGGTCGGCCGCCGCGGCGAGGTCGCCGTCGGCCTTGTGCACGAGCACGCCGTCGGCCAGTTCCATGACGCCGCGCTTGATGCCCTGCAGTTCGTCGCCGGCGGCGGGCGACAGCAGCAGCAGGAAGAAGTCGACCATGCCGTGCACGGCGACTTCGGACTGGCCGGTGCCGATCGTCTCGACGAGCACCACGTCGTGGCCGGCGGCTTCGCAGAGCAGCATCGCCTCGCGGGTGTGTGCCCCGACGCCGCCGAGCGTGCCGCTGCCCGGCGAGGGCCGGATGAACGCGTTCTCGGTCCGGCTCAGTTCGGCCATGCGCGTCTTGTCGCCGAGGATGCTGCCGCCGCTCACCGTCGAACTCGGATCGACCGCGAGCACCGCGACGCGGCGCCCGTTGCGGCACAGGCGGAGGCCGAGCGCCTCGATCAGCGTGCTCTTGCCGACGCCCTGCGCGCCGGTGATGCCGACGCGACGCGAGGTGCCGGTGCGCGGCAACACGGCGGTCAGCAGGGCTTCGGCGGCGAGGT
>CAYOJP010000480.1:0-2305 GCA_964404305.1 uncultured Gammaproteobacteria bacterium
GCGCAGGCAGTGCGGCGTCAGGCCCGCGTCGAGCAGCGCCAGCACCGGGGCGGCGCGCCCTCGAGATCGATGCCCTCGCGCGCGGCCAGGATGGCGATGCCGTGGCGGCCGACGTCGCCGGAGAGGATCACGGCGTCACCGGCACGCACCGCGGCCGGCTCGATCGCGAGCCCGTGCGCGACCAGTCCGACGCCGGTGGTGACGACGTAGAGGCCGTCGGCCTGGCCGCGCTCGACCACCTTGGTGTCGCCGGTGACGATCGTCACGCCGGTCTCGCGCGCGGTGGCCGCCATCGAGGCGAGCACGGTCTCCACGGTGGCGAGCGGCAGGCCCTCCTCCAGGATCAGGCTCGCGGCGAGGTGGCAGGGCCGCGCGCCGCACATCGCCAGGTCGTTGATCGTGCCGAGCACGGCGAGGCGGCCGATGTCGCCCCCGGGGAAGAACAGCGGCTTCACCACGTAGCCGTCGGTGGTCAGCGCGATGCGCGCGCCGCCCAGGTCGAGCACCGCGCCGTCGTGGCGGCGCGCGAGCCAGGGGTTGGCGAGCGCCGGTTGCACCAGTCGCTCGAGCAGCTCCTGCATGAGACGGCCGCCGCCGCCGTGGCCGAGCAGCACGCGCTCGCCGGCCGGCAACGGCAGCGGACAGGCGAGGCCGGCAGCGTCCCCGGGGTCGTTCATGTCAGGCGCCGGCGGCGGCGCGGGCCCGCGCGTAGCGGTAGTAGGCCGCGCAGGCGCCCTCGGAGGAGACCATGGTCGCACCGAGCGGCCGCTCCGGCGTGCAGGCGCGGCCGAACTGCGGGCAGTCCGGCGGGCGCAGGCGCCCCTGCAGCACCGCACCGGCGAGGCAGTCCGGCGCCTCGGGGATCGCGTCGAGCGGCAGGTCGAAGCGCCGCAGCGCGTCGAACTCCGCCCAGGCCGGCGCGAGCGCCAGGCCGCTCGCCGGCAGCACTCCCAGGCCGCGCCAGCGCCGGGCGACCGGCACGTACACGGCCTCGAGGAGCGCCCGTGCGGCCGGGTTGCCCTCCCGGCGCACCGCGCGGCGGTACTGGTTCTCGACCTCCGCGCGGCCCTGCTCGAGCTGGCGCAGGCACAGCGCGAGCCCCTGCAGGATGTCGACCGGCTCGAAGCCGGTCACCACGATCGGCACGCGGTAGCGGGCGGCGACCGGCTCGTACTCCGCCCAGCCCATGACCGCGCACACGTGGCCCGGCGCGAGCAGGCCCTGCACCTGTGCGTCCGCGGCGCCGAGCACCGCGTCGAGCGCGGGCGGCACGCGCACGTGGGCGCTCAGCAGCGAGAAGTTGCCCAGCCCCCGCGCGCGCGCCTCGCGCACCGCGAGCGCCGTCGCCGGGGCCGTGGTCTCGAAGCCGACGGCGAAGAACACCACCTGCCGTTCCGGCAGCCGCGCGGCCAGCCGCACGGCGTCGTCCGGCGCGTAGACCGCGCGCACGTCGGCGCCCGCGGCCCGCGCCTGCAGCAGGTCCTCGCGCGAGCCCGGCACCCGCAGCATGTCGCCGAAGGAGCACAGCGTGACCTCGGGCCGGCGGGCGAGCGCGATCGCGGCATCGATGAGTTCCACCGGCGTGACGCAGACCGGGCAGCCCGGACCGTGCAGCAGTGTCACTTCGGCCGGCAGCAGCGTATCGAGCCCGTGGCGCAGGATGCTGTGCGTCTGCCCGCCGCAGACCTCCATCACGGTCCACGGGCGCGTCACCGTCGCCTGGATGCGTTCCAGCCAGGCGCCGGCCACCGCCGGATCGCGGTATTCGTCGACGAACTTCACGGCGCGTGCCCGAGCGCCTCGAACTCGCGCAGCAATTCGCCGGCCTCGTCCGGGGACAGCACGCTCAGCGCGAGCCCGGCATGCACCAGCACGTAGTCCCCGGGGCGCGCCTCCGGCGTGAACGCGAGGCTCACCTCCTTGACCGTGCCGCCGAAGCGCACGCGCGCGCGGCGCTCGAGGCCCTCCCCGCCGCCGATTCCGATCACCTCGCCCGGCACCGCCAGACACATGCTCAGCGCGACTCCCCGCGATCCAGCGCCCCGGCGGCCGCGATGACCTGGCCGAGGGCGAGCGCGCCGTCGTTGGGCGGCAGCGCGCGATGCCAATATACCTCGTGGCCGGCAGCGCGCAGCGCGGCGAGCGTCAGCTCCGTCAGCACGCGGTTCTGGAAGCAGCCGCCGGCGAGCAGCACGCGCGGCTCGCCCAGGCGCAGCGCGACCGCGGCGACGAGCGCGGCCAGCGGCGCGCGCAGGCGCGCGGCGAGCACCGCGAGCGGCACGCCGGCCGCGCGGGCGTCGAGCAG
>CAYOJP010000481.1:0-2300 GCA_964404305.1 uncultured Gammaproteobacteria bacterium
AGCCCACGGAGACGGAACGTGTACCAGTACGACGCGTACGACCAGCGCATCGTCGATGAGCGGGTGGCCCAGTTCCGGGAGCAGACGCGGCGCTTCCTCGCCGGCGAACTCTCCGAGGACGAGTTCCGCCCGCTGCGGTTGCGCAACGGCCTGTACATCCAGCGCCATGCGCCGATGCTGCGGGTGGCGATCCCCTACGGGCTGCTGTCCTCCGGCCAGTTGCGGATGCTCGCCCGCATCGCGCGCCGCTACGACCGCGGCTACGGCCATTTCACGACCCGGCAGAACATCCAGTACAACTGGCCGCGGCTGGAGGACGTTCCGGACATCCTCGCCGAGCTGGCGAGCGTCCAGATGCACGCGATCCAGACGAGCGGCAACTGCGTGCGCAACATCACCTCCGACCATCTGGCGGGAATCGCCGACGACGAGCTCGAGGATCCGCGGCCGTACTGCGAGATCGTCCGGCAGTGGTCGACGCTGCATCCGGAGTTCAACTGGCTCCCGCGCAAGTTCAAGATTGCGTTCAGCGGCGCGTCGCGCGACCGTGCCGCCGCTGCCGTGCACGACATCGGCATCTACCTGGTCCGCAACGACGCCGGCGAGCCCGGGTTCCGCATCCTCGTCGGCGGGGGGCTCGGCCGCACGCCGATCATCGGCGTCGTGATCCGGGAATTCCTCGAGCAGCGTCACCTGCTCGCCTACCTCGAGGCGATCCTGCGCATCTACAACCTCGAGGGTCGTCGCGACAACATGCAGAAGGCCCGGATCAAGATCCTGGTCAAGGCGCTCGGCATCGAGAAGTTCCGGGCGAAGGTGGAGCGCGAGTTCGAGCGCACGCGCGACACGGCCGTGAGCCTCGACCCCCGCGAGGTCGAGCGGGTCAAGGCGCACTTTGCACCGCCGGCGTACGAGCCCGCCGCGAGCGCGGACGTCGCGTTCGAGGCGCACCGGCGTGCGGATCGGGCCTTTGCCGCCTGGCTGGCGCACAACGTCAAGCCGCACAAGGTCGCGGGTTACCGGGCGGTGTTCGTGTCGCTCAAGGCGGCCGACAACCCGCCCGGGGACGCGACCGCGGAGCAGATGGATGCGGTGGCGGACCTGGCCGACCGCTACAGCTTCGGGCGGATCCGGGTCACGCACACGCAGAACCTGCTGCTCGCCGACGTGCGCGAGGCCGATCTGCACGCGCTCTGGCAGGGGTTGTCGGCGCAGGGGCTGGCCACCGCCAACATCGGGACGCTGACGGACATCATCTGCTGCCCGGGACTGGACTTCTGCAGCCTCGCCAACGCGGGCTCGATTCCGATCGCGCGGCAGATCAACGCGCGCTTCGCCGATCTCGACTACGTCCACGACCTCGGCGAGATCCGCATCAACATGTCAGGATGCATGAACAGCTGCGGCCACCACAACGTGGGGCACATCGGCATCCTGGGCGTGGAGAAGCAGGGCGAGGAGTACTACCAGCTGATGCTTGGCGGCTCGTCGGCGAACGACGCCTCGCTCGGCGAGCGCATCGGGCCGTCGATTGCCGGTGCCGACGTGGCGCAGACCATCGCCCGGATCCTCGATGTCTACGTCGAGCAGCGGCTGGAGGACGAACCGTTCCTCGCGACCGTCCGCCGCATCGGCATCGAGCCGTTCAAGGCCCGCGCCTACGGCGCGGGCAGCGATCACAGGGTGCGCGCAGTTGCGGGTGGTTAAGGACAGGCAGGTCATCGACGACACCTGGCAGGTGGTGGCGGACGACGCACCGCTGCCCGCCGGAGACGTACTCGTCTCGTTCCGCCGCTGGCAGGGGGCGAACGACGAGTTCGCAGGCCGTCCGGGCCGCGTGGGCGTCTGGCTGGAGCCGGATGACGATTGCGGTGCGATCGCTTCGCACCTGCCGGCATTCGCCCTCGTGGCGCTGCGCTTCCCGAAGTTCGCCGACGGGCGGGGGTTCTCGCAGGCACGGCTGCTGCGAGAGGCCCACGGCTACGCCGGCGAACTGCGCGCGATCGGCGAGATGCTGCGCGATCAGCTCGACTTCATGGCCCGCTGCGGCATCGATTCCTTCGAGGTCCAGCCGCACCGCGACCCCCACGACGCGCTGAAGGCCTTCACCGAGTACACCGTGCGCTACCAGCCGGCGGCCGATGGCGCGCCGCCCATCTGGCGCCTGCGCTGAGCGCGCACCGGCGGCCGCGGCCGGCGTGATAGGCAGTAGCGCGCGGCCATCTATATCGGGGAGCGGAAATGGCGATCACTGCTGCCCGGCGGCGATGCCGGGTGGCTCCGCCGCGACCCGCTCGAGT
>CAYOJP010000482.1:0-2281 GCA_964404305.1 uncultured Gammaproteobacteria bacterium
ACGCTAATCGCGGCTGAAGCCGCTCCTACAGGAGTGCTGCCCAACGCCCGGTGCGTAGCGCCTGGGGGCGCGAGGCCCAGGGGGCCTGGCTGAATTACGCCGCCCCAGCCTTCGAGGCCCGGTGGGCGTCCCCGATGTGATTTCATAACCAGCTGTAAATACTTGAAAATATATCGAGACTGGCACCGACCAGGGTGATGGCGACGGTGGGCATGGCCGCCGTGACGGATCGATCACCGTTTTGATGCTGCGCTGCAATATACTCCCGGGTCATGGCCACCCGAACTCCACGCCGGATCAGCCTTGCCCTCCAGGGCGGCGGCTCCCATGGCGCGTTCACATGGGGCGTGCTGGACCGCCTGCTGGAGGACGGCCGGCTCGAGATCGACGGGATCAGCGGTACGAGTTCCGGCGCCATGAACGCGGTGGCGCTCGCCGACGGCCTGGTCGCCGGCGGGCGCGAGGCGGCTCGTGAACGGCTGTCCGCCCTGTGGACTGCGGTCGGCGAGAGTGCCGCCGAGATCTTCGCCCCGTCGCTGGCGTTGAGCGCCGGCACGTCCGGCCTCGACGTGCCCCCGGGCCTGTCCGCGTACCTCGATCTCGCCCAGGTGCTCTCGCCGGCCGCGCTCAATCCGCTCGGAGTGAATCCGCTGCGGCACGTCCTGACGTCCGTCTTCGATTTCGAGCGCCTGCGGGCCGCGGACTCGCCGCGCGTGTTCGTCAGCGCGACCCAGTTGCGCACCGGCAAGCTGCGGGTATTCCGCAACGACGAGCTGTCCGTCGAGGTGCTGCTGGCCTCCGCCTGCCTGCCGGCCCTGCACCACACGATCGAGATCGATGGCGAGCCGTACTGGGACGGCGGCTACTCGGGCAACCCGACGGTCTTCCCGCTGGTGTTCAACTGCGAGGCCGCCGATGTCGTCGTGGTCCTGGTGCAGCCATTGCGGCGCGAAAGCGTGCCGACCACGGTCGATGCGATCCGCGAGCGCGTGGCGGAACTGGCGTTCAACGGATCGTTCCTGCGCGAGATGCGCGCGATCGCGACCTCGAAGTCGCATATCGGCCCGGGACGCCCCGCCACCGGCCCCCTCGAGGGCCGCTTGCAGCGCCTCAACGTCCACCTGATCGAATCCGACGACGCGCTGGGCGCGCTGGCGCCGCGCAGCCGCCTGAACGCGCTACCCGGGTTCCTGGGCACCCTGCGCGAGGCCGGTCGCAACGCGGCCGACGCCTGGCTGGCAATGCATCTCGCCGGTGTCGGCCGGGCATCGACGGTGGACCTGATGACGGTTTTCGCCTGATCGGCCCTCGACATCGTCGCTGGTATGTCCGTCCGCGGCTGGACGAGAGCGCGACGCCCTGGCCGCAGCAACGCAGACGCTGGTCGCCAATCTGCTCCGCCGGTACCCGGAAGTGTGCCAAGCCGTCCACATACCCGGGCAGCGTGCGCTGCGCGCGCGGGCCCGGCGGGCGTATGCTTTTGACACCGCCCGGGCCGGTACCTGGTCAGAAGTAAGGAGACGGCAATGATGAAACGATCTGGGCCACGCGGGAGCTGCGCCGTCGCGTTGCTGCTGGCATCGCTGGCACTTGCCGGACCCGCGTCAGCCGACAAGCCTTCGTGGGCAGGCGGCGGCAAGCCCGACAAGCAGAAAGCGCAGGAACAGGACGGTCGACCGGAGCAGCACTCCACGGGTCGTAAAGACCACGACGACCGGGAAAATCGCGACGCGGATCGCCCCGAAGGCCGGCACGACGGCTACTTCGGCGACCGTCACCGCGAAACAGCGCGCGAGTACTACCAAGCCGAGCGCCGCGCGGGCCGCTGCCCGCCCGGACTGGCAAAGAAGCGCAACGGTTGCCAGCCGCCTGGACAGGCGAAGAAGTGGACGCGTGGACGCCCGCTTCCCCGCGACGTGGTCTTCTACGATCTGCCGCCCGACCTGGCGGACCGCTTCGGCCCGCCGCCCGCGGGCCAGCGCCTCGTGCGCGTGGCGACGGACATCCTGCTCATCGCTGTCGGGACCGGGTTGGTGCTGGATGCGCTGGAGGACCTCGACGCGATGTAATCTCGCGCCCTGCGCAGCGGGCAATGCGCGCAGGAAGCCATCTCGGGCAAAGCCCGCTCCTGCGGGCGCTACGCTCCAGCACCGGAGCAGGGCTCCTGCAGGAGCGGCTTCAGCCGCGATGAGCAACTAAGGCGCCGCGGCCTCGTCGCCGGGGACCGCTGTCGCCGGCAATCCCGCCGCCTGCGCCATGCGCGCCAGTTCGCCGGTCGCCC
>CAYOJP010000483.1:0-1999 GCA_964404305.1 uncultured Gammaproteobacteria bacterium
GGCTGGGCGTCACGCGCGGCGTCCCCGTGGAGGAGCTGTACCGGGAGATCCGTGCGCTGCGCATCTACGAGGGCGCATCGGAAGTCCAGAAGCTGGTGATCGCTCGCCAGACGCTCGGCGCGGCGGCGGGGAGCTGAGCGTGGAGATCGCAACCTCGCTGGTGCCCGAGCGCCTGACCTACATAGGCGATCCGATGTGCTCCTGGTGCTACGGATTCGCCCCCGAGATCGCCCGGGTGCGCGACGCCTTTGCCGGGCGGATCGCCGTCGACGTCGTCACCGGCGGGCTGCGCCCGCATACTCGCGAACCGATGGACGAGCGCATGCGGGACTTCTTGCGCCGGCACTGGCACGAGGTGGCGACCCGGACCGGGCAGCCGTTCGACGAGTCGCAGCTCGCGCGCAAGGGCTTCGTGTACGACACCGAACCCGCGTGCCGGGCCGTGGTCACCGCCCGGCGGCTCGCGCCCGGACGCGAACTCGGTTTCTTCGCCGCCGTCCAGCATGCCTTCTACGCGTGCGGCGCCGACATGGCCGACCCGGCCACCTACCGCCACCTTGCCGCCGCGCAAGGGCTGGATCCGGACGGCTTCGGGAAGGAGTTCGGCTCCCGGGCCGCGGCGGCAGCCACGGAGGATGACTTCGCGCGGACTCGGGCGCTGGGAGTGAGCGGATTTCCGACGTTGCTGGTCCGGGCCGGCGACCGGCATGCGGTGCTATGCGTGGGCTACGCGCGGGCCGACGACCTGATACCGTGGCTGGAGGGCGCGGTGCGCCCGGCCGCGCATTGAGCACACGCTCGACAGACTGGAAAGGGGAGACGATGGGCACTGCGAAGGACCTGGATGGCAAGGTGGCAATCGTGACCGGTGGCGCGACGCTCATCGGCGAGAAGGTCGCCGAGGCGTTGCTCGCCGAGGGCGCGCGCGTGGTGCTCGCCGACATCGACGAGGTCGCCGGCGAGCGCGTGGCGAAGGGGCTGGGCGCCGCGGCGCTGTTCCAGAAGACCGACGTGGGCGTCGATGCGGACCTGGACGCCTGCATCGCCCGGGCGGTATCGGACTTCGGTGGCGTCGACCTGGTCGTGAACGTCGCTGCGACCTATCTGGACAACGGCATCGCCAGCACCCGGGAGGAATGGCAGACGGCGCTCAACGTCAATGTGATCGGTATGGCGATCCTGGTGCAGAAGGCCGCGCCGTACATGCGCCGCCGCGGAGGCGGCGCCGTGGTGAACTTCGGCAGCATCAGCGGCAAGGTGGCACAGCCCGGGCGGATGCTGTACGCGGTATCAAAGGCCGCCATTCTCGGCATGACCCGCAATCTCGCGCTGGCGCTCGCCGCCGACGGGATCCGGGTCAACTCCGTCTCGCCCGGCTGGACCTGGTCGCGGCCGATCGCGATGCTGTCGGGCAACGACCGGGCTCGCGCGGACGCGGTCGCCGGCGAGATGCACCTGCCCGGCCGCCTGGGCAATCCGGAGGAGGTCGCCGCCGCGGTCGCCTTCCTGTGCTCCCCGCGAGCCTCGTTCGTCACCGGCACCGATTTCGCCGTGGACGGCGGGTACAGCGCCATCGGACCCGAGCAGAAGGTCGATCAGATTGCGAAAATGGCGGGCTGAGGCGCGCCGGCAGGCGTCCCGGCAGACTCCGTCCGGCGGAGCCCCTGGGCTATAATCAGATCCTCCTCGTCGTCGTATCCTGGAAGAAGAACCCGATGAAGATACTGGTCGCAGTGAAGCGCGCGATCGACTACAACGTCCGGGCGCGGCCGAAAGCCGACGGCTCCGGTGTCGATCTCACCAACGTGAAGATGTCAATGAACCCGTTCGACGAGATTGCCGTCGAGGAGGCCGTCCGGTTGCAGGAGGCCGGCAAGGCGGGCGAGATCGTGGCGGTGTCGATGGGGCCGGCGGCATGCCAGGAGACGCTGCGGACGGCGCTGGCCATGGGCGCCGATCGGGCGGTGCTCGTGGAGAGCGACGCCGAGCTGCAGCCGCT
>CAYOJP010000483.1:2023-2279 GCA_964404305.1 uncultured Gammaproteobacteria bacterium
GTCATCCTCGGCAAGCAGGCGATCGACGACGACTCGAACCAGACCGGCCAGATGCTCGCCGCGCTGCTCGGCTGGCCGCAGGGGACCTTCGCCTGCAAGGTGGACGCGGGCGACGCCGAGCTCACCGTCACGCGCGAGGTCGACGGCGGCAACCAGACCGTGGCGCTCAGGCTGCCGGCGGTCGTGACCACCGACCTGCGCCTGAACGAGCCGCGCTACGTGACGCTGCCGAACATCATGAAGGCGAAGAAGAAGC
>CAYOJP010000484.1:0-2279 GCA_964404305.1 uncultured Gammaproteobacteria bacterium
CGATGCGCGGACGAAGGCGAAGAAGGTCACAGTCGATGGCGCGGAGCCGGAGCGGCTGACCGATGCCATCGGCATCGTCCGCGGGGTGGTGCTGAGCCCGGGCGACGTCGCGCTGGTGGCCGGCGGGCCGCGGGAGCGGCGGCAGTACCTCGACATGCTGCTGGCGCTGACCGCGGACGGCTATCTCGAGGCGCTGAGCACGTACCGGCGGGCGCTGCGGCACCGGAACCACGCCAGCGCGGCCGATGCTCCGGTCTGGGAAGGGATGCTGGCGGAGTCGGGCGCGCGGATCACGCAGGCACGGCGCGCGTTCGTCGAGCGGTGGGCACCGGCGTACCGGGCGCACTGCACGGCGATGGGGGAGCGGGGGGAGCCGGCGCTGGGCTACGCCTCGCGGACGGACGGGTCGGCGGCGGCGCTGCGCGAGGCGCTCGAGCGCTCCCGCGAGCGGGACCTGCTGCGGGGCCGCACGAGCGTCGGCCCGCACCGCGACGACCTGCGGCTGCTGCTCTCGGCGCGCGAGCTGCGCGACTACGGCAGCGCGGGCCAGCAGCGGACGGCGGCGCTGGCGCTGCGGCTGATCGAGGCGCAGGCGCAGGAGCAGGCGACGGGCGCGCCGGTCGCGGTCTGCCTCGACGACGCCTTCGCGGAGCTGGACGAGCAGCGCAGCGCGAGGCTCGGCGGGATGATCGCGGAACGCGCGGCCGCGGGCAGCCAGGTCATCGCCGCCGTGCCGAAGGCGGCCGATGTGCCGGAGGTGATCGCGTCGCTCCCGCGATGGCGGGTCAGTGACGGCGCGGTCGAGCGGATCTAGGGGGCACGCCATGGCTCGCACGGCTCGCAAGGGCACCCCGACGCGCGTGAGCGAGGCCATCGCCGGCTACCTGAAGAAGGCCGGCCTGGCGTCCCGCGTCGCCCAGGCCGACGTCGTGCTCGCGTGGCCCGAGCTGGTCGGCGAGCGCATCGCCCGGCACGCGAAGGCCGAGAGCGTGACGCCGGACGGGACGCTGTTCGTCCACGTGCGCAGCGCGGCGTGGCGGCAGGAGCTCTCGCTGATGACGCCGGAGATCATCGCGCGGATCAACGCCGGGCGCGGGAAGACGGGGCGCATCGAGCGCATCCGCTGGGTGCACGGTGCCTGAGCCGGACCGCCTGAACCCGCGCGCGCCGGCGACGGTGCTCGATGCGGCCGGGCAGGTGTTCCGGACGCAGGCGGCGGAGCTGCGGCGGCACGAGAAGGCGGCCCGGCGGGGGCGCGATCCGGAGGCGGTGCACCAGATGCGGGTCGCGACGCGCCGGCTGCGGGCCGCGTGCCGCGCGCTCGAGGGGCACGTCGTCATCCCCGCGGACGACCGGGACCGCCTGCGCTGGCTGGCCCGCCGGCTCGGCGCCGTCCGGGACCTCGACGTGATCCTGGAGCTGCTCGCGGGGGAGCGGCTGCCGCCGACGGCCCGCGCGGAGCGCGCGCGGCTCACGCGGCTGATCCGCAAGCTCCGTGCGCGCCGCCGCAAGGCGCACCGGCGGCTGGCCCGGGCGCTGGCGCGGCCGCGGTACCGGCGGCTGCTCGCGGGGCTCGACGACACGGCGAAGGCGCCGCGGCTCGCGGGCGTCGAGGAGGCCGTCGCCGCGCGGGTCCTCGCCGAGGTCGGCGAGCGGCTGGCGGGGGTCATCGCGCACGCGCCGGGGATGACGGTCCCGGTACCGGACGCGCAGCAGCTGCACGCGCTGCGCATCGACTTCAAGCGGCTGCGCTACGCGCTGGAGCTGCACGCGGCGACCTACGGCTTCTCGTACGACGCCGAGCGCCGGCTCGCGCGGGAGATGCAGGACGTGCTGGGCGAGATCCACGACCGGGACCTGCTGCTGGCCTGGATGGCGGAGGGGCGCGGCGCGTTCCGCGGGCCGTGGCGGGCGCTGAACGCGCGGCTCACGGCGGAGCGGGCGCGGCTCATGCGGCGGTTCTTCCAGCGGCGGCACGCGTGGCTGGCGCACACCCGGGACGAGCGCGCGGCGCCGGTGACGGACACGCCGCGCTGGGTGCACCTGGAACCGCAGGCCGTGACGCTGCGGCTGGTGCCGGGGACGAAGAGCGTGGCGGCGGGAGAAGCGAGGACATGGAGCGTGAGGGCTGGTGCGTGAGAGATGAGGCGCGAGCAGCGAGCGGCAGGGCCAACCGGAGCTGAGGGAATCGCATGACGGCAGCGAAGAAGGGTGACTACGGCGCGGAGTCCATCCAGGTCCTGAAGGGGCTGGAGGCGGTCCGGAAGCGGCCCGGGATG
>CAYOJP010000485.1:0-2243 GCA_964404305.1 uncultured Gammaproteobacteria bacterium
GCGCGCGAGTTCGGCGGCGTGTGCCACCTGCGCATGGACGACACCAACCCCGAGAAGGAAGACCAGGGCTACGTCGACGCCATCGTCGAGATGGTGCGCTGGCTGGGCTGGGACTGGCGGGCCTTCGGCCACGAACACCTCTACCACGCCAGCGACTACTTCGGCTTCATGTTCCGCGCCGCCGAGGCATTGATCGCCGAGGGCCTGGCCTACGTGGACGAGCACGGCGCGGCGCAGATGCAGACCATGCGCGGCGACTTCACCTCGGCTGGCACGGCCAGCGTGTGGCGGGACCGGCCCGCCGCCGACAGCCTGGCGCGCTTTCACGAGATGCGCAGCGGCGTGCATGCCGACGGCGCGATGGCGCTGCGCGCGCGCACCGACCTGGCCTCGCCCAATCTGCAGATGCGCGACCCGGTGCTCTACCGCATCCGCCACGCCGCGCACCACCGCACGGGGACGGCCTGGTGCATCTACCCGGCCTACATCTACGCGCACCCGATCGAGGATGCGCTCGAGAACATCACGCACAGCTTTGCGACGCTCGAGTTCGTGGAGCACGGCGAGTTCTACGACTGGCTGCTCGGCCATCTGGTGCGCCTGGGACTGGTGCAGTCGCCGCCGCCCCGGCAGTACGAGTTCGGTCGCCTGAACCTGAGCCACGTGGTCACGAGCAAGCGCAGGCTCAAGGCGCTGGTCGACGAAAGTCTCGTCAGCGGCTGGGACGACCCGCGCATGCCCACACTGAGCGGCCTGCGCCGGCGCGGCTACACGCCTGCGGCACTGCGCCGCTTCGTCGAGAGCACCGGGGCGAGCCGGCACGCGATTTGGCTGCCCGACAGCACGCTCGAGCAGGCGCTGCGCAGCGACCTCGAAGACACTGCGCCGCGTGCGATGGGCGTGGTCGACCCGCTGCTGCTGCAGCTGACGAACTGGGCGGACGAATTCGGCGATGCCGACCACGTTGCCTGCACGGCGCCCGTGCATCCGCAGCGTGCCGAGCTCGGGCAGCGCCGCTTCGCGCTCGGCCCGCGCCTGTGGATCGACCGCACGGACTTCACCGAACTGCCGCCGCCGGGCTTCCACCGTCTCTTCCCCGGCAACCGCGTGCGGCTCAAGTACGGCCTCGTGGTCGAGTGCATCGGCTGCCGTAAAGACGCGCACGGCCAGCCGGTGTCGGTGCAGGCGCGCATCGTGCCCGACACGCGCAGCGGCACGCCAGGCGCTGAGCGGGTCAAGGTCAAGGGCACCATCACGTGGCTCGCGCAGCACGATGCGGTGCCGGCGACGTTGCGTCTGTATGCGCGCCTGTTCGCGGCAGAGCAGCCCGATGCCGACGGTGATGGCTTCCGGCGCCATCTCGACCCCGGCAGCCTGCGCGAAGCCCGGGGCTTTGTCGAAGCGTCGCTGGCGGGCATCGCGCGCGGGCAGCCGGTGCAACTCGAGCGCCTGGGCTATTTCCTCAGCGACCCCCGCGACCATTGCGCCGGCGCGATGGTGCTCAACCGGAGCACCACGTTGCGCGATGCCACCAGGTCGCGATGAGAATCGGCGTGCCGGCGGCGTGAACGGACACGTCGCCAGCACGTCGGCGACGATCTGTCTGAACAACCGGAGATGAACGAATGTCGAACGAGGGCTACCACGAACCCATCGGCGAACTGTCGGACGAAGTTCGCGACATGCACCGGGCCATCGTGTCGCTGATGGAGGAACTCGAGGCCGTCGACTGGTACAACCAGCGAGCCGCGGCCTGTAAGGACCCGGTGCTGAAGAAGATCCTCGAGCACAACCGCGACGAGGAGAAGGAGCACGCCGCGATGGTGCTGGAATGGATCCGGCGCAAGGACAAGCGCTTCTCCGCCGAGCTGAAGGACTATCTCTTCACGAAGAAGAGCCTGGCCACGGACGCGCACGGACACTGAGAGCGGGCTGCACCGCATGAGCCGCTTCACTGCGCTGTTGGCCGAGGTGCGCGCCTGCACGATCTGTACGGCGCACTTGCCGCTCGGGCCGCGGCCGGTCCTGCAGGTGGCACCGTCGGCGCGGCTGCTGATCGCCAGCCAGGCGCCGGGCCGCAAGGTCCATGAAAGCGGCGTTCCTTTCGACGACGCCAGCGGAGAGCGCATGCGCGACTGGCTCGGCATCACGCGCGAGGTGTTCTACAACCCACGGCAGGTGGCGATCCTGCCGATGGGCTTCTGCTATCCCGGCACCGGCCGCTCGGGCGACCTGCCGCCGCG
>CAYOJP010000486.1:0-2237 GCA_964404305.1 uncultured Gammaproteobacteria bacterium
CCCGGCTCGACTGCCGGCGCGGCTGGGACGTCGAGACCATGGGCGGGCTGCGCGGGCCGGGGCGCAGCCTCGCGGCGTGACGGCCGCCGGCCTGGCGCTGGACGCGGCCCGGCGGGCCGATCCGGACGCAATGTTCGTGGAGCGGGGCTCATGCCCGGCTCGCCACGTCAACGATTTTTACACTTCATCCGGCGCTCAAAATGCAACTCCTTGAAATTCGTATGTAAATATTTATGGCGCGAGATATGCGTGCAAGTACGGCAAGCGGGGACCGAGAGCCCAGCGCCGGAGTTCGCTCGGACCAGTCGCCATCGCGGTCGAACAGCATCGAAGGAGCGCATATGAACTCTTATCGCAAGTCATTGATCGGAATCGCCACCGGAACAGTTCTGGCCAGCCTTTCCCTGGGTGCGAATGCGGCGATCGTGCGGGTCAGCGCGGGCGACTTCATCGCCGGTTCCGGCCTGATCACCTTCAGCGAATACGCGCTGGGCACTGTCAATCCGGTTTACACGCCCGCCACCTACGGCGGTGGTGCCGGGTCACCGACCGTCACCTTCGACGGCTGGTTCATGGGCCAGGGCCTGAGCGGCACGCCTGCCGTCGACTGCCCCGGCGCGGCCGCCAGTGCCTGTGTCGTCGGCTCGCCGTCCGGACCTCTGACGCTCGATCCGGCGTCGCCGCACACCTTCATCGCCACCGACGTCGATAACCCGACCAGCCCCGTGCTGTCGGGCTCGCCCCTGTACAGCGGTCCGATCGCCGTGCTGTTCGACATCGATCTGGCCGGCGTGGGCTTCGACGCGGGCTTCTTCGACGCGGTCGGCAGCACCGGTATCACCGCCTTCGCGCGCGATGGCAGCCTGCTCGGGACGGTCACCAACATCGGCTTCGGCATCGAGTTCCTGGGCCTGGTGACCGACGACGGCTCCGAGAAGATCGCGGGCGTGTTCCTCGACCTCGTCGGCTCCGAACCCGCCGGCTTCGCGATCGACAACCTGCGTTTCGGCAAGCGCGGCGAAGTGGTGGTGCCCGGCGTGCCGGAGCCTGCCTCGCTCGCGCTGCTCGGTCTCGCGCTCGCCGGTCTCGGCGTCAGCCGCCGGCGCCTGTCCGCCTGATGTCACCGCGGCGCAGCCGCGATTCCCGCACGAAGCCGGCGCTCACGCGCCGGTTTTTTTTGTCCCGACGCAGCCCCGACAGCCCGGTGGCCGACGAGTCCGGGACGCTGCCGGTCGAGGGCGTGGCCTTCTCCCCGGGACCTCGCAGCCGCTCCGACAGGTCGCGTTGCTGTCAGATATTTTTACAAACTCCATTTCGCCTAAACCGCAATATCCTGAAAAACCTCGGGTTTAATCCGTGGCGCAGAATGTGCTAGCAATTCCCGCAGCAGAACCGCCCGCACGCCCGGGGCGGAGTGGATGGGTAGGGGAGCGCCGCCGACCGCGAGCGCCGGTTCAATGCCAAGGAGCGAATATGAATAACTGCCGCAAGTCACTGTTTGGTATAGCTGCCGGCACCCTGCTGGCGAGCGTGTCGCTGGGCGCGAATGCGGGTATCGTGCGGGTCAGTGTCGGTGATTTCGTTGCCGGCTCCGGGCTGATCACCTTCAGCGAGAAGGCACTGGGGACTGTCAATCCTACTTACGTCCCGGCCGACTACGGCGGGGGCGCGGGTTCCCCGGTCGTGACCTTCGACGGCTGGTTCACCGGCCAGAGCCTGAGCGGCTCGCCTGGCGTCGACTGCCCGGGCGCCGCGCCCACCGCGTGCGTCGTCGGCGCGCCCACCGGTCCGTTGACGCTCGATCCCTTCTCGCCCGACACCTTCATCACCCACGACGGCGCCGCCGGGGCGAACAGCCCGGTGCTGTCCGGAAGCCCGACCTTCGACGGCCCGATCGCGGTGCTCTTCGACATCGATCTCGCCGGCGTGGGCTTCGACGCGGGCTTCTTCAATGCGGCCGGCAGCACGGGCATCACCGCCTTTGCACGCGACGGCAGCCTGCTCGGCACGGTCAGCAACACGGGCCTGGGGATCGAATTCCTCGGCCTCGTGACCGACGACGGCTCCGCCCAGATTGCCGGCGTGTTCCTCGATCTCGTCGGCGCCGAACCGGCCGGCTTCGCGATCGACAGCCTGCGCTTCGGCCGGGCGGGCCAGGTCGTGGTGCCCGGCGTGCCGGAGCCTGCCTCGCTCGCGCTGCTCGGTCTCGCGCTCGCCGGTCTCGGCGTCAGCCGCCG
>CAYOJP010000487.1:0-2230 GCA_964404305.1 uncultured Gammaproteobacteria bacterium
GGTGGCGGGCCGTCCGCTCACGACCGCGCCGCGGCCGCCCGCTGCCTGCTGGCGGCCTACTGCGCCGCGCGTGATGCGTTCGCCGGCCGCTACTCGGAGGAATGGCACGCGCAGTTCATCGCCTGGCTCCTGCACGGGCAACCGCCGCCCGCGGTGGCGGCGCTGCGGGCGATCGCGGCAGCGCACGGCGACGACGACAGCGTTGCGCTGATCGACGCGGTGGCCGAACTCTCGGCGGGCGCCGGCTGAGCCGACGCGAGGGCAAAGCCTGCGGCCGCGCACTGGCCGCGACCAGGCGAGGGCGACCGCGGGTCAGTACAGGCGCGGGAAGTCGTCCGCTTCCGGGAGCGACGGGGCGACTTGTCGCCAGGGGGTGAACAGGGGCGACGACAGCGTGGCCTCCGCGCCCGGGGGTGATGCGTCGAGCCGCGCCAGCCCCTCCAGGTAGTGCTCGCGCAGCAGGCGGTAGGACTCGAGGCGGGCGGGGAACGGGTGTTCCGCCCCGAACGACACGACCGGATTGGTATTGATCTCGTAGATCTGCGGCGCCCCTTCGAGCAGGCCGAAATCGGCGCGCCCGTACTCCACGCCGGCGAGCGCGAACACCCGGGCCAGCGCGTCGTGCCATGGATCCTCGCGCATGATGCGCAGTTCGTCGTCGTACAGTTCGGCCGGCGCAATCCCGGTCTTGCCGAACTTCACCCACCAGTCGTCCTCGTGCACGCAGCCGGCGGGGAACTGCTGCGCGCCCAGCCGGAAGCAGCTCAGCCGGCGGAACAGGCCGGGCCGCACCGGCTCCGCGGCGTACTCGACGATGAGCAGGCTGGCGATGGGCAGCCCGCGCGCCAGCGCGTCCTCGACGGTGCGGCACACGGCGTCCCAGTCGTGCAGCAGCGGGCTGGCGCGGACCTGGTGATCGCCTTCCAGGCGCACGAACACCGGCCAGCGCTCGGGCTGCACGGCTTCCTCGACCCGGTAGGCGTTGTAGCGGTTGATGCCTTGCTCGTGGAGTCCGCGCAGCAGGCCATAGCGGCTGGGCACGCGCGCCGGGTCGTTCAGCACCCGGGAACCGGCGTCGCGCAGGCAGCGGTACAGCGCCGCCGCGGTGCGCAGGTGCGGCGCCGACAGCCGATCCAGATCGGTGAACACGTACGTCGCGCCCGGCAGCGTGCGGGCGGCGAAGGCCTGCGGATAGGTCGTGATGGCGACGTCCACGCCACCCGCATCCGCCTGCAGCTTGCGGTGGGTGTAGGCGTGCTCGGGGGTGACCAGAAAGACGATCATCGCGACTCCCGTGACGGCGCGCCGCCGGCGCGCCACGACTGTTCCGGAACCTGTGCCGCGGCGTGCTCACGACCGCTTGACGCACCACTATATTCCTGCAAGCTTGCAGGACGCTCTGGCCCGCGTCCCTCGCTGCAGGAGAACACACCATGAAAGCCACACCGAAGTCTTCCCGGCGCGTACCCCTCGACTGGTCCCGACTGCTCGGCTTCGATCAGGTCGAGCGATCGGCCGCGGTTCCCGCCACCCGCCTCACGGACCCGCGCCTGGCCCGGCTGGGTGCGAAGGTCGGCGCCAAGCCCGTCGTGAAGTCCTAGGCAGGCCGCGCGGTCGCTCCGGCTGCCGGGGCGGCGGTCGACCCGCAGCCGTCCGGTTGACCGGCATCACCGCAGTGCCCGGGACGGTGCACGACGGCGCCCGGAGCAGGGCGCGAACGACCGGCCTGGAGTTCGATGCCGCCCGGGCACGGGCGCTCGACCGGCGCATGCGGCGCCGCCTGGCGGACAGCCTGCGACACGTGGTCGACGCGGGCGTACCCCCGCTCGCGCTGGACCCCGCAGACTGGCGCGCGTTCCTCCGGCGCCTCGGTCGCGGGCCGGTCTCCCCGCTGGTCTTCGGCGCCTACTGCGATCTCGTGCTGGCTCTCGATGGCGACGATCTCGACGCGGCCCAGCACTGCCTCGACGAGATTGTCGCCGCGCGCAATCATCCCGGCGGCCCCCGCGTGGTGGCGTTCGCCGACCCGGCGCGCGATCCGGCGAGCGCGCGCTACCTGCGGCTGATCGATACCGATCCGGACCTGCCGTTCACGCTGGAGGCGCCGTCGGCAGCCGCGGCGGCGGCCGGTCGCGCCCGCCTCGGCCGGGCTTTCGAACTCCTGCGAACCGGCTGCCCGCCGCTGGCGGGCGAGCTGCAGGCGCTGGTGCGCGAGATCGTGCTCGCATCG
>CAYOJP010000488.1:0-2196 GCA_964404305.1 uncultured Gammaproteobacteria bacterium
GTACCGCGTGCCGGCCATCGCGGCGGACGGCATGGACGTGGTCGCCGTGCACGAGGCGGCGCGCTATGCGCAGCACCAGGTCCGCGACGGGCACGGCCCGTTCTTCCTGGAACTGCGCACCTACCGGTTCCGCGCGCATTCGATGTTCGACGCCGAGCTCTACCGCGACAAGGCCGAGGTCGAGGCGTGGAAGGCACGCGGCCCCATCCACACCTACAGTGCGAGGCTGAAGGCGCAGGGCCTGCTCAGCGAGGACGAGTTCCTGGGGCTCGACGCGGCCGCGCAGGCGGAGGTCGAGCGCGCGGTCGCCTTCGCCGAGGCCGGCACGCCGGAGCCGATCGCGGATCTCCTGCGCGACGTCCACACCCCGCGCGAGGGCGCGCGATGAACGGGCCTGCCCGCATGACCTACCGCGAGGCGGTGAAGCAGGCGCATCGCGACGCCCTGGCGCGCGACCCGCGCGTGTTCCTGATGGGCGAGGACGTCGGCCGTTACGGCGGCACCTACGCGGTCTCGAAGGGCCTGCTGGCCGAGTTCGGCCCGGAGCGCTTCCGCGACACGCCGCTGTCGGAGCTCGCCTTCGTCGGCGCCGGCATCGGCGCGGCGCTAGGCGGGCTGCGCCCGATCGTCGAGGTGATGACCGTCAACTTCAGCCTGCTGGCGCTCGACCAGATCGTGAACACCGCGGCGCTGTACCGGCACATGTCCGGCGGGCAGTTTTCGGTGCCCGTGGTGATCCGCATGGCGACGGGCGCGGGCCGGCAGGTGGCGGCACAGCATTCGCACAGCCTGGAGGGCTGGTACGCCCACGTCCCGGGCATCACCGTGCTCGCGCCGGCGACGGTCGAGGACGCCCGTGGCATGCTGTGGCCGGCGCTGTGCGATCCGGATCCGGTGGTGATCTTCGAGCATGCCGCGCTGTACAACGCCGAAGGCGAGATGCCGGAGGCCACCGGCGTCGACATCCGCACGGCGCGCGTGCGCCGGTCGGGGCGCGACGTCACGCTCGTGACCTACGGGGGCTCGCTGCCGAAGACGCTCGCGGCGGCGCAGACGCTCGCCGCCGAAGGCGTCGAGGCCGAGGTGATCGACCTGCGGGTGCTGCGCCCGCTCGACTCGGCCACCGTGGCGGCGTCCGTGCGGCGCACGCGACGGGCCGTGGTGGTGGACGAGGGCTGGCGCACCGGCAGCTTCGCCGCCGAGGTCATGGCCCGCATCGTCGAGGAGGCCTTCTGGGACCTCGACGCGCCGCTGGCCCGGGTCTGCTCCGAGGAGGTCCCGATCCCCTACGCCAAGCACATGGAGGAGGCGGCGCTCCCGCAGCCGGAGAAGATCGTCGCGGCCGTGCGCGGACTGCTGGGACGCGGATGAGCCGCCCATGATCGAATTCCGGTTGCCGTCGCTCGGCGCCGACATGGACGAGGGCACGCTGCTCGAATGGCACGTGCGGGTCGGCGACGCGGTGCAGCGCGGGCAGATCGTGGCGGTGGTCGATACGTCGAAGGCCGCCATCGATCTCGAGTGCTGGCACGACGGCACGGTGGTCGAACTCGTCACCCGCATCGGCGAGACGATCCCGGTCGGCGTCGTGATGGCCCGGCTGGCGGCGCCGGGCGAGACGGTGAGCGCGCCGGCACCCTCGCCGCCCCCGATCGCGGCGCAGGTGCCGGCGGCGATGACGGCGCCCCGGGCGGAGGTGCCGGGACCACCGCCCGCGCCGGTGTCGGCCGGCCCGACGCCGGCGCCTGCGGCACCGGTCCCGTCGCATCGCCGCCCAGTGTCGCCAGCCGCGCGCAAGCACGCCCGCGAGCACGGCATCGACATCGAGGCCGTGACGGGGACCGGTCCGCACGGTGCGGTCACGGTGGCTGACGTGGAGGCGCGGGCAGCAGCCCTCCCGGCCGCTGCGGCCCCGCCGACGTCCACCCCCGCGCCGATCCCGGCCGTCGCGGCGACACCGGCAGCGCCGCCGCAGCGGCAGGCACCCGCGCGCGACCGCAGCGCCGGCATGCGCCAGGCCATTGCCGCGGCGATGGCGCGCTCCAAGCGCGAGATCCCGCATTACTACCTGAGTGAGCGCATTCCCATGGCGCATGCCCTGGCGTGGCTGGCGGTGACCAACGCGGCACGGTCGATCACGCAGCGCCTGCTGCCCGTCGTCCTGCAGGTGAAGGCGGTTGCACTGGCGCTGGGCAA
>CAYOJP010000489.1:0-2186 GCA_964404305.1 uncultured Gammaproteobacteria bacterium
GCGGCTGAAGCCGCTCCTACAGGAGTGCTGCTCCGACGTTGGTGCGTAGCTCCTGCAGGAGCGGGCTCGCCCGCGCTTCCTGCTCCGTTACCAGCCGACGGCGAGCCCGTCCATCCGCGGCTCGCTTGCGCCCGCCAGCACGCCGGTCGCGGGGTCCCGCACGATCAATTGCGCCCCCCCCATGGACACCCGATCGTAGTCGTCGAGGACGGTGAGGTGGTGGCCGCGTCGCTCGAGAGCGGTGATCACCGCCGGCTCGAAGCCGCGCTCGACCAGGACGCGCCCGCCGGGGGCAGCGGCGCCGGGCGGCTGCATTCCGAGGCCCGGGGCAATCGCCGTGAGCTGCCAGCGCAGGGCGTCGAGCGCCGGTTGCGGCGCGAGCCCGAGGTCGAGCAGGTTGACCAGGACCTGCAGGTGGCCCTGCGGCTGCATCTGGCCGCCCATGACACCGAAGCAGGCGTGCAGCCGGCCCGCGTGCGGACCCTGCGCATGGACGCTCAGGGCCGGGATGATTGTCTGGTAGGGCCGCTTGCCGGGTGCGAGCGCGTTCGGATGCGCGGGGTCCAGGGAGAACAGCGACGCGCGGTTCTGCAGGCACACGCCGGTGCCGGGCACCACGAGCCCCGTGCCGAAGGAGCGGAACACGCTGTTGATGAGGCTGCAGGCGTTGCCCGCGCCGTCCACGACCGCGAGATAGACGGTATCGGACGCGTGGCGCGGATCGCCCCAGGGCACGTCGCGCGCCGCCCGGTCCGGCGCGATGCGTCGCCGGCGCTCGTCCGCATAGCGCGCATCGAGCAGCGCGGCGAGCGGCAGCGCAACGTGGCGCGGATCCGCCACCCAGTGCTGTGCGTCCGCGATCGCCAGGCGCATGCATTCGATGAGGGTGTGCGCGCGATCGGCGGTGGACATCGCGGCGAGGTCGTAACCCCGCGCGAGCCCCAGGGCCAGCAGCGCCGCGAGCCCCTGACCGTTCGGCGGGCATTCATAGATGCGCACGTCGCGGTAGTCGGTGTGGATCGGTGTGTCCCAGTCGCTGCGGTGGGCTGCGAAGTCTCCGGGCGCGAGCCAGCCGCCGTACTCCTGCGCGAGCGCGCTGGCGCGATCGGCGAAGGAGCCGCGGTAGAAGGCGTCGGCGCCGCCGGCCGCGACCTCGCGCAGCGTCGCCGCCAGCGTCGGCAGGCGCACGATCTCCCCGGTGCGGGGGGCGCGTCCTCCCGGCAGGAGTTCGGTCGCCGCGGCCTGTCCGGGACCGTCGGCGAGGCCGGTGCCGGTCCATACGGGCGGACGGCGCAGGTGCGGCTCGGCGCCCTGCCAGAGCATCGCCACGATCTCGGTGACCGGGTAACCGCGCTCGGCGGCCTCGATCGCCGGCGCGAGCGCCGCGGCCAGCGGCCGCGTGCCGTGGCGGGCGAGCAGGTCCTGCCATGCGGCGACGGTGCCCGGTACGCTGACGGTGCAGCCGCCGTATTCGGGCATCTGCCGCGCGCCGGTCGCCGTGATCGCCTCGATCGATGCGGCGGCCGGCGCCCGGCCGGAGCCGTTCAGCGCGGTCACCGCGCCGCTGCCGGCCTCGTAGTACAGCGCGAAGCAGTCGCCGCCCAGGCCGGTCATCATCGGTTCCAGCACGGCCAGCATGGCGGCCGCGGTCACCGCCGCGTCCGCGGCATTGCCGCCGGCCTTCAGCGTATCGAGGGCGGCCAGCGCCGCGAGCGGCTGGCTGGCAGCCACCATGCCGCGGGTGGCATAGACGGTCGGGCGGCGGGAGTGGAACGCGAGCATGGGACCCTCGGGAGGTGCGGGCTGTCGAGCGTGGGGAAGGGCGTTCAGTGGAGCAGCAGCCGGGCCGCGAGTCCGGCCGCGGCCGCGCTCGCCAGCACCGTCACGACGCCGAGGCGCAAGCGCACGAGCGCGACCAGCGCTGCCACGCCGATGCCGAGCGCCAGGAGATCCGGCGGCCGGTCATGGCCGGCCGGCCACAGCACGTGCAATGCGAAGAACAGCGCGAGGTTCGCGATGACGCCCGTCACCGCCGCCGGGGTGCCGGTCAGCGGTGCGGCGAAGTGCAGGTCGTCGCGCGTGGCTTCCATGCAGGGTCCGCCGCGCAGCCACCAGGCGAGCGCCTGACCGCACGGCACCGCGCGCGGTGGCGGCGCGCCGTCGCCGGCCCCTGCCTGCGCGTCGCC
>CAYOJP010000490.1:0-2171 GCA_964404305.1 uncultured Gammaproteobacteria bacterium
GCCGGGAGCGTGGGATCGGCCTTCATCAGCATGCGGATCGCGGTCGGCGCGGTGTACCAGACGGTCACGCCCTCGGATTCGAGCAGTCCGTACCAGCGCTCGGCGTCGAACTCCTCGCGGTCGACGATCGACGTCACCCCGTGCAGGAGCGGCGCGATGATCCCGTAGGAGGTGCCCGTGACCCAGCCCGGATCCGCCGTGCACCAGAACACGTCGTCCGGGTGCAGGTCCAGCGCGTAGCGCCCGGTCGCCCAGTGCGTGACCACCGCGCCGTGCACGTGCAGGGCACCCTTGGGCGTGCCGGTCGTGCCGCTCGTGAAGTGCAGCAGCGACGGGTCGTCGGCGCCGGTCCGGGGCAACGGACACTCGTCGCGCGCGGCGTCCAGCAGGGCCGCGAGATCGGTCGTGCCGGGCGGCAGCCCGCCGCCCTCGTCTTCCACGACCAGCACGTGCTCGAGGGTCGGCAGGTCGGCGCGCACGCGCGCGACCTTGCGCCGGTACAGCCCGTCGGTGGTGACCAGCACCCGGCCCCGGCCCAGGCGGATGCGCGTGGCGATCGGCTCCGGCCCGAAGGCGGCGAACAGCGGCGAGACCACGACCCCGGCGTGCAGCGCCCCGAGCACGGTGACGTACAGTTCCGGTATGCGTCCGCACAGCACGAACAGGCGGTCGCCCTTGCCCACGCCCAGGCCGCGCAGGACGTTGGCGAAGCGGCGGACTCGGCGGTCGAGCTCGGCGTAGGTGAGCTCGAGCGCGGCGCCATCCCGCGCGAGAAACCGGAAGGCGACATGCGTTCCGCGGCCGGCGGCGACGTGGCGCCCGGTCGCCTCCCAGGCGATGTTCAGGCCATCGCCCGGCAACCCCGCGAGCGCGGCCCGCGCACCGTTCCAGGAGAAGCGCGCGCGTTCGGCGGCGTAGTCGGCAAGATTCGGCGGCACCGCGAGCGTTGCGGCGTCCTTGCGGATGATGGCGGAACGACCCACGGCGCGTGTCCCCTCGCGGCCTGCGCTGGCCTCTTTGCACACATGATAATGCTCCCCGTTCGCGCACCTGCAGGTACTGACGTGCGACAAATTCCGGCGGCTCAGTCTCCCAGCGTGCGGCGCAGCAGCGGCACGAGCGCCACCATGCGCAGCAGCGTGCCGTCGATGAACGGCCCGAGCATGGCCGCGATCGGCGCGGCCTCCGCGACGCTCACGCCCGCAGGCAGGCGGGCCGCGAGCTGCATCGACTCGTGCCCGACGGCGGCACGCAGGGCCTCGACCAGCCCGGTGGCGGTGCCATCCGCCATGAGCGGCTCGATGCGTGCATGCATCCGCTCGAGCAGTCCCGGCCAGGCCGCGAGCTGGCGCAGGACGGTGGCCAGCACGCCGGCGGGCGCGGCATCCGGGCCGCCGAACGCATTGAGGTCGAACACCCGCGTCCGCGTTGCCGCATCCATCGCCTGCGGTGCGACGGCCGGCAGCAGCGGTACGTCGAGCGCCGCGACGGCGGGCGTCGTCGCGGCACCTCGCGGCGCGGCGCCGGTGCCAGCAGACCGCCCGGCGAGATGTACGCGCAGCGCGGTGAGCACCAGCAGGTTGAGGGGGTTGGCGTGGTCGTAGGCGGCAAGCAGCCCCCGCACGGTCGCCTGCGTCGCCGGCACCAGCCCTGCCGCGACGAGGTCGCCTGGCACCAGCCGGGCCACGGGCGGCCACGGCAGCGCCGCACGCAGGCGCTGCGCCGCGACACCCGCCGCCCCGTCCGCGTACAACGGTCGCACCAGTCCCCAGCACAACGGCAGCGCAGCGGGACGCGTCGCGAGATGTCGCCAGACGAGGTTCACCATCGTCACGCCGAGCGTCGCACGGATGTCGGCATAGATCGCCGCGACGTCGCCGCGGGCGTCGCGTTCAGGTATCTCCCCGGTCATCGCCGTCTCCGCGGTCGTCCCCGTTCACCCACGTTCAAGGGGTCTGACCCCTTGATAAGCTGCCGCGCAGCATCACGAATCGCGGATCGGCATATCAAGGGGTCTGACCCCTTGAAATGGCGCAGTGCGACACAGTGGCCCCGCGAGCCAGGCCGCGGCAACCGCTATCATGCGCCGCACCGGCGGCACTGCGCTGGCAGGCCACCCGGATCCGCCGCTGGACCGCCGCCCCGGAGACCCCATGACCACAGCCCTGCAG
>CAYOJP010000491.1:0-2133 GCA_964404305.1 uncultured Gammaproteobacteria bacterium
ACGCCGACCTTCCTGTCCCCCCACCAGATGCAGTCGCTCATGGACCGGTTGCGGCAGCACTTCAACTTCGCGAGGGCCGGGGATCCTGAGCTGTCGATAGAGATCGACCCGCGAACGGTGACGGCGGAAACGGTCGCGTTGCTTCGCGACCTGGGCTTCAACCGCATCAGCCTGGGCGTGCAGGACTTCGACTCCCGCGTGCAGGCGGCGGTCAACCGTCACCAGACCGAGGCGCAGACCGGCGCAGTGCTCCGGGCCGCGCGCGCCAGCGGCTTCCGGTCGATCAGCGTGGACCTCATCTACGGCCTGCCGCTGCAGACCGTGGCGACGTTCGACGAGACCCTGGCGAAGATCATCGACATCGCGCCGGACCGGGTGTCGGTGTTCAACTACGCCCACCTGCCGCAGATGTTCAAGGTGCAGCGCCAGATCCGGGAGTCCGAACTGCCGCCCCCGGAGGCCAAGCTCGAGATTCTCGGCCACACCGTCGAGCGGCTGACGGGCGCGGGCTACCAGTACATCGGCATGGATCACTTCGCCCTGCCCGACGACGAACTCGCCATCGCCCAGCGCAACCGGACGCTCACCCGCAATTTCCAGGGCTACTCGACCCGCGGCGAGTGCGACATCGTCGGGCTCGGGATGAGCTCCATCGGCAGGATCGACGGCTGCTACGCCCAGAACGCGCGCACGCTGGAGGAGTATCACCGGGCGATCGACGCCGGCGGCCTCGCGGTCGTGCGCGGCGTCGAGTTGTCTGCCGACGACCGGCTGCGGCGCGAGGTCATCACGCGGATTGCCTGCCATGGACGGATTGACTTCGCGGCGTTCGCCGCCTGGCTCGAGCGGCCCTTCGGCGATTACTTCGCGCCCGAACTCGACGTGCTGCGCGGCATGGAGGCGGACGGACTCGTGCAGATCGGCGCCCATGGCGTCACGGTGCTGCCGGCGGGCCGCCTGCTCCTGCGCAACATCTGCATGGTCTTCGATCGCTACCTCGGCGACGGGGCGCCGCGCGGCACCTTCTCGCGGGTCATCTGAGCGCCGGCCGCGACGACGGTCCGGCGGCAGGGCCCGGCAGCCGTCGCGGGTTTGATGCACGTCAAGGTCGCCCGGCCGCCGGGCCGGCTAGCCTGCGCGCATGCACGTGGAAGTCCGCCTGTTCAACACGCTGGCCCGTTACGCGCCCCGGGGGGAATCGCGCGTGCACGTCGAGTTGCGCCCCGGTGCCACCGTGCGCACGGTTCTCGGCTGCCTGCAGATTCCGCCGCACGAGCTGTACGTGGCGATGCGCAACGGCACCGATGCCGAGTTGCTCGCGCCCGAGCCGCTCGATCTCCCGCTGCGGGAAGGCGATGCCCTGGCACTGTCCGGCCCGGTGCCCTGGAGCTGGGGCTACGGCGCTCCGGTCATCTGACCCCGTCCCGCGCGCGGTCGCGGATTTCGTCGCGCCACTGACGGCCGTCAGGCAACTGTCAGCGGTGTCCCCTATGCTGTGGATGGGGGCGCCCCGTCCGCCGGGGCGCCGCCTTCCCCCGGAGGACGCCGCATGCCTGCCCCATCGATCCCGCCCGGACCCCTCGCCGCGGAGGAACTGCGGCGCATCGACGCCTGGTGGCGCGCCGCCAACTACCTCTCGGTCGGGCAGATTTACCTGCTCGACAACCCGCTGCTGCGCGAGCCCCTGCGGATCGAGCACGTCAAGCCGCGCCTGCTCGGCCATTGGGGCACGACCCCCGGACTGAACTTCCTGTACGTGCACCTGAACCGGGTCATCCGGGCGCACGACCTGAACGTGCTCTACGTGACCGGTCCCGGGCACGGCGGGCCCGGGCTCGTCGCCCACGTCTGGCTCGAGGGCACCTACAGCGAGGTGTACCCGCACATCGGCCGCGATGCCGAGGGCATGCGCCGGCTGTTCCGCCAGTTCTCGTTCCCCGGCGGGATCCCGAGCCATGTCGCGCCCGAAACGCCGGGCTCGATCCACGAGGGCGGCGAACTGGGCTATGCGCTGTCGCACGCCTACGGCGCCGTGTTCGACAACCCGGACCTCGTGGCCGCGTGCGTGGTCGGCGACGGCGAGGCCGAAACCGGACCGCTCGCCACCGCCTGGCACTCGAACAAGTTCCTGAA
>CAYOJP010000492.1:0-2126 GCA_964404305.1 uncultured Gammaproteobacteria bacterium
CGCTCCAGTAGCACGGGAACTCGTCCCGCAGTCTCGCGTAGAGCGGGAACGGGTCCCGGTGGACGGCGCGGGAATAGGGATCGAAGACGAAATCCATCGGGGTGGGCCCTCGCAGGACTCTGGCGGGAGGCGCGAGGGTCGGTTGCCACGCGGCCGGCGTCAAGTGCGCGTGTGGCGGCGACCGGAGTGACCGCTGTCGCTGCGGACTTCTCCACGGCGCCGGTTCGACCGAGCCGGACGACGCGAACGGAGCCACGCCACGGGCCCCCGCCGAACTTGCCGGCCGGCCGGGCTTTTTGTATACAGGAACAGGCGGCATGCCTTGCGGGCGTGGCGCGTGCGGCGGCGGCACCGCACCCGGGCACCGGAGAGTCCCCGGCGCGGCAGCAGCGGCCGGCCCGGCGAGCGACACTCACGCGTCCCGGGTCCGCCGCCGAATCCACCAACGGTTTCCCCGGGGACACGGACTGGCATGAACGCCCTGTCGTACGAGCACTACGTCGACATCGTCACCAAGCGCTACTTCCACGGCGTCGACAACTACGACCTGCGCCTCGTCCTCGACTGCTTCCACGAGGACGCGGTCCTGCGGGAGATGACCAGCAGCGCCGTCCACGTCGGGCGCGACACCGGCATCCGGACGATGTTCGAGGGCCTGTTCGCCGCGCACTCGCGGATCTGGCACGGCAACTTCGTGCACACGGCCGACCCGGCCGCCGAGTCGATCTGCTCGCAGTTCTCGGTCGAGGTGCGGCCAAAGGCCGGCGGGCAGGACCTGCGCTATGAGAATGCCAACCGCTTCTACCTGGAGAACGGGCGCTTCAAGCGCGTGTTCGTGTACATGAGCGGCGAGAACCTGCTCATCTGAACCCGGCCCGGCCACGGAGACCGCCGCCATGCAATACCGCTGCGCCCTGGACCGCGACCAGCTCGTGGACCTGGCCATCACCCGCTATTTCGGCAACGTCGATCGCAAGAACCTCGACGCGGCGCTGGCGTGCTTCCACGACAACGCGATGTTCACGATCCAGACGGCATTCACGGTGCACGCGGGCAAGGATGCGATCCGGCGCATGTTCGTGGACTTCTTCCGCAACTACGACACCATCATCCATCGCGATTTCACCTGCACCGTCGACGACCGCAACGGCCGCATCGCCGCCAGCTTCGTCGCCGATCTGGTCGACCCGCAGGGGCGCCGGATCGAGTTGCACAACACCAATTTCTGGCGCGTCCGCGAGGATCGCTTCCAGGAGGTCTACGTGTACATGAGCGGCGCGAATCCCCTGGTATGAACCGGTCCGCCGCCACGACGCGCGTCAGCGTCGTCTACTACAGCCACTACCGCGGGGCGACCGAAGCCGTGGCCCGCGCCATCAGCCGCGGCGCCGCGTCGGTGCCTGGCACCGAGGTCGCGCTGATCAGCGTCGAAGCGGTCGAGCGGAACTGGGAGAGGCTGCACGACTCCGACGCCGTCATCTTCGGCTCGCCGACCTACATCGGGGGCCCGGCCGCGCGCTTCAAGCTGTTCATCGAGCAACTGGCCGGCGAGGTGTGGGTGAAGCGCCTGTGGACCAACAAGATCGCCGCCGGCTTCACCGTCTCGGCCGGTCGCAGCGGCGACAAGCTCGCCTGCCTGGAGCAGATGGTGATGTATGCTTCCCAGCTCGGGATGATCTGGGTGCCGATGCGGATCACCGGGGGCAACTACTCGACCAAGGGCTCCGAGCAGGACCTGAACCGCATGGCCGGATATCTCGGCGTGATGGCGCAGGCGAACATCGACGAACCCCCGGAGCTCGCGCCCCCGCCGGCCGACATCCTCACCGCGGAACTGCACGGGGAACACGTCGCGACCGTGACGCGGCAGTATGCCTACGGCCGGCGCGCCTTTCCGGCCGCCTACGATCCGTGGGCGACCGCGGCGGCCCGCACCGACGCCGCGATTCCGGCGACGCTGTACGACCTCATTCCGAAGCCCTGAGCGACTGAATGGCAGAGTGTGAATGTCGGCCTCTCCGGTCGGCGCCGGTGCCGGGCCGGGCCCCCGCTGGAGTACGTCCCTGTAGCGCTCGGTCGCGCGCGTCGCGCGCGCTCACGGTCGCCGCGGACCCGCCCGGCACCGG
>CAYOJP010000493.1:0-2108 GCA_964404305.1 uncultured Gammaproteobacteria bacterium
GGCGGATCGCCCAACCCAGCCAGGCGCCGAACAGGGCGGTCGCCAGCACCAGGCTCGCGATCATCCACAGCGTGCGCTGCGCGCTCTGCTGCAGATCCTGGACCTTGGCCGCCACAGCCGGATCGGTCACGGTGGCCAGCAAGGCGTGCGCCTCGCCGGTGGCCGAGCGCACGTTCCAGACGCTGAGGGCACCGAGCGCGAGCGTCAGCACCACCATGATGGTGAAGCCTGCGGCGATGCGGGTGGTCAGTCGGTAGTTCAGCAAGTTCATCGTGAAGGTCTCCGCTACGTCGGGTTCGTTTCATCACGAATCCCGGTCCCGGGCAGGTGTGCACACGGCAAGCCGGCATCCTTGGGGTCTCCGGGGAATATCGACCCGGGCGACCCGGACTGAAGCGGGGATCAGCGGCGGATTTGCCAGGGTTTTCACGGGGCAGCCCCCGCGCGGGCTCAGAAGCTGCCGCGCAGCACCAGCGCCACGCCGCCGCGGCGAGTGCGCAGCGAGAGCCGGTAACCGGAGTCGAGCTGCATCGCCACGCTGCCGCGGTCGAAGCCAAGGCGCGACTTGCGCGTCTTCCACTCCACACCGCCGCGGGTGGTGTAGTAGGCCGCGGCGGGGTTCGGGCCCAGACCCTGGGCCGCCGAGGTGTCGGCGTACAGCGTCGACTGGTCCGACAGCTGCAGCCGCCAGCCCACGGTGACGGCCGGCCCGCCGGTCTGCCCGGTCAGCCGCTCCGGCTCGCTGCCGGTCGCGGGCGCGATCACGCTGTGCGTCACGGTGCCGACCCCCAGCCCCAGCGCCACCCGGCCGCTCGACGCCCACCAGCGGTAGTCGATGCTCGAGGTCTCGGCGCGGCTGCCGAGCTCAGGCGTGCCCGAAGCCTGGCGATCGAGTCCCGGCTCCTGCCGGATCTCGACGCTGGTGGAATAGTGGATCCGGTCGCGGCGACGGCTGTCGTTCCACAGCGCCAGGGTCTGCTCGCCATCCGGCGGCTCGGCGATCGGCGCCGGGGTCTCGGCGCGCCACGGGCTTTCCTCCGCCTGGGCTGCTGCGAGGAGCGGTGCCATGAGCACTGCCACAGCGACTCGGCGGGTGCGTTCGAGACACTTTCCGTGCGCCGACCCGTCCATGGAATTCATCGTACGCCTCGGCCCCGGCGTCGCGGAGGGCGGCAGGGCCGCCGGGCACTGGCTTGAGGGGGTGGACATGGCACGCGCCTGAGGGGGTGGACGACGATGAGTCCAATGTCGCACCCGGCGCGCGCGCGTTCCGTCGGACGCGGCTGACGCTGCGCGTAGGAAGATGGCGCACGCCGACGGCGAGCCGCGCGCGCCGGCGCGGCGCCGTGCTCAGGCGATCACGCTGAGCTTGGCGGCCGTGACCTTGAAGCCGGGGATCTTCGCCACGTCGTCCAGGGCGTCGCCGGTCAGCTTGTTCGCCGCCGCCTCCCAGAAGGCGAACGGCAGGAACACCTGCCCGGGCTGCACCTCGGTGCTGACGCGCACGCGCGCCTGCACCGCACCGTGCCGCGTCGACATCAACACCGCCTGGCCGTCGCGCACGCCGACCGTCAGCGCATCCGCCGGATGCAGCGATACCAGCGCCTCGGGCGCGATGGCGTCCAGCATGCTGGCGTGCCGTGTCATCGCGCCGGTGTGCCAATGCTCGAGCACGCGGCCGGTGGTCAGGACGAAGGGGTACTCGGCGTCGATCTGCTCGGCGCCGGGGCGGAACACGGTCGGTACCACGGTCGCTCGGCCGTCGACCGTCGGGAAGCGATCGATGAAGACCACCGCAGCGCCGGGGTCGTCCTCGCTCGCCGCGGGCGTCATCACCGCATCGGCCTTGACCAGGCGGCTCCAGGGCACACCGGCCAGCGGCGGCATGCTGACGCGCATCTCCTCGTAGACGCGCGCCACCGCCGCCTGCGAGGCGCGCTTGCCGCCGCCGTCCTCGTCGCGCCAGTAGTTCCAGGCCAGGCCCAGGCGCCGGCCGACGCGCTCGATGATCCACAGATCCTGCATCGCGAGCTCGGGCGGATCGAGCGCGGGGCGGCCGACCTGGATCAGGCGGTCGGTGTTGGTGTAGCTGCCCCACTTCTCGGCAT
>CAYOJP010000494.1:0-2098 GCA_964404305.1 uncultured Gammaproteobacteria bacterium
CTGAGCGAACGTTCCTGTAGGAGCGGGCTTGCCCGCGATAGCCCTCCTCGAGGTTGGCGCCGACGCCTATCGCGGCTGAAGCCGCTCCTACAGGAGCACGGCTTCGGCGTCTGAGCGGAGCTCCTGCAGGAGCGGGCGTGCCCGCGACTGCGGACGGCCCGGTCAGTGCCACAGCGTCCGGAGCGTGCGCGCGGCCGCCGCGAGGCTGGCGAGGTTGTGCGCCGGCAGGAAGTAGTCGAGGTGCGGCAGCGCGGTACGGATGCCCCGGCACAGCGGCTCGTAGCCCTCGGTGCCGAGCAGGGGATTCAGCCACACGAGCCGGTGGACGCAGCGCCGCAGGCGCTCGATCTGCAGTCGCATCGCCTGCGCGTCGCCGCGATCCCAGCCGTCGCTCAGGATCACCGCGATCGTCTTCGACCGCAGCATCGCGCGCGCATGCCGGTCGTTGAATTCGCCCAGCGCCTTGCCGATGTCCGTCCCGCCGCCCCAGTCGCGCACCTGCGCGGTGACGCGCGCGAGCGATCCCGCCAGGTCGCGGTCGTCGAGCAGTTCGGTGATGAAGGTCATGCGCGTGGCGAACACCCCCACGTCCAGCTGCGGCAGTTCCCGGCGCAAGGCGTACATGAACTGCACGAGGAAGCTGGAATAGCGCTCCATCGAGCCGCTGACGTCGCACAGCAGCATCAGCCGCAGCCGGCGCGGGGGCCGCCGGCGCCAGAGGAGATCGACCGCGTCGCGGCCGTACAGGGCGTGCCGGCGCAGCATGCGCCGCAGGTCCAGCCGCGCGCCGCCGCCGGCCGGAGCCCAGCGCCGCCCGCGCACGGTGGCGAGGACTGCGACGAGGTCGGCCAGCAGGCGCCGGGCGCGCTCGAGCTCGGCGTCGCTCATCTGGCCCAGGTTCCGGGTCATGAGCACTTCGTCGGCGCTCCAGCCGGTCCCGATCTCGTCCTCTTCCGCGGGCTCGCCGGCCTCGGCGTCGCTCGCGAACCGCTCGCGGCTGCGCTCCTCGCCGGCATCGTCACCCTCGTCGGGGGTGCCGGCCGGCTCCTCGTCCGGAACGCCGGCCTCGTCGCCCGGCGGCGCGGGGTCGAGCGTCCACCAGGCGTCGAACAGGCGATCGAAGACCGGCAGGTCGTCGCGGCGGGCCACCAGCGTCGCGCGCGCAGCGGCGCGGAATGCCGCCCGGTCGCCGATGTCGACGACTTCCAGGCACCGGCACAGGTCGATGACGCGGGACGGATCGACGGCCAGCCCTTCCGCGTGCAGGGCGCGCGCGAAGCGCACGAGCCTGCGGTCGACTGCCTCGGGTCTCATCGCGCGCGCGCGAGGACGCGATCGAGCTTCAGGGTCAGTGCCTTGTCGAGGTCGCCCTTGTACTTCACGATGCAGCCGAGCGTCTCGGCGATCGCCGCCTCGTCGAGCCCGCTCACGCCGAGCGCGGCGAGCGCCAGCGCCCAGTCGATCGTCTCGGCGACGCCCGGCCGCTTGTACAGATCCTCGCCGCGCAGGCTCTGCATCACCGCGCAGACCTGGTTCGCGAGGCGCGCATCGATGCCGGGCACGCGCGTGCGGACGATGTCGACCTCCTTGTCGAACGACGGGTAGTCGATCCAGTGGTACAGGCAGCGGCGCTTGAGGGCGTCGTGCACCTCGCGCGTGCGGTTCGAGGTCAGCACGACGATCGGGGGCCGGCGCGCGCGGATCGTGCCCAGCTCCGGGATGGTGATCTGGAAGTCGGACAGCACCTCGAGCAGGAACGCCTCGAACTCCTCGTCGGAACGGTCCACCTCGTCAATCAGCAGCACCGGCGGCACCGGCGCGTCCCAGCGGATCGCGCGCAGCAGCGGACGCTCCAGCAGGAAGGCTTCCGAGAACAGGTTGGCGCCGAGGTGCGTGCTGTCGACCCCGCGCGCCTCCTGCAACCGCACCTCCAGCAGCTGGCGGGGGTAGTTCCACTCGTACAGCGCGGCCGCGGCATCGAGGCCCTCGTAGCACTGCAGGCGGATGAGGCCGGTGTCGAGGATCGCCGCGACGACCTTGGCGAGCTCGGTCTTGCCGACACCGGGCTCGCCCTCGAGGAACACGGGCTTGCCGAGCG
>CAYOJP010000495.1:0-382 GCA_964404305.1 uncultured Gammaproteobacteria bacterium
ATCGAGCTGCGGATCATGGCGCACCTGTCGGGCGACGAGGGCCTGCGCGCCGCGCTCGCCGGCGGCGAGGACGTGCACCGCGCCACCGCCGCGGAGGTGTTCGGCGTGGGCCCCGAGCAGGTCAGCGGCGAGCAGCGGCGCGCCGCCAAGGCGATCAACTTCGGGCTGATCTACGGCATGTCGGCGTTCGGCCTGGCCCGCCAGCTCGGCATCGAGCGCAGTGCAGCACAGCAGTACGTCGACCTCTATTTCAACCGCTACCCGGGCGTGAAGCTGTACATGGACTCGATCCGGGTCCAGGCGCGCGAGCAGGGCTACGTCGAGACCGTCTTCGGCCGCCGCCTGCACCTGCCCGAGATCGCCTCGCGCAACGCCGCCCGCC
>CAYOJP010000495.1:392-2093 GCA_964404305.1 uncultured Gammaproteobacteria bacterium
ATCAACGCGCCGATGCAGGGCACCGCCGCCGACATCGTCAAGCGGGCCATGCTGGCGGTCGACGCCTGGCTCGGGGCGAGCGGCGTGGCCGCGCGCCTCATCATGCAGGTCCACGACGAGCTGGTGTTCGAGGTGGCGGACGCGGCGGTGGACGCGGTCCGGACCGAGGTGCCGCGCCTGATGGCGGGCGCCGCCGAGCTGGCCGTGCCGCTGGTGGTGGACGTGGGCACCGGCGCCAACTGGGACGAGGCGCATTGATGACCGGCCCCGGGGCGCGAAATCGCGCTTCCCGCATCGATTTCCTGTGCTACCATTTTCGTGCAGGCGACTCCTTTGCGCGCCTCCTCGCTCCCGCGACGACCCAGCCCCCTCCTCCGCCCGCCCCGACACAGCCGTCATGCTCGTGATCCCGGCCATCGACCTGAAGGGCGGCAAGTGCGTCCGCCTGCAGCAGGGGCGCATGGACAAGGACACGGTGTACTCGGCCGATCCGCTGGCGACGGCGCAGCGCTGGGTGGACGCCGGGGCGCGCCGGCTGCACATCATCGACCTCGACGGCGCGATGAGCGGCAAGCCGGTGAACGCCGAGGTGATCCACCGCATCGCCGAGGCCTTCCCCGACCTGCCGATCCAGGTGGGCGGCGGCATCCGTGACGAGGACACCATCCAGTCCTACCTCGACGCCGGCGTGAGCTGGGTCATCATCGGCACCAAGGCGGTCACCGCCTCGCACTTCGTCGCCGACGCCTGCATGGAGTTTCCCGGCCACATCATCGTCGGCCTGGATGCCCGCGACGGCAAGGTCGCGATCGAGGGCTGGTCGAAGCTGTCGCGGCACAACGCGATCGAGATCGCGCAGCAGATGCAGCTCGAGGGCGTGGCCGCCCTCATCTACACCGACGTGCACCGCGACGGCATGCTGAAGGGCGTCAACGTCGAGGCGACGGTGGAGCTGGCCCGCGGCGTTACGATCCCGGTGTTCGCCGCCGGCGGCGTCGCCACGCTGGACGACATCCGCGCCATCGCCGCGGTCGCCGACGAGGGCATCGCCGGCGCCATCACCGGCCGGGCCATCTACGAGGGCACGCTCGACCTGGCCGAGGCGCAGGCGCTGGCCGACGAACTCACCGCCCGCTGAGGGAGCCCTCGCCCGGGGCTTGGACCCGGTTCCCGTGCCCGGTGCCGAAAAGTAAACCTGGCACCTTTGTCACCCGCTGGCCTGAGCGCCGATATGCGCATATCGTATGCGCATACACGCCCCACAGGCAGGCCCCATGACAACGACCTACGATACCCGCGCCCCGAAGCGCCCGGCGAACCTCAGCATCAACGGCGATCTGCTCGCCAAGGCCAGGGCGCTGGATATCAATCTGTCCGCCACCCTGGAGCAGGCCCTGGCCGTCGCCCTGCGGGAGAAGCAGCGGGACCGGTGGCTGGCCGAAAACAAGGCCGCGATCGCCGCCTACAACGATCACGTGGAGAAGCACGGCGTGTTCAGCGACGGACTCCGCGGCTTCTGATGCCGCAGTTCGCCATGTACCGGAACACCCACCCCGCTACGAAAGGCGCCGTGCCCTACGTGCTCGATGTGCAGAGCGACCTGATCGAGGACCTGGCAACCCGCACCGTCGTGCCGCTGTACCCGGCCAACGCGATGAAGGGCAGGACGCTCGGAACGCTGACGCCCGCCTTCGAGATCGA
>CAYOJP010000496.1:0-2062 GCA_964404305.1 uncultured Gammaproteobacteria bacterium
GAGCCGCTGGTGACGATCGTCATGCGCGACACAGACGGATCCTCGGTCGGCGCCACGGTCAGCGACTCGATGTTGAACGCGCGGGCCGAGAACAGCCCCGCGATGCGACACAGCGCGCCGGCTTCGTTCTCGACCAGTATCGAAATGATGTGGCGCACGTCGGGGTTGCCTGCGGGTGCCGCAAGGGCCGTCAGGCCAGCTCGCGGTTGCTGGGCGGCAGGTGCATCTCGTGCTGCCCCTTGCCCGCCTCGATCATCGGGTAGACGTTCTCGGTCTGGTCGGTGATGAAGTCGAGCAGCACCAGCCGCGGCGTGGCCAGCGCCTCGTCGATCGCCGCGCGCACGTCGCCGGTCTTCTCCACGCGGATGCCGACATGGCCGAATGCCTGCGCGAGGCTGACGAAGTCGGGGAGCGCGTCCATGTAGGAGTGGGAGTAGCGACGGTCGTAGAAGAACTCCTGCCACTGCCGGACCATGCCCATGTAGCGGTTGTTCAGGCTGACGATCTTCAGCGGCAGCCCGTACTGCAGGGCGGTCGACAGTTCCTGCACGCACATCACGAAGCTGGCCTCGCCGGTGATGCAGCACACGGTCGCCGCGGGGAACGCGAGCTGCACGCCGATCGCGGCCGGCAGGCCGAAGCCCATCGTGCCGAGCCCGCCGGAGTTGATCCAGCGGCGCGGCTTGTCGAACTTGTAGTACTGCGCGGCCCACATCTGGTGCTGGCCGACGTCCGAGGTGATGTAGGCGTCCCCGCCGGTGGCCTCCCACAGCTGCTCGACCACGTGCTGGGGCTTGATGACCTCGGTGCCGCGGTCGTAGCGCAGGCAGTCGAGCGCCTGCCAGGTGCGGATCTGCTGCCACCAGGGGTCGCGGTCGCGATCGACCGGGCGGTGGCCGGCCGCGCGGATGAGCTCGTTCAGCTGCTCGAGCACCCGCCCCACGCCGCCCACGATCGGCACGTCCACCGGGACGTTCTTGGCGATGGAGGACGGATCGATGTCGATGTGGACGATCTTCGCCTCCGGGCAGAACTGCTCCAGGTTGCCCGTCACGCGATCGTCGAAGCGCGCGCCGATGGCGACCAGCACGTCGCAGTGGTGCATCGCCATGTTGGCCTCGTAGGTGCCGTGCATCCCGAGCATGCCGATGAACTGCGGATCGGTGGCCGGGTAGGCGCCGAGGCCCATCAGGGTGTTGGTGATCGGGAAGCCGAGCAGGCGCGTGAACTCGGTCAGCTGCGCCGCGGCGTCGTCGAGCACCACGCCGCCGCCGCTGTAGATCATCGGCTTGCGGGCGCCGAGGATGAGGCCCGCCGCCTTCTTGATCTGGCCCGGGTGGCCGCGGGTGACCGGCTTGTAGCTGCGCATCTCGACTTCGCGCGGATAGTGGTACTCGGCGACGTCGGCTGTCACGTCCTTGGGGATGTCGACCAGCACCGGCCCGGGCCGGCCGGTGGTCGCCACGTAGAAGGCCTTCTTGATGGTTTCGGCGAGTTCCCTGACGTCCTCGACCAGGAAGTTGTGCTTCACGCACGGCCGGGTGATGCCGATGGCGTCCACCTCCTGGAAGGCGTCGTTGCCGATGAGCGGCCGCGGCACCTGCCCGGAGAAGATCACCATGGGGATCGAATCCATGTACGCCGTCGCGATGCCGGTGACGGTGTTGGTCACGCCCGGGCCCGACGTCACCAGGACGACGCCCGGCTTGCCGGTCGCGCGGGCGTAGCCGTCGGCGGCGTGCGTGGCGCCCTGTTCATGGCGGACCAGGATGTGCTTGACGGCGTCCTGGTTGAAGATCGCGTCGTAGATGTGGAGCACGGCGCCGCCGGGATACCCGAAGACGTACTCCACGCCCTCGTCGCGCAGGGCGCGCACGAAGATTTCCGCACCGCGTATCTGTTCGCTCACCGGTCCACCACCCGCGGGCATGCAAGCCCCGCCGTTCCACGGAGAAAGTCGTCTAACCTACTTAAGAATCCGGGGGGCGGTCAAGCCTGAGGAGCCCCGGGACGGGCCGCGTTCCGCCGTGCGCCCACCCGCCGGCCGGGGAGGGCCGAAGAT
>CAYOJP010000497.1:0-2060 GCA_964404305.1 uncultured Gammaproteobacteria bacterium
GGCCGCGCCGCGGACTGGCGCGCCCGGGGCCTCGACCTCGTCGCGGTGTTCCAGTCGCCAGCCGAAGTGATGCGGCAGTACGTCGCGGGCCAGGCGCCGCCCTTCCCCCTGGTCCCGGATCCACCGCAGCGCCTGTACGCGCAGTACGGCGTCGAACACAGCTGGACGGGTTTCGTGCTCGCCTGGCTCACGCGCCTGCACGAGATTGCCGACGCGGTGTTCCGCAAGGGTTACCTGCCCGGCAGCGTGCAGGGCGGGCTGCACCGGATCCAGGCCGATTTCCTGCTCGACCCCGCGGGCTGCATCGTGGAGGCGTACTACGGTCGCGACATCGGCGACCATCTTCCGAGCGCGCGCAGCGAGCGCCACCTGGCGCCGGCAGCGGCCATCCAGCCGGCCTGAGCGATGGGCACCAAGGGCGAGCGCGCGCGTGCCGCGGTCGTGGACAGCGCGCGGCGGCTGTTCTACGAGCGCGGCTACGATGCGGCGTCCTTCTCGGACATCGTTGCCGCGTCCGGGCTGCAGCGCGGCAACATCTACCATTACTTCCGCTCCAAGGACGAGATACTCCGGGCGGTGGTCGAGCGTTACGTCGGCGACTTCGCTTCCCTGCTCGCCGGCTGGGAGGCCGCCGCGACCGATCCGCGCGCACGCCTGCTCGCGTTCGTGCGGATGCTCGGCGGCCGCCGCGACGACCTGGTCCGCTACGGCTGTCCGATCGGCAGCCTCAACGTCGAGCTGGGCAAGGATCGCCGCGATCTGCAGGCGGCCGCGCGCGCCGTTTTCGACCTGCTCCGCGACTGGCTGGCAGCGCGCTTCCGCGAGCTGGACCGCGGTGCGGACGCCGAGGCGCTCGCGCTGCACCTGCTCGGTCGCGCGCAGGGCATCGCCGTGCTGGCGCAGATCTACGGCGATGCGGCCCTGCTGGCGCGCGAGACGGACGCGCTCGCCGGCTGGATCGAGCGGCTGTGAGGGCACCGGTGTGGCGGCGCGAACCGGGAGGCAGCCGCTGAAGGACCGGGCCTACACCGGCGGCTGCGCCTGCGGCGCGGTCCGCTACCGGGCCCGCGGCCCCGCGCGCGATCCGTGCTGGTGCCACTGCGCGAGCTGCCGGCGGGCCGTGGGCGCGAGCCCGGTGGCCTGGGGCACCTTCCGGCGCGCCGGGTTCGCGCTCGATGCCGGTGCACTCGCGCTGCGTGTCTCCTCTGCCGGCGTCGAGCGCGGTCACTGCGCGAACTGCGGCACTTCGCTGACCTATGCCAGCGCGCAGCGCCCGGACGAAATCGACGTGACGCTGGCGACGCTCGACGAGCCGCTGGCGCTGCGCCCGACGTGCCACCTCTGGATCGAGGACCGGCTCGGCTGGGGGCCGCTCGAGGACGGCCTGCCGCAGTACGACGCCGTTCCCGGGCGGCGCTGATAGGTACCTCGCCGTGCCCGCCGTCCGGGACCCGCCCCGCAACCGGTATCGTAGGTGCCCCGGCGCATTGCCGTGCCGGTCGCTTCATCATGCTTCCGGAGCCGTTCCATGCGCGAGCCGATACTCGTCACCCGCGATCCCTTTCCCGAGACTCTCGAGTACCTGTCGCGGCACTGCGAGGTCGATGCCAACCCGGTCGACGCGCCGCTGGACCGGGCGGCGCTGATCGCCCGGTTGCAGGGCAAGGCCGGCGCGCAGATTTTCGCCAGCGAGCGCATCGACACCGATCTGCTCGAGCGCTGTCCCGCCCTGCGCGCGGTGTCCAACACGGCGGTCGGCTACAACAACATCGACGTGGACGCCTGCACGCGCCGGGGCGTGCTGGTCACGAACACGCCGGGGGTGCTCGACGACACGGTGGCCGATCTCGCGATCGGCCTGATGATCGCCGCCTGCCGGCGCTTCTCCGAGGCCGAGCGCAGCGTGCGCGCCGGCGCCTGGAAGCGCAGCGGCTACAAGGATCTGCTCGGCCGCGACGTGCACGGCGCGACGCTCGGCATCGCGGGGCTCGGTCGCATCGGCGCCGCGATCGCACGGCGCGCGCGCGGCTTCGGCATGCGCATCCTGTACCACAACCGCC
>CAYOJP010000498.1:0-2049 GCA_964404305.1 uncultured Gammaproteobacteria bacterium
TGCGCCGAGGTGCCCAAGCTCACCGTCATCATAGGCGGCAGTTTCGGCGCCGGGAATTACGGCATGTGCGGCCGCGCCTACTCGCCCCGCTTCCTCTGGCTGTGGCCCAACGCCCGAGTATCGGTGATGGGCGGCGAGCAGGCCGCCAGCGTACTGGCACAGGTGCGCCGCGACGGCATAGAGGCGCAGGGCGGCAGCTGGAGCCGGGACGACGAGGAAGCCTTCCGCCGTCCGATCCGCGAGCAGTACGAGACGCAGGGTCACCCGTACTACGCGAGCGCCCGCCTCTGGGACGACGGCATCATCGATCCGGCCGACACGCGCATGGTGCTCGGGCTGTCGCTGTCGGCCACCCTCAACGCTCCCATCGAACGCACGCGCTTCGGCGTGTTCCGGATGTGACGGGATGAGCGGCCCGGGCGTGCGCACGGCGGTGGCGGGTGGCGTGGCCACCGTGATGCTCGACCGCGCGGAAATCCACAACGCGTTCGACGACGCGACCATCGCCGAGCTGACCGCCGCACTGCTAGCGGTCGAGGCGGAGCGGGCCGTCCACTGCGTCGTCCTCGCGGCCGCCGGCAGGAGCTTCTCGGCCGGCGCGGACCTGCAGTGGATGGCGCGCATGGCCGGCTACAGCGAGGCCGAGAATCGCGCCGATGCGCTCCGGCTCGCGGAGTTGATGCGCACGCTCGATCGGCTCTCCAAACCCACAATCGCCCGTGTCCAGGGTGCGGCCTTCGGCGGCGGAGTCGGGCTCGTCGCCTGCTGCGACATCGCGGTGGCGGCAGAGGGCGCGCAGTTCTGCCTGTCCGAGGTGCGCCTCGGGATCGTGCCGGCGGTCATCAGCCCCTACGTCGTCGCCGCCATCGGCCCGCGCGCTGCGCGTCGCTATTTTCTGACCGCCGAGCGTTTCGATGCCGCGACCGCGCAGGCGCTCGGACTCGTGCATGAGACGGTGCCCGCCGCGGAACTCGATGCCGCGATCGCGCGCGTGACGGAAGCCCTGCTGGCGGGCGGGCCGACGGCGCAGGCGCAGGCCAAGCGACTCGTCGCAGCGGTCAGCGCGCCGGCGGTCGACGACACCATGGTCGCGGCGACTGCTGACCTCATTGCACGCGTGCGCATCTCCGATGAGGGGCGTGAAGGCATCGGCGCCTTCCTCGCACGGCGATCGCCGGCGTGGCGGATCGACTGAGAGTCCGGCGGCGGGCACGCATGTTCGACAAGCTCCTGATCGCAAACCGTGGCGAAATCGCTTGCCGCGTGATCCGCACCGCGCGCCGCCTGGGCCTGCGTACCGTGGCGGTGTATTCGGACGCCGACGCCGCGGCGAGGCACGTGGCCTTCGCCGACGAGGCGGTGCGCATTGGCACCGCGCCGGCGCGCGACAGTTACCTGTGCAGTGACCGCATCGTCGCCGCGGCCCTGGCGACCGGGGCTCGCGCCGTGCATCCGGGCTACGGATTCCTGTCGGAGAACGCGGCGTTCGCGGAGGCCTGCAACGCCGCGGGTCTCGTCTTCGTCGGCCCGCCCGCGGCGGCCATCCGGTCGATGGGCGACAAGAGCGCCGCGAAGGCGCTGATGGTGGCGGCTGGCGTTCCGGTGGTGCCCGGCTACCACGGCGAGGACCAGGACGATGCGGTGCTCGCCCGCGAGGCGGCCCGCATCGGCTTTCCGGTCCTGATCAAGGCGGCTGCGGGCGGCGGCGGCAAGGGCATGCGCAGCGTGCGCGACGCCGCCGCGTTCGCGCCCGCGCTGGCGGCCGCACGGCGCGAGGCCGGTGCGGCGTTCGGCGATGACCGGGTCCTCGTGGAACGCCACCTCGAGCGGCCACGGCACATCGAGGTGCAGGTCTTCTGCGACCGCCACGGCAACGCGGTCCACCTGTTCGAGCGTGACTGTTCCCTGCAGCGGCGCCACCAGAAGGTCGTCGAGGAAGCGCCCGCGCCGGGCATCGACGCGGAGTTGCGCGAGCGGATGGGCGCGGCGGCGGTGGCGGCGGCCCGGGCGGTCCCGGACGTAGGCGCCGGCACGGTGGAGTTCATCGCC
>CAYOJP010000499.1:0-2009 GCA_964404305.1 uncultured Gammaproteobacteria bacterium
CGCGCCGGGGCGGGGGCAGCGCGCGCGACCCGCGGCCGCAGCTCGAACACCGTGCGCGGATCGTCGTCGTCCGCCTCGCCCGGCCACTCGCTGCCCGGCGCCGCCACGGTCTCGATGTCCGCCTCGTCCTCCCAGCCGAGCTCGTCCGCCCACGCCGCCACGCTCTGCGGCCGCTCGTTCTCGCGGAACCGCAAGGCGTGGTCGATCGCGGCGAGGAAGCGCCGCGAGTAGCGATCCGCGCCGATCTCCGCGGCCGACACGAACACGTCGCGCTCGGACTTGAGGATCGCCTCGCTGCGGCCGAGCGCGTCGAGCGGAGCGCGCCCGGAAATGGCGCGGTAGAGCGTCGCGCCCAGGCCGTAGATGTCGGTCCAGGGCCCCTGCTTGTCGCTCTTGCTGTAGTACTGCTCGTAGGGTGCGTAACCCGGCGAGACGACGCTAGTCAGCGTGCGCGTCTGCTGGCCCAGCGCCTGGCGCGCCGAGCCGAAGTCGATCAGCACCGGCGATCCGTCCGGGCGGATGATGATGTTCGCGGGCTTCACGTCCCGGTGAACGAAACCGGCCTCGTGGATCACCCGCAGCCCGCCGAGCAGCGGCAGGACGATGGCGAGCAGCTCCTTCTCCTCCATCGTCTTGCGGCGGGTGAGCACCTCCTGCAGGCTCTCGCCACGCTCGTACTCCATCACCATGTACGCGGTGTTGTTGGCCTCGAACACCGACATCACGCGCACGATGCCCGGGTGGCGGAAGCGCGCGAGCGTGCGGGCCTCGGTCTCGAAGCGCTCCAGGCCCCACTGGAAGCGATCGCCGAAGCCGCTGGTGGCCGGATAGACGGAGTCATCGCCCTCGCGGACCGCGAGTTCGAGCGGCAGGTATTCCTTGATGGCGACCTGCGTGCCGAGATTGGTGTCGGTGGCGAGGTAGGTGATGCCGAAACCACCCTGGCCGATCACGCGCTCGATGACGTACCAGTGCAGCGCGTACCCGGGCTTCAGCGCATTGCGGTGGATCTGCTCGGTCATGATCCCCGTCCGCGACTCCGGACGCCCCTCCCGCGGATGAAGGGTGATTGTCGGCGCAGGGCGCGGGCCGCGCAACCCGCGCGGCCCGCGGCGATCACGGCCCGGGGCGATCGAACTCGCGGCGGCGGCGCTGTTCCTGCTCCCAGTCGAGCTTGCGGACATCGACGTACTTGCGGGCGCCGGCAAGCTCGGGCCGGTGCGGCAGGATCGCCTCGGCCATCGACAGGTAGCGATAGGCCTCCTCGAAGCGATCCGCGCGCGAGGCCTGGTCGGCGAGAGTCATCAGGTGATTGCCGATGTCGATGTAGGCCTGCTTGAGCGCGCCCAGGCCGGGGCGCAGCGCCTCCACCTGCCGGAATTTCTCGTAGGCGTTGTCGCCCGGCGGCGCGACGATGCGGCCCTCGTCCAGCGCCGCGCGCGCGGCGGCGATGAGCGCATCGACCTCGGCGTCCTTCTGCCGCTGCGCCCGCGCGGCCTCGATGCGGCGCGCGAGGGGCGCGACCTGCGGCGCACCGGCGTCGAAGCCGCGCAGAACCGCGAGCGCCTCGCCGGCCGCATCGACCCGGCCGCGCGCGAGCGCGTCCTCCACGCGGGCGCCGAGCACCGCGGCGATGCCCGCCAGTCCCGCGGCCGCCTCGCCGTTGTCGGGATCGAGCGCGAGCACTTCGCGATAGCGCGTGGCGCCGCTGCCGGCCGCCGGTTCCAGGAGCTCCCCGGCGGCGACCGCCGCCGCGGCGTCCGCGAGCAGCGACTGCACGCGTTCCACCGGGTCCCCGGCGTCGCGTCCGGCGGGCGAGACAGGGGCCGGCGCGGGTGCAGGCTCGAGTGCAGGCGTGGATGCCGGTGCGGTAGCGGGCGGGGGCGCCACGGGAACCTGCACGGTCGGCGCCTCGGCGGCCGGCGGCGCGGCCGGCATGACCGGCAGCTCGGCGGCCGGGGCAGCCTGCGCCGGGGGCGCGGCGCGCCGGCCGGCGGTCGCAGGCGCCG
>CAYOJP010000500.1:0-2008 GCA_964404305.1 uncultured Gammaproteobacteria bacterium
TCCGTTCGACTCGGACCGAGGGGACCATTCGCACCCGTCAGCGACCCACCAGAAGGTGGTGTGCCATGAACGCGATCGAAGCCGCTAACGACTTCTGCTTTCGAGACGACGAGCAAGCGTCGCAAGGGCTTCCCGTCCGAGACAGCCGTCAAGCGCGGTGACCGCCTCGTGCGCGGCCACAAGGAGCTGACCGAGAAGCTCGGCCGCAACGACCCCTGCCCATGTGGCTCGCGGAGGTTGTTTCAAGCGCTGCTGCCTGCGCAGCGGCTGCTTTTGACGGCGTCGAACGCGACCACTATCGCCGCTGATCGGCGTGGTGGACTCACGCAGATGGTGTCGGGCTCATTGGCTTAGGTGGACGGTGGGTATGTGCCGAGCCGCTTCGAGAACTTCCTGCTCGAAGGCCGGCACATCCGCGCCGACGTGCACGAGTGGCTGGCCGCGCGGCTGCCGAAGTCGTCGCGTGCAGGATCGCGCCTGAGCTGAAGCCTCGGCTCGGGCGCCCAAGAGTCTGCCGAAGAAGGCGAACGCTCACAGGTCGGGGCTCGGGTTCACGTTCACGCGTGGCCCGCCCCACCGGTGTGCGGCATCCGGACTCGCGTCCGTCGGTGCCGCCCATGCCGCGCCGCCGGAACGGCTGACACACGGTCTGCAAGGCTGCGCCGGAAGGCGTCGGGTTCGATTCCCGGAAGACCTCCACCTGGAATAGCTCAGTGGCAGAGCAACGACCTGATAAGTCGTGGTCGCGGGTTCGACTCCCGCTCCATCCGTAGCAATGGTCGCAAGGCCACCCGCCGGACGTGAGTGGCGGGCCGAAGGCCGGAGGAATCTCCGGCTCGAGGCCCGGCATTCATCAGCGGCAGCCGCTCGTGCGTCGGGCACGCGGGGCATCGCATCCCAGGCCAGCCACGGCGGGGCCACCTGCCAAGGCGCATCTGGGCATCCGGGCCCGGGCATCCGTCGTCCGCGGCCGTCGCTGTAACGGCACCCTCTTCAACACACGCTTCGCCAAGGAGAACACCATGAAGATGATCAAGCGTGTCACCGTGAAGAAGAACGAGCGTGGCCTGCTGCTGCGCAACGGCGACTTCGAGCGCGTGCTGCAACCGGGCACGCACTGGCTGTTCGCAGGCCTGGACGAGCTGCGCGTGGAACTCTTCGCGCTCGAGCAGCCGGCCTTCACCCACGCCCTGGCCGAGTACCTGATGGCCAAGGAGCCGGCGGTGGTGGCAGCCGAGTTCGTGCGCGTGGAGCTCACCGAACACCAGGTTGGCCTGCGTACCGAGAACGGTGTGCTGGTCGAGCTGCTGGCCCCGGGCACGCGGCGCCTGTACTGGAAGGGCCTGGCCGAGACGCAGGTCGAGGTGGTCGACATCGCCGGCGCGGGTGCGCAAGCCGACGTGCCGGCGCCGCTGGTGGCGCGTCTCGTGCAGACGCAGCTGCGTCCGCGCGCGGTGGCGGGCCTGGTCGGCGTGCTGCAGGTGCAGGTGCCCGAACACGGCGCCGGCATCCTGTGGATCGACGGCAAGGTCGAGCGCCTGCTGCCGGCAGGTTCGTACGCGTTCTGGAAGTTCGGCCGCAACGTGGCGGTGGAGCTGGTCGACCTGCGGCTGCAGGCGCTGGAAGTCACGGGCCAGGAGATCCTGACCCGCGACAAGGTGGCGCTGCGGCTGAACCTGTCGGCCACCTGGCGCTACACCGACGTGCTGAAGGCGCACAAGGAGCTCGCCAAGCCCGCGGACCACCTGTACCGTGAGCTGCAGTTCGGCTTGCGTGCGGCCGTGGGCACGCGCTCGCTCGACGAGCTGCTGGAGAACAAGACGGTCATCGACGAGGTCGTGACCGCCCAGGTCACTTCGAAGCTGGCGGCCTACGGCCTGCAGCTCGAGGGCGTGGGCGTGAAGGACATCGTGCTGCCGGGCGTGATGAAGACCATCCTCGCGCAGGTGGTGCAGGCCGGCAAGGCCGCCGATGCCAACGTGATCCGCCGGCGCGAAGAGACGGCCGC
>CAYOJP010000501.1:0-1987 GCA_964404305.1 uncultured Gammaproteobacteria bacterium
GAGCCACCCGGCATCGCCGCCCTCAGCTTTTCACCGTCGAGTGCAGCGCATTTCCGCTCTGCTATTTAGCCGGCGCCGGTGGCGAGCGGGGTGTCCCAACGTCAGGTGCAGCACGATCCGCGCTGCTGTTCAGCCGCGCGCGCGGCGCGGTCGTGCCTGCCCTCAAGGTCGCCAGCGGCCCGGGAAATGCCGCAGAATACTCGCGCCCGGCGGCAGCATCGACAGCCGCGGGATCGCAACCGCAACTCGCCGCACGCCGGACGCGGGGGACGAAACGCCAGTGCTGAGAATCCGCAACGCGACACTCTGGAACGGCGGCGACGCGCTGGAGCAGCGCCCGTCGTTCGGCATAGCCGCCGACCGCTTCGTCGACGACGCGGCCCTGCCGCCGGACGCACCGGACTTCGATGCGAGCGGCCTCGTGCTCCTGCCGGGCCTCATCAACGCGCACGTGCACTTCTGCCTCGACGGCTCCGCCGACAGCGTCCAGCGGCTGATCGGCGAGCCGCAGCTCACGACCGCCTACCGCGCGCAGGCAGCCGCGCTCGCCACCCTGCGCGCCGGCACGACCACGGTGCGCGACGTGGGCTGCAGCGGCGGGATCGGCATCCGGCTGAAGCAGGCGATCGAGGCCGGCATCGTGCCCGGCCCGCGCATGCTCGCGTCCGGCCCCTGCCTGGTGATGACCGGCGGGCACAACCGCTTCATCGGCGTGGAGGTCGACGGCTGCGACGAGGCACGCAAGGCCGCGCGCCAGAACCTGAAGCTGGGCGCCGATCTCATCAAGGTGGTGTCCACGGGCGGGGTGATTACCGGCGGCGTCGAGCCGGAGCACCCGCAACTGGGCATGGAGGAGATGCGCGCGGCGGTCGACGAGGCGCACAACGTCGGCAGGCACGCGGCGTCGCACGCCCAGGGCGAACGCGGCATCCTCAATTCGCTGGAGGCCGGGGTCGACACCATCGAGCACGGCATCTACCTCACGCCGCGCCTCATCGACGCGATGCTGGCGCGGCGCGCGGCCCTGGTGCCCACGCTCACGCCGATGCGGCGCATCCTGGCCGCCGCGCCGGGCAGCGGCATTCCGGACTACGCCGTCACCAAGATGCGGCGCGTCAGCGAGCAGTGGGTCGCGAGCTTCCGTCAGGCCGCCGCCGCGGGCGTGCCGATTGTCGCCGGCACCGACGCCGGCACGCCGGGCAACCCGCACGGGTCGGTCGCCGTCGAGGTGAAGTTCATGGTGGAGTCAGGCCTGTCGCCGGCGGTCGCGCTGCGCAGTGCGACGACGACCGCGGCGCGCGTCATCGGCCTGGCCGGCCGCGTCGGCAGCATCGAGCCGGGCGCGTGCGCCGACCTCATCCTGCTGCGGGCCGATCCCCTGGCCGACATCCGCGCGCTCGACACGCTGTGCGGGGTGATGAAGGGCGGGGAGTTCGTCTGGTTCGAGCGCAACGCCGGCGCCGTGCCGGCGGCCTGATCTGGCCGCCGGTGCGGCACCGGCCCCGCGCGGGGGCCGCCCCGCGGGGCGGCCACCGCGTACTCACTCCGGCGTCAGCGTCCCGCCTTGCGCAGGTACTGCACGCTGAAGCGGCCCGGCTCCTCGCGCTCCGGATCGTTCACGATAGTGTGGAAGTGAAGCGTGGTGCAGTGCTGCGCCTGCACGTCGATCTGGCTCGGTTGCGACCACAGCGCCGCGCCGGTGCCGTGGTTCTGCTCGAAGGGGCTGGAGTCGGGGTGGATGTAGGGGATGGTGAAGAGCTTCCACTTCTCGCCCTTGCGGTCGTAGACCTCCGAGTACAGGAACGCGGCCGTCTCCACGTCCAGGAAGTTCTTGCGCAGACTCAGCGGGTGCGACGGATCCTTCGGGGTGCCGTCGATCACGTACACCTTGCGCAGCGTGTAGGGCACGTCGGGGAAGCACTTCGCCCGGCCGATACTGCCCTCCTTCGCGTGGCCGTCGAGCTTGTGCAGCGTGTCGTCGTAGGAA
>CAYOJP010000502.1:0-1985 GCA_964404305.1 uncultured Gammaproteobacteria bacterium
GACCACGACGGGCTGCTGTTCCCCGGCGACACGCCCGCCGGCTACCGTGGCGGCTGGATCGAGCGGGTGAACCTCGCCACCGGGCAGTCCGAGAGGGTGTCCGACGCCTGCGACGGGCGGCGGCTGTGCGGGCCGAACGACCTCGTGTTCGACGAGAGCGGCGGCTTCTGGTTCACCGACAACGGCAAGCGCCATGCGCGCACGCAGGATCGGGGCAGCGTCTACTACGTGCACCCCGACGCCGGCCGCATCGAGGAAGTGCTGTTTCCCTACGAGCACCCCAACGGCGTCGCACTGGCGCCGGACCACCGCACGCTGTACTTCAGCGAGACGCTCACCGCCCGCATCTGGCAGTTCCCGCTCGCGGCGCCCGGGCGGCTCGCCGGGCCGCCGCAGCCGTTCAACCCGGCCAACCTGCTGCACGGCGCCGGGGGCCTCACCGGCTTCGACTCCATGGCCATCGACAGCGCGGGCAACGTCTGCCAGGCGACCCTGTTCCGCGGCGGGATCACCGTCGTCTCGCCGGCCGGCGAGGTGCTCGAGTTCATCCCGCTGCCCGACCCGCTGGTGACCAACATCTGCTTCGGCGGTCCGGACCTGCGCACCGCGTGGATCACTCTCGCCGGCACCGGCCGCCTCGTGAGGATGCGCTGGCCGCGTCCCGGCCTGCCGCTCAACTTCCTCAACGCCGGCGCGCTGGCGCCGTCGCCGGGCTGAGTCCGGGCGCGGCGTTTCAGGCGCAGCGCCCCGCCACGTGCTCGGCGAGCGCCAGGCTCGCCGTCAGGCCAGGCGACTCGATGCCGTACAGGCACACGAGCCCGGGCTGGGCGTGCACCTCGGGTCCGTGCACGGCGAAGTCGGCCGCCGGCTCGTCCGGCCCGGTGATCTTGGGCCGGATGCCCGTGTACCCGGGCTGCAGCCGCTCCGCGTCCAGCGCCGGGTAGTAGCGGCGGATGGCCTCGATGAAAGCCTCGCGACGACTGTCGTCGAAGCCGTAGTCCGGACGGTCGATCCAGGCGACATCCGGACCGAAGCGCGCCTGCCCCGCCAGGTCCAGCGTGACGTGCACGCCGAGCCCGGCATTGTTCGCCAGAGGGTAGACGAGGTGGCGGAACGGGGGCCGGCCGCCATACGTGTAATAGTGACCCTTGGCATAGCGTTGCGGCGGCAGCGCCGCGGCGGGGTAGCCCGCGAGCGAGGCGCTGACGGCCGGCGCGACGAGGCCGGCGCAGTTCACCACGGTCCGGGCCTCGCACCGGAAGGCCTCGCCCGCATCGACCTCGAGCGCAATCGCGGCGCCGCCGAGGCGGCCGCCGGTGACCGGGCTGCGCAGGACGACCGTCCCGCCGTGCGCCTCGAGGTCCGCCTGCAGGGCGAGCATGTAGGCGTGACTGTCGATGATGCCGGTGAGCGGCGACCACAGCGCCGCCACGCAGCGCACCTCCGGCTCCCGGCGCCGGACCTCGGCCGCGTCGAGCGGCTCGAGATCGCCGGCGCCGTTGCGGGCCGCCCGTTCGCGGTACTGCGCGAGCTGCGGGATCTCCTCCGGCGTCGTGGCGACGATCAGCTTGCCGAGCCGGCGGTGAGGAATCGACCGTTCGGCGCAGTACGCATAGAGAAGGTCACGACCGCGGACGCAGGTCCGGGCCTTGAGCGAGCCGGTCGGGTAATACAGCCCGCCGTGGATGACCTCGGAGTTGCGGCTGCTCGTTTCCGTGCCGATCGCGCCGGCGGCTTCGAGCACGATCACCTCCCGGCCGCGCAGCGCCAGCGCGCGCGCCACCGCCAGGCCGATGACACCGGCGCCGATCACCACGCAGTCGAGTCGTTCGCTCATGCCGCTCCGCGCCCCGCGGGGCCGGACGGTCCGCCGCTGGAGGGCGGCAGTCTACCGCAGCGATCGCAGGCGGCGGACGATCTCGCCGCGCGCGCGGCGACGCGCAGGCCACGGCCGCGGTACCTGGAGCACTCCGGATAGCCGAGCG
>CAYOJP010000503.1:0-1982 GCA_964404305.1 uncultured Gammaproteobacteria bacterium
GGTTCGTGCCGGTCTTCGCCGAGCGCTACTTCCTCGCCGTGCCCCGCGCGACGCTCGGCGGCGTACCGCTGCTCGCGCTGCGCGAGGTGCTTGCGGGCCCTGCATTCCGGGTGGCCGCGAACGCGCTGGGTGGCTACGATGCGGCATTCGCCGGCGAATTGCAGCCGGTAGCCGCCGCATTCGGCTGACCGCCGGTTCGGTCGACCACGGCCGGTGCCTGCCGTATAGTCGGTCGCAGCATGCGCTACGGGCGACTCGCGTTCCTGGGCGCGGGGCTCACCCTCCTCGCCGTCACGCTCCTCCAGGCCGATCTCGACGAGGTGGGCCGCCACGTCGCCGCGTTCGGCGTCTGGGGTGTCGTGTTCGTCACCTTGCTGTTCCTGTGCGCCTATGCGATCGACGCGTGGGCCTGGCTGCTCACCCTGATCGGTATCCCGCTGACCACCCGCTGGTGGTGGCGCCTGTTCGAGGTCCGCACCGTCGGCGAGGCCTGGAACGACATCACGCCGTTCGCCTCGCTCGGGGGCGAGCCGGTCAAGTCGATGCTGCTGAAGACGCACTACGGCATCGGCTACCGCCGGTCCGGGGCGTCCCTCGTGCTCGCCAAGACGACGACGACCGTCTCGCTGGTCGTGTTCCTGGCGAGCGGGTTCGCGCTGTCGCTGGGCACGACCGGACTGCCCGCCGCCTACAAGCTCGTCGCCGGCATCGGCTTCGGGGTGCTGACCTCCTGCACCGTCGGGTTCTTCCTCGTGCAGCGCCTGCGGCTCACCTCCGGCACGCTGCGCTGGCTGCACCGGGGAGGCCTCGGCGGGGTCGAGCGTGCGCTGCACGAACTGCGCGCGTTCGACGAGCAGCTCGTCGCGTTCTACGTCGGCCATGGCCGGCGTCTGCTGGGCGCGCTAGCGCTCGGCTTCGCGAGCTGGATGATAGGCATCGTCGAGATCTGGTTGATGCTGCGCCTGCTCGGGCAGCCCGCGACCTTCGCCGATGCCTGGGTCATCGAGGCCCTGTCCCAGCTCGTCCGCGCCGCGGCCTTCTTCGTGCCGGCCGGCATCGGCATCCAGGAGGGCGCGTTCCTCGTGATCCTGTCGTCGATGTTCGGCTCGCCCGCGCTGGGGGTCGCCATTGGCGTGCTGCGCCGCTGCCGCCAGGTCGCGTGGCTGGCGATCGGCATCGGCCTGAGCTGGCTGCTGTCGCTGCGGCCGCGCGCTCCCGCGGGCGGTGACGCGGTCGAGGAGGCGGGCGGCTGAACGCTCCTGCGCCGGGGTCCACCGCCGTTTCCACCCCGCGGTTCCGCGCCCGGGGACGCTGGCGATGAGCGCCACCGCGCTGGCGGGGATCGGCAGCGAGATCCATGCCGTGCATGCGTTCTTCGTCGCCTGGATCGGCGGGCGCTGCCCGCCGGCCGGGGAGCACTTCGCGCTCCTCACCACCCGCTTCGACGCCGCCTTCACGCTCACGACGCCCGATGGCGCGACCACCGCCGGGCAGGACCTGTGGGCGGGGATGCGGGGCGCGCACGGCGCCAACCCGGAGTTCCGGATCGCCATCCGCGAGGTGCGTCCCGCGCTGCTCGGCCGCGGTTACGCCTGGGCGATGTACGAGGAGTGGCAGCGCGGCGCGCGCCTGACCGGCCCGGAGCGCAACGGCCGCCTCGCCACCGCGCTGTTCGCCTTCGATGGTGCCGCGCCCGGCGGCTTGCGCTGGCTGCGCGTGCAGGAGACCTGGCTGCCGCCCGAGCGCGTGGCGGGCGCCGACTTCGACTTCTGAGGCGCCGGTGGCTATCGCGCCCGAAGCCGCTCCTGTGCTGCCCCGACGCTGAGCGAACGCTCCTGCAGGAGCGGGCTTGCCCGCGATCGCCCTCCCCGGGGTCGGCGTCTGCGCCATCGCGGCTGAAGCCGCTCCTACAGGAGCCCTGGCTCGGCGTCGAAACGAAACTCCCTGTAGGAGCGGGCTTGCCCGCGATGGCCCTCCCCGGG
>CAYOJP010000504.1:0-1974 GCA_964404305.1 uncultured Gammaproteobacteria bacterium
CTGCTGGCGCTGGCCGTGCTCGCTTCATCAAGCCTGCCGGCCGGTGCGGCCGTCACGCCCTCCGCCGGCGCGCCGGACTTTACGCTGCCGAGCCTCGACGGCCCGAACCTGCGGCTGCAGGAGCAGCGCGGGCGCGTGGTGATGATCAACTTCTGGGCAACGTGGTGCGGTCCCTGCCGGGTGGAGATGCCGCACCTCGCCAAGTTGTACGAGAAGTACCGCGGGTCGGGCTTCACGGTGCTCGCGGTCAACATCGACGAGGACCCCCACAAGGCTGCCGGCCTCGCCAAGCAGCTCGGCATGCGCTTCCCGGTCCTGCTGGACACCGAGAAGAAGGTGAGCCGGCTGTATGACCTCAGCACGATGCCGTCGACGATCCTGGTCGACCGCGACGGTCGGGTTCGTTTCGTGCATCGCGGCTACCGCGACGGCTACGAAGATACCTACGACAAGCAGATCCGGGAGTTGCTGCGCGAATGAAGCCCGCTTCACGCCACCATTGGACCGCGCTGCGGAGCGTGCTGCTCGGGCTTTCTGCTGCGGCTGCGCTGGGTGCCTGCGCGATGCCGGAGCCCTGGGTCAAGCCTTATGAACGCGAGCGCCTGGCCGATCCGCTGATGAAGTTCCCGCGCGATGCGCTGTCCGCCAAGCACTTCGAGCACGTGCACGAGGTGCGCGAAGGCTCGCGCGGTGGCACCGGCGTGCAGGGGGGCGGTTGTGGCTGCACTTAGGGCTGCCGGCGCGCGCTGCGAAGCATGCTGCTCGCGCTGCTCGCGCTGAGCGAACGCCTTGACGGTGCACGCCGGCTGCCGTTCGTGGCGAGCGCGCAACTGCTCGGTGCGCTCGGCGGCCTGCTCACGACCGGCCACGCCAACGCGGCCGAGCTGCCGCAGGACCGTGCCGACCTGATGCTGCACAGCTTTGAAGGCGGAGGCGTGACTGCATGGGGGCCGGCGCTGCTGGTGCGCAAAAGCCTGCTGAACAAGGCCTCGCTCTTCGCAACCTACTACGCCGACATCGTCAGCAACGCCTCGATCGACGTGGTCACCACCGCAAGTCCCTACGACGAGACCCGGCACGAGTACGGCTTCGGCTTCGATTACGCCGTGCGGGATTCGCTGATCACGCTGGCGGGGTCGTACAGCACGGAACCGGACTACCGGGCCACCGCCTTCAACATCGATGTCGCTACCGATGTCTTCTCAGGCATGACCACGGTCGGCCTCGGTTACACCTACGGGTCGGACGACGTCGGCAAGGTCGGCGAAGGCTTCTTCGACACCGCGAAGCACTGGCGTTACCGCCTAGGAGTAACGCAGATCCTGTCGCCGCGCTGGTATGCCAACGCGAACTTCGAAGTCGTGTCGGACGACGGCTTTCTCGGCAGCCCTTACCGCATGGCACTGGTCTTTGGCGCCGCAGTGCCGGAACGCCTGCCACGCACGCGCACCAGCCGGACCGTGCAGTTCCGCGTGGTCGGTGAGGTCGCTCCCAACTGGGCCGTGCGCGCCGAGTATCGGTACTTCTGGGACACGTGGGACATCGCTGCGCACACCTTCGGTGTCGGCGCGTCGACCCGCTTCGGCGAGAGGTGGCTGGTCGACGCCTATGCGCGCGGCTATCGCCAGGATGGCGCGCTCTTCTACTCCAACAACGCGACCACCGAAACGCTGTATGTGACGCGCAACAGGCAGCTGAGCAACTACAACTCGTGGACTGTCGGCACGAAGGCGACTTACGCGCTGACGCGCGAGCCCGGCCGGTACGAGATCTTCCTGAACGGGGCGGTCGAATACTGGATGACTGATTACAGCGACTTCACGGACGTGCGCACCGGCAGCCTGTACTCGTACAACGCGACCGTGCTGCAGGTTTTCGTGACGGCGCTTTTCTGATGGATTGAACAAGGGACCGCCGTATGTCGAACCGCAGCATGCTCATCGCCGCCTTGCTGGCCTTTACGGTGCTGGCCGA
>CAYOJP010000505.1:0-786 GCA_964404305.1 uncultured Gammaproteobacteria bacterium
GACACGCTGGTGCGCGGATCGCACAGATCGAAGCCGTCGTAGAGCGCCTGCAGGTCGTCCAGCGTCGCGATCGATACGCCGGAATTGCCCACCTTGCCGTAGATGTCGGGCCGGTGATCGGGATCCTCGCCGTACAGTGTCACCGAGTCGAAGGCGGTCGACAGGCGCTTGGCCTCGGAATGCTCGGACAGGCGCTTGAAGCGCCGGTTGGTGCGGAAGGCGTCGCCTTCCCCCGCGAACATCCGGGTCGGATCCTCGTCCGGCCGCTTGAACGGGAACACGCCGGCCGTGAACGGGAAGCGCCCGGGCAGGTTCTCCAGCAGCAGCCAGCGCAGGATCTCGCCATCGTCCTCCCAGCGCGGCAGGGCGACCTTCGGCACTCGGGTTCCCGAGAGCGAGGTATGCATCAGCGGCGTCTTCACCTCGCGGTCGCGGACCCGCGTCACCAGTTCGTCGCGCCCGTAGCTCTCGCGCAGCGCGGGCCACTCGTCAAGCAGGCAGCGCACCGCCGGCGCCAGTGCCGCGTCGCGCTCGCGGGCGAGTTCCAGCGCGGCAGCGTCCGCGCGACCGGCAGCGGCGAGCAGTGCGCCGGCAGCCCGCAACTGCTGGCGTTCGCGGGCGATGCGGGCCTGCCTGCCGGCGGCTTCCTTGTAGGCCCGCAGCGTATCGCTGACCTCGGCGAGGTAGCGGCTGCGCCTCGGCGGGACGATGACCACCGTGCCCGAGGATGCACGCACGCCCGCGCGGGGCAGCCGCCCGTCAGGGATGTCGAGCCCCAGCCCGGCG
>CAYOJP010000505.1:796-1960 GCA_964404305.1 uncultured Gammaproteobacteria bacterium
GCGAGCTTCGCCCGCAGACCCTGGTACAGCGCGGTCACGCCGTCGTCGTTGAAGCGCGAGGCGATCGTGCCGTACACGGGCATCGACTCGGTCGGCTCGCCGAACGCCTGCCGGTTGCGCTGGACCTGCTTGCGCACGTCGCGCAGGGCGTCCTCGCCGCCGCGGCGGTCGAACTTGTTGATCGCGACGAAGTCGGCGTAGTCCAGCATGTCGATCTTCTCGAGCTGGCTGGCGGCGCCGAACTCCGGGGTCATCACGTACATCGAGACGTCGACGAACGGCACGATGGCCGCGTCGCCCTGGCCGATGCCAGGCGTCTCGACGAGGACCATGTCGTGACCGGCGAGCTTGCAGGCCAGGATGACCTCGGACAGGTGCGGCGGGATCTCGCCGTCGCCGCCGCGGGTCGCGAGCGAGCGCATGAAAATGGACGGCACGTCGATCGCGTTCATGCGGATGCGGTCGCCCAGCAATGCGCCGCCGGAACGGCGCCGGGTCGGGTCCACGGCGACGAGCGCGATGCGCACGCCGTCGGCATGATCGAGGCGGAAGCGGCGGACGATCTCGTCGGTGAGCGAGGACTTGCCGGCGCCGCCGGTGCCGGTGATGCCCAGCACCGGAACGCGCCGCGCGCGGGCGGCGACCCGCTCGTGCAGTTCGCGCCGGCGCGTCGCGCCCAGCGTGTCGTTCTCGATGGCGGTGATGAGCCGCGCGAGCGCGCCGCGGCCGCCCTCCTCGACCGCGCCCAGGTCGGGCGGCGCGAGGACGCTCGGATCGAAGCGGCAGTGATCGAGCAGGTCGCCGATCATGCCCTGCAGCCCCAGGCGCTGGCCGTCCTCGGGGGCATAGATCTTCGTGACCCCGTAGGCCTCCAGATCGCGGATCTCGTCCGGCACGATCACTCCGCCGCCGCCGCCGAACACGCGCACGTGGCCTGCTCCCTGTTCCCGCAGCATGTCGACCGCGTACTTGAAGTACTCGACATGGCCGCCCTGATAGGAACTGAGCGCGATGGCCTGCGCGTCCTCCTCGATTGCCGCCGTGACCACCTCCCGCACGGAGCGGTTGTGGCCGAGATGGATCACCTCCGCGCCGGCCGCCTGCAGCAGGCGGCGCATGATGTTGATGGCCGCGTCGTGGCCGTCGAACAGGCTGGCGGCGGTG
>CAYOJP010000506.1:0-1949 GCA_964404305.1 uncultured Gammaproteobacteria bacterium
CCTGCACCACGCGGATGAGGTTGGTCGCATCCGTCATGTCGCCGTAGTGCAGGACGAAGCGGCGACCGGTCTCGTGCGGGTCCTGGTACAGGTGATCGATCCGATCGGTGTTGAACAGCGACGCCCGGCGCTTGATGCCGTGGACCTCGTAGCCCTTGTGGAGCAGGAACTCGGCGAGGTAGGCGCCGTCCTGGCCGGTGACGCCCGTGATCAGTGCGGTGCGGGGCATGCGTGGAGATCCTTTCGGAGACGGCCGATTATACCGGGCGGGCGGCCATCCGGCGGACGCATTGGACGCGCCCCATGTTGCGGTTTCCTTACAGCCCGGCAGGGTCCGCGGAGTCGCGGCGCGCGGTCGGTGGCGTCGGGGCGGCGGTCCGGATCCGCGACGCCGCGGTGCCGGCGACGGCGCAACGGCGGTGCCCGTCACTCCTCGCTGTCGTACCCGAGTGCGGGTGACAGCCAGCGCTCCACCGTGCGCAGGTCCATGCCCTTCCTGCGCGCATAGTCGCGGACCTGGTCGGCGTTGATTTTCCCCAGGCCGAAATAGCGCGCCTGCGGATGCGCGAAGTACCAGCCCGACACCGCCGCCGCCGGGTACATGGCGTAGCTCTCGGTGAGGCGGATGCCGGTGCGCGCCTCGACGTCGAGCAGTCGCCACAGCGTCGCCTTCTCGGTGTGATCCGGGCAGGCCGGGTAGCCGGGCGCCGGGCGAATGCCGCGGTAGCGTTCCTCGATCAGTGCCTCGTTGTCGAGCGCCTCGTCGGCGGCGTAGCCCCACAGCTCGCGGCGCACGCGCTCGTGCAGGCGCTCGGCGAGCGCCTCGGCGAGCCGATCGGCGAGCGCCTTGAGCAGGATGCTGGAGTAGTCGTCGTGCTCGCGCTCGAAGCGCTCGATCCACGCCTCGATCCCCAGGCCGGTGGTGACCGCGAACGCGCCCATGTAGTCGGCCACCCCGGATTCCTTCGGCGCGACGAAGTCGGCGAGGGCGTAGTTGGGCTGGGTGTCGGGCTTGCGCGTCTGCTGGCGCAGCGAGTGCACCACCGCCAGCTCGCCGCGCCGGTGCTCGTCCGGGTACAGCTCGATGTCGTCGTCGCCGACCGAATTCGCGGGGAACAGTCCGACCACCGCGCGGGCGGTGATCCAGCGCTCCGCCACCAGCCGCTCGAGCATGGTCCGGGCGTCGGCGAGCAGCCGCCGGGCCTCGGTGCCGACGACTTCGTCGTCGAGGATGCGCGGGTAGCGGCCGGCCAGTTCCCAGGCACTGAAGAACGGCGTCCAGTCGATGTAGGGCACCAGTTCGGCGAGCGGGTAGTCGGCGTAGACATGGATGCCGGGGCGGCGCGGCGCGGGCGGCGCGCAGGCGCTCCAGTCGAAGACGGGCTTGTTGGCGCGCGCCTCGGCGAGCGTCAGCCAGTCCGCGCGCGCGGTCTTGCCGGCGTGCCGTTCCCGCAGCTGCACGTACTCGGCCCGCACGCCGGCCACGAACGGCTCCCGCCCCGTGTCGCTCAGCAGGCTCGTGGCGACCGTCACGGCGCGCGAGGCATCCTTCACGTGCACGACCGGATGGGCGTAGGCCGGCTCGATGCGCACCGCGGTGTGGGCTCGCGACGTGGTGGCGCCGCCGATCAGCAGGGGCACCTGGAACTGCCGGCGGGTCATCTCCTTCGCGATGTGCACCATCTCGTCGAGGGACGGCGTGATGAGGCCGGACAGCCCGATGATGTGGGCGCCCTCGTCGCGGGCGGTGTCGAGGATCTTCTCGGCCGGCACCATCACGCCGAGGTCGATGACCTCGTAGTTGTTGCACTGGAGCACGACGCCGACGATGTTCTTGCCGATGTCGTGGACGTCGCCCTTGACGGTGGCCATGACGATCTTGCCCTTGGGCCGCGACGTCGCGGTCTTCTCCGCCTCGATGTAAGGCAGGAGATGGGCCACCGCCTTCT
>CAYOJP010000507.1:0-1948 GCA_964404305.1 uncultured Gammaproteobacteria bacterium
CTTTACGCTGGTCGAGATCGCGATCGTGCTGGTCATCATCGGGTTGCTGCTCGGCGGCATCCTGAAGGGCCAGGAGATGATCACGCAGGCCCGGATCAAGAACGTCGTGAACGACTTTAACGGCATCACCGCCGCTCACTTCGCCTACCTGGATCGCTACCGTGCGATCGCAGGTGACGATACCGGCGCGGCCACGCGCTGGGCGGATCCGAATCCCCCGGGCGGCTCGCGCAACGGCAACGGCAACGGCGTGATCGCCGGCCTCTACATGACGGCGCCGCCCGCCGCGCTGACCGGCGCGGCCCCGCTCGCGAACGAAGAATCCAACGTCTTCTGGTGGCACCTCCGCCTCGCGGGCTTCGTCGCCGGGTCGACCTCGGGCCAGGCGTCCTGGAGCCAGCCCGTGAACGCAGTCGGCGGGATCGTGGGCGTCCAGCAGGGCGCGCCCGCGCCGGCCGGCGGCTCTGCCCTCAGCGGCCTGGTCCTCTGCTCCTCGAACGTGCCGGACAAGATCGCGAGCGCGGTCGACACGCAGGTCGACGACCAGCGTTCCGGCACCGGCCAGATGTTCGGATATCTCCAGGGTGCCGCGGAGAACAGCCCCGACGTCAGCGCGAAGGCGGCGGCCGCGAACTTCGTCGAGTCCGGCAGCAACCAGTACGTGATCTGCAAGAAGATCTAAGGCCTCAGTACCCGGAAAGCCCGCGCAAAGCGCGGGCTTTTTTTCGCGCTTCCACCCCGCCATTCCCGACGGATGCGACGAGTTCTCCACACGTCGGGCGGGTGACAGCACCGTAAAAATTCCGCAAACGTAGTCGCGGTTTGCGCAGTCCGTCACAGTCGGCTGGCCACGCGGACGAGAGAATCCGCACATTTTTGACTCGCCTTCTCGCGTAGCCCCGCTGATGCGTCACCCTGAGGCCGGCTTCACCCTGGCCGAGTTCGCGATCGTCGCGGTGCTCGCAGGCCTCCTCGCCGGCGGCGTCCTCGCAGGACGGTCGGTCGTCACACAGGCTCGCGTCAAGTACGTGGTCAGCCAGTTCACCGCGGTCCATACGGCACATCTGTACTACGTCGATCGCTACGCCGCGATTCCCGGGGACGATCCCCGCGCCACGCTGCGCTGGCCCGGAATCTCGAAGAACGGCACCGGCGATGGGCGGCTGAGCGGCACCTACCGGGATCCGCCGCCGGCCGGCGATCCGGTCACGACCCTGACGGTCGACGCGACCCAGGGCGAGACCCTGAACTACTGGTGGCATCTCCGGCTCGCGGAGTTCGTGACGCTGCCGCCGGCGGACGTCTCGATCGTCGCGCAGCCCCTGAACCCCTTTGCAGGCGTGGTCGGCGTGGAGCAGAACGCAATGGGGTTTCCGGTAGCTGCTGTCTGCCAGGCGAACCTTCCAGCCGCGATTGCGATCGGAGTGGAAGGGCAGACCGACGAAGCGAGTCCGCGCGGCGGCATCCTGCGCGGGCGCAGACAGAATGGCCCGAACCCGGCGATCGCCGACACCGTGATCGTCGATGCCTACACCGAGGGCCAGGACGAGCAATACCTGCTCTGCCGTCGGCTCGACTGAGCGCAACCTGCGCCCGCGTCAGCCCTGCAGCAGTCTCGTCTCGGCCCTCTCGAGCGCATCGGGTCGGCCCAGCAGCACCACGACGTCTCCCGCCTGCAGGCGCGTCTCGGGCCCGGGCTCGTCCGCGCGGATCCCGCGCCGGCGAACTGCGGTCACCTCCGCGCCCATCTCGCCGAGCCCGAGGTCCACGAGCGTGCGTCCGACCGCGTAGGCGCCTGCCTCGAGGCTCACGGTGTGAAGGCGCGGCTGGTTCGCTTCGTCAAGGTCAGCCGCCTCGTCCGAGGCACCGTGATAGAACCCGCGCAGCAACCGGTACCGCTGGCCGCGTACCGCGCGGATCTGGCCGACGACGCGCCGGACCGGAACGC
>CAYOJP010000508.1:0-1942 GCA_964404305.1 uncultured Gammaproteobacteria bacterium
GCGGCCCCGCCCGGCACCGGCGCCCACGGTGTCCCAAGGTCAGGTGCAGCACGATTCCGCGCCGCGCTTCAGGCACGGCCCGCGGCGTGCGCGGCCGCCGCGACCGTGATGCGATCGGCCACCATCTGCGCGACGTCGATGGTGTCGGCGAGCAGCCGCTCGCGCGCCCGCGCGCAGTCCCGCTCCGACTGCGCGAGCAGCCAGTCGAGCGACGCGTCCAGGGCCGCCGGATCGAGCGAGCGCACGTTGCGCACCAGCCCGTAGCGGCTCTCCTGCTCGTCGGTGTAGCCGCGGCCGGTGTGCGCCGCGTACACCGACGGCACGCCGAGCACCGCGCATTCCGAGGCCATGGTCGCGCTCTCGCCGATGTAGCCCCGGCAGTGCGCCATGAGGTGATGCATGGCGCCGGGCCGGCCGCGGTAGGCGAACCCGCGCAAGTGCGCCGGCAGCGGCGCCTCCGACGACACCAGCGGCCGGCCGGCGGCGGCCAGACGGTCGAGCACGCGCACGAGCGCGGGCTCGTTCCAGCCCCGCTCGCCCACGTCGTGGTTCGCCTGCCAGGACACCAGCCGCACGAGGAAGGTGGGCCGGTGCGGATCGAGCCCGCTGGCGAGCGCGACCCCGCGGTCCGGCACGAAGCGCCCGGGCCGCAGGTACGACAGCTCGTGGTAGCCGGCGTAGCGCTCGGTGCGCCCGCGCGGCACCCAGGCCCGGTAGCAGCGCGGCACCAGCACGTGGCGCGCGAGCGGGTAGGTGATGGCATTCTGCAGCTTCGCGTTCTCGGTGTCGTAGAACACGAGCGAGGGAATGCCGGTCAGGGCGCCGACGTGGGCGATGAACGTCCCGCCGATCGCGGCCAGCGCCTGCGGCCGGAAATCGCGCACGACGCGCCACAGGCGCCAGTCGCGCACGACCAGTTCGCGCGCCAGGGCGCCGAGGCCCGGCCGCTGCGCGCTCAGCGTCACGTGGCGGATCCCCAGCTCGTCCAGGAGGTCGACGGCCATCTCCTTCACGCGGCTGGTCACGAGGATCTCCGCGCCGCGCTCCCGCAGCAGACCGAGCGGGTGGCGGAAGAAGTGCACGTGCGCCGGGTGGCCGATGTCGACCAGCACCCTCATTCGCGGTCCCCGCGCTGGTACAGCAGCATCGTGATCTGCTCCGACACCAGCCCGATGAGGAAGATGATGAGGGCGGTGCTCAGCAGCAGCGCGCTCATGTTGGTGAAGCGGCCGCTGGTGAGGAAGGTCCAGGCGTAGTAGCTCGCCCCGGTGACGAACACCGCCAGGCTGATCGGCAGGAACAGCTTGAGCGGCGCGTACAGCGTGCCGATGCGGAACATGATCATCAGGAAGCGGAAGCCGTCGCGACCGACCCGCAGGTGGCTGCGGCCGATGCGCGGCGGCGCCTTGATGGGCACGTAGGCGATCGGGTAGGCGCTGCGGAAGAACGCCATGGTGATCGTGGTCGGGTAGGAGAAGCCGTTCGGCAGCAGGTGCAGGAACTCGCGGAAGCGCGCGGCGCGCACCGCGCGGAATCCGGAGGTCAGGTCGGCGACCGGCTGGTTCACCATCCAGCTCGCGAAGCGGTTGTAGAAGGTGTTGCCGACCAGCCGCGCGACGCTCGCCTGCGAGCCGGTGTCGCGCGCGCCGACCACCATGTCGTAGCCGTCGGCGAGGCGCTCGAGCAGGCGGTCGACGTCGGCTCCCGTGTGCTGGCCGTCGGCGTCCATGAACACGATCGTCGCGCCCCGGGCCGCGCGCGCGCCGGACTTCACCGCCGCGCCGTTGCCGATGCCGTACGGGTGGCGGAGCACGCGCACGCCGTGCGCGGCCGCCACGGTCGGGGTGTCGTCGGTCGAGCCGTCGTCCACCACGATGATCTCGGCCTGCGGATGGCGCTCGAGCAGGTCGGGCAGCAGCCGCGCGAGCCCCCCGGCCTCGTT
>CAYOJP010000509.1:0-1941 GCA_964404305.1 uncultured Gammaproteobacteria bacterium
CGTCCCCGCCGCGCTCGCCATCAGCACGCTCGCGCCCGGGGCGGTCACGCCGCTGCTGATGCTTGGCGGTGCGTTCCTGTGCTTCGAGGGCGTGGAGAAACTCGCGCACAGGTTCCTGCACGGCGCGCAGGAGGACGCGGCCGGTCGCGAGAGTCTGCTGCAGGCGCTCGCCGATCCGCGCGTCGATCTCGTGGCGTGGGAGAAGGACAAGATTGCCGGCGCGGTGCGCACGGACTTCATCCTGTCGGCCGAGATCATCGTCATCACGCTCGGCACGGTCGCGAGCGCCGACTTCCTGACGCGCGTCGCCGTGCTCGCGGGCGTGGCGGTGATCATGACGGTCGGCGTCTACGGCGCGGTCGCGGGCATCGTCAAGCTCGACGATGGCGGGTTGTGGCTCAGCCGCCGCGCCGGCGAGGCGGCCTGGCCGCGGTTCCAGCGCCGCCTCGGCGCCGGGGTCCTGCGGACCGCGCCCTGGCTCATGAAGGCGCTCTCGGTGGCGGGCACTGCCGCGATGTTCCTGGTCGGGGGCGGCATCCTGCTGCACGGGCTGCCGGGCGCGCACGACGTCGTCCACGGGCTCGCGCACGCCGCGGACGGCGTGCCGGGAGCGGGCGCCGCGCTCGCGGTGCTGGTGCGGTTGCTGTGCGATGCGGCGGTGGGCATCGTTGCCGGCGCGCTGGTGCTCGCCGCCGTGAGCGTCGCGCGGCGGTTGCGGGGCCCGGGCGCCCGCGCGGCCTGAGTACTCGCGCCGGACCGTTCTGCTACGCTTGCCGTGGTCCCCGTCCGCGGCGCCACCCCAGATGCCCAGCCTCGACTTCGATTTCGATGCGCCGGTCGATCGGCGCGCCAGCGCCAGCAACAAGTGGAACCGCTATGCCGGGCGCGACGTCATCCCGATGTGGGTGGCGGACATGGACTTCCGGACGGCGCCGTGCATCGTCGAGGCGCTGCGCGAGCGCCTCGACCATGGCATCTTCGGTTACACCGATCCGCCCGACGACCTGCCGGCGTCGGTGTGCACGGCGCTGGCGCGCGACCACGGCTGGCAGGTGCAGCCGGACTGGCTGGTGTGGCTGCCGAGCCTGGTGTCCGGCCTGAACGTGTGCGCGCACGCTTATGCCGGTGAGGGCGAGGGGATACTCACCGCGACGCCGATTTATCCGCCCTTCATGTCGGCGCCGGCCCACGCCGGGCGGGTGGCGGTGACGGTGTCCCTCGTCGAGCGCAACGGCCGCTGGGAATGGGATTACGACGCGCTGGAGGCGGCGGTGACCCGGGACACGCGGGCGCTGTTCCTGTGCAGCCCGCACAATCCCTGTGGCCGCGTCTGGCCGCGCGCGGACCTGGAGCGTCTGGCCGGTTTCTGCGAGCGGCACGATCTCGTGCTGGTGTCCGACGAGATTCACGCCGGCCTGGTGCTCGACGCGGATGCCCGGCACGTCCCGTGCGCCGCCCTCGCGCCAGAGGTGGCGGCGCGCACCGTGACGCTGCAATCGGCGAGCAAGACCTTCAACGTTCCGGGCCTCGCCTGCGCCTATGCCGTGGTGAGCGACGCCGATCTCCGGCAGCGGCTGCGCCGGGCGATGGCCGGCATCGTCGCCGATCCCTCCGCGCTCGGGCTGGTCGCGCTGCGGGCCGCCTGCCGCGAGGGGCGCCCGTGGCAACTCGCGCTGCTCGACTACCTGCGCGGGAATCGCGACCGCGTCGAGTCGGCGCTCGCCGCGCTGCCCGGCCTGCGGACCTTCCACGTCGAGGCGACCTACCTTGCCTGGATCGACGCGCGGGCGCTGGGCGTCCCCAGCCCGAGGGCGTTCTTCGAGGCGGCCGGCGTGGGCCTGCACGACGGCGCGCTGTTCGGTGCGCCGGGCTACCTGCGCCTGAACTTCGGCTGCCCGCGCGCGCTCCTCGACGAGGCGCTCGCGCGGATGGCCAGGGCGC
>CAYOJP010000510.1:0-1937 GCA_964404305.1 uncultured Gammaproteobacteria bacterium
CGGTCGCCGTAGGCGGCCGGCCCGATGAAGCGGAAATGGATCTCGCCCATCACGAAAGTGGTCCGGTCGTGCTTGATCATCTGGTCGATCGGATAGCCGATCGTCCGGAACAGCTCGTGCTCGGTGTCGTTGAACCAGGCCACGATCCGGGGGTAGTACACCAGCCCGAACGGGTCCGACTCGCCCCAGTTGACGGTGATCTCCTTCCAGTACATCGCCATCGGGCGGCCCTCGCATCGCCAGCCGCGGGCGGAAGGCCCACGTTGCGCCACGATACCTGCGGCCCGCGAGCCGTGCCACTGCGCCGGGCGCCCGCGCGCGGGCCCTGCGCGGGTTCTGCTACGCTGCGCGCATGAGCGCCCCGCCGCCGGATCTCGATCGCGACAGCCTGCACCGGTTCGTCATCGAAACCGGCGCAGTGCGCGGCGTGCTCGTGCGCATGCACGCGAGCTGGGAAGCCGTGCGCGACATCCACCCCTACCCGCCGCCTGTGCGCCAGCGGCTCGGCGAGGCGCTCGCGGCCGTGCTGCTGCTGTCGACCACACTGAAGCTGGAGGGCTCGCTGATTCTGCAAGCCCAGGGGCGCGGCCCGTTGCGCACGCTCGTCGCACAGGCGAGCGCAGCCCGCACCGTGCGCGGGCTTGCGCGCTGGGAAGGCGAGGTCCCCGATGGCTCGCTCGTGGAGACTTTCGGCCCGGGCCACCTCGTGCTGACGACGCACACGCTCGGCGGCGAGCCCTACCAGGGCATCGTCTCGCTCGAGGGCGAGGACTTCGCCGGGGCGCTGGAGCAGTACTTCGCGCAGTCCGAGCAGCTCGCCACGCGCCTGTGGCTCGCGACCGACGCGGGCGCGGCGGCCGGGCTGCTGCTGCAGGTGCTGCCGTCGGCGGACCGCGATGCGGACGACTGGCCGCGCCTGACCCTGCTCGCCGACACCGTGTCGCCAGCGGAGCTGCTCCAGCTCCCGGCCGAGGACCTGCTGCTGCGTCTCTTCCACGAAGAGCGCGTGCGACTGCTCGACTCCGAGCCGGTCGCGTTCCGCTGCAACTGCTCGCGCCCGCGCATCGAGCAGACGCTGGCCGCCCTCGGCGCCGGCCGCCTCGCCGGGCTCGCCGATGCGGACGGGGCCCTGGAGGTCACCTGCGAGTTCTGCAATCGCACCTACCGCTACGACCGGGTCGACGTCGAGCGCACTCTCGCCGCCGGCACCGCGGTCGAGGGTCCGCACACGGTCCAGTGAGAGCCGGGGCTGTGACTCCCATCCCGGTGTTCGGGATGGAGTTTCGGCACCGAAACCCGCACAATCCTGTCCCGACGACCGTGCTCGACTCGCGGCCGACGCGGCGGAGCGGGGCGCACGACCCCGACCCGGACAACCAATAACGATCCCACGCTGGCATGACGGACCGAGAGCCCGATCTCATCGACGCGCTGGAAGGCGAGCGTGTCGTCGCCTTCGTCGTCTACCCCGGACTCACGCCGCTCGACATCGTCGGGCCGCTGCAGGTGCTCGTCCATCTGGGCGCGCCCTACCGGGTGGTGACGGTCGGCGCGACGCGCGATCCCGTCGCGACCGACGTGCCGCTCACCCTCGCGCCCAGCCACACCTTCGACGAGGTGCCGACCGCCTACGCGGTGTTCGTGCCCGGCGGCGGCATCGGCGCAATCCGCGCGATGGCCGACGACGGGGTGCAGAAGTTCCTGCGCAGCGTCGGCGCGCAGGCGCGCGTCATCGGGTCGGTGTGCACCGGCTCGCTGATCCTCGCCGCGGCCGGCCTGCTGGAGGGCAAGCGTGCCACGACCCACTGGGCACTGATGGACTGGCTGAAGCGCCTCGGCGCCAAACCGGTGCAGGAACGCTGGGTCGAGGACGGCCCGTGCATCACGGCCGCTGGCGTGTCGGCCGGCATCGACTGGGCGCTGGCCCTCGTCGCCCG
>CAYOJP010000511.1:0-1921 GCA_964404305.1 uncultured Gammaproteobacteria bacterium
GTAGGAGCGGGCTTGCCCGCGATAGCCCTCCCCGGGATCGGCACCGAACGCCATCGCGGCTGAAGCCGCTCCTGCAGGTGCACTGCTCCCACGCCGCCATCTGAGCCATAATCGCGCGCTCCCGGCATCCACCCGACACGAGGACACGCCCGCCATGCCCGACGCGACGCAGTTCTACATCGACGGCCAGTGGATCGCGCCGGCCAGCCCGCGCACGATCCCAGTGGAGAACCCGGCCACCGGGCAGCCGATCGCGCAGGTTGCGCTGGGCAGCGTCGCCGACGTCGACCGCGCCGTCGCGGCCGCGCGGCGCGCGTTCGAGACGTACTCGCAGACGACGCGCGAGGAGCGCATCGCCCTGCTCGAGCGCATCGGCCGCGAGTACCAGGCGCGGGCGGCCGATCTCGCTGCCGCCGTCACGTCCGAGATGGGCGCGCCCGCCTGGCTCGCGCGCGACGCGCAGGTAGCCCTCGGCTACGCCCATTTCCCCGCCGCGATCGACGCGCTGAAGTCGTTCGCGTTCGAGGAACGGCTCGGCACGACGCTCGTGCGCCGCGAGCCGGTCGGCGTCGTCGCGATGATCACGCCGTGGAACTGGCCGCTGCACCAGATCGGCTGCAAGGTCGCCCCCGCGCTCGCCGCCGGCTGCACCATGGTGCTCAAGCCCAGCGAGATCGCGCCGCTCAACGCGCACGTGTTCGCGCAGGCCATGCACGCCGCTGGCGTGCCGCCGGGCGTGTTCAACCTCGTGCACGGCGAGGGGCCGGTGGTGGGCGCCGCGCTCGCCGCGCACGCGGACGTCGACATGGTCTCCTTCACCGGCTCCACCCGCGCGGGCGTGGACGTGGCGCGCATGGCCGCGCCGGGCGTGAAGCGCGTGGCGCAGGAACTGGGCGGCAAGTCCGCCAACATCCTGCTCGACGACGCCGACCTCGAGAGCGCCGTCGCGAGCGGCGTCACCGCCTGCTTCATGAACTCCGGCCAGGCCTGCGCCTGCCCCTCGCGCATGCTGGTGCCCGCCGCGCGCCACGAGGAGGCGCTCGCCATCGCCCGGCGCGTGGCCGAGGCGACCGTCGTCGGCGACCCTCTCAGCGACGCGAGCAAGGTCGGCCCGGTGGTGAGCAAGGCGCAGTTCGAGCGAGTGCAGGACTACATCCGGCGCGGGCTGGAGGAAGGCGCCACGCTCGTCGCCGGCGGCCCCGGCCTGCCGCCGGGCATCACGCGCGGCTGGTTCGTGCGCCCGACCGTGTTCGGCGGCGTGCGCAACGACATGGCGATCGCGCGCGAGGAGATCTTCGGGCCGGTGCTGGCCATCCTGCCCTACCGCGACGAGGAGGAGGCGATTGCCATCGCCAACGACTCGCCCTACGGGCTGTCCGGTTTCGTGCAGTCGGCCGACATCGAGCGCGCCAGGCGCGTCGCGCGCCGCATCCGCACCGGCCAGGTGCGCCTGAACGGCGCGAAGCACGACTTCGCCTCGCCCTTCGGCGGCTACAAGATGAGCGGCAACGGCCGCGAGTGGGGCCGCTACGGGCTGGAGGAGTTCCTGGAAGCGAAGTCGATCTGCGGCTGGTTCCCGGCGTAAGCGCGACGCACCAACGCCGGAGCAAGGCTCCTGCAGGAGCGGCTGCAGCCGCGATTGGGTCATGCCGTCCTCGCCGACGCCGGAGGAAATCGCGGGCAAGCCCGCTCCTACAGGGAGTCTCGCTCAGACACCGGAGTGGAACTCCTGCAGGAGCGGCTGCCGCCGCGATTGCGCCCCCACCGCGGAGATGACCCCATGAACTTCCGCCTCGACGACCGCGTCGCCATCGTCACCGGTTCCGGCCGGGGCATCGGCCGCGGCATCGCCCTCGCCTTCGCCGCGCAGGGCGCGGCGGTGCTCGTCGCCACGCGCACCGAACAGACCGGCCGCGAGACC
>CAYOJP010000512.1:0-1901 GCA_964404305.1 uncultured Gammaproteobacteria bacterium
TCGACGCGCGCCACGGCGTGCTGACGCAGACGCGCCGGCACAGCTACATCGTGCGCCTGCTGGGCATCCGCCACGTCGCGGTCGCGATCAACAAGCTCGACCTCGCCGGCTACTCGCAGGAGGTGTTCGACCGGATCGAGGCCGACTACCGCGAGTTCGCACGCAGGATAGGGCTCACCGACGTGACCTGCATCCCGCTGTCGGCGCTGCGCGGCGACAACATCGTCGAGCGCAGCGCCAACACCCCGTGGTATGCCGGCCCGGCGCTGATGGAGTACCTCGAGGGCATCGAGGTGGACTACGACGTGCAGGGCGGGCCGTTCCGCCTGCCGGTGCAGTGGGTCAACCGGCCCAACCTCGATTTTCGCGGCTTCTGCGGCCCGATCGTCGGCGGCGTCGTGCGGGCCGGCGACCGGGTGCGGGTGCTGCCGTCCGGGCGCGAGAGCACCGTGGCGCGCATCGTCACCCGGGACGGGGATCTGGAGCAGGCGGTGGCGGGCCAGTCGGTGACGCTCACGCTCGCCGACGAGGTCGACTGCAGCCGCGGCGACATGCTCGTGGCCGCGGCCGCGCCGGCGGGCTGCTCCGACCAGTTCGAGGCGACGATCATCTGGATGGCCGAGGAGCCGATGCTGCCGGGCCGCTCGTACCTGCTCAAGTCCGGCGCGAAGACGGTCGGTGCGACACTTGCCCAGCCCAAGTACCGCGTGGATGTCAACACGCTCGACCAGGAGCCGGCGCGGACGCTGGAGCTGAACGCGATCGGGGTCTGCAACGTCAACCTCGATCAGCGCATCGCCTTCGACCCCTACGCGGAGAATCGCGACACGGGCGGCTTCATCCTCATCGATCGGCTGACGAACAACACGGTGGGCGCGGGCCTCGTCCACTTCGCGCTGCGCCGCGCCGACAACATCCACTGGCAGTCGATCGAGGTGAACAAGCACGCGCACGCGCGGCTGAAGGGCCAGCGGCCGGCGGTCGTCTGGTTCACCGGGCTGTCGGGCGCGGGCAAGTCCACGATTGCCAACCTGGTCGAGCGCCGCCTGCATGGCACGGGCCGCCACACCTACATGCTCGACGGCGACAACGTGCGCCACGGCCTGAACAAGGACCTGGGCTTCACCGATGCCGACCGCGTGGAGAACATCCGCCGCGTGGCCGAGGTGGCCCGGCTGATGGTCGATGCCGGCCTCATCGTGCTGGTCTCGTTCATCTCCCCGTTCCGTGCCGAGCGCGCCATGGCGCGGGCGCTGGTAGCGGACGGCGAGTTCTGCGAGGTCTACATCGACACCCCGCTCCCGGTCGCCGAGGGGCGCGACACCAAGGGTCTGTACCGCAAGGCGCGCAGCGGCGCGCTGCGCAACTTCACCGGCATCGACTCGCCGTACGAGCCGCCGGAAGCCCCGGAGATCCGCATCGACACCACGGCGATGAGCGCGGAGGAGGCCGCCGACCGCGTCGTCGAGCGCCTGCGCGACATGGGGCTGTTCGACGCACCGTGAAGCCGGGCCCGCGCGTCGCTGCCGCAGGGCGCCGCGTGGGGGTGGTGATCCGCAGCTCCCGCCGGCACGGGGTACCCGCTCCTCAGCCCGCCTGAGGCGATGCCGCGGCGGCCGCGGGCGCCGATCCCGGTCACGCACGGGCCGCCCGCACGCTCGTGCAGATGGCCGCAGTGGCGGATGCGGACGCCTGCCCCGGCGCGCCCGCGTCCGCGACGGGCGTCGTGCTCGCCGCGCCGCCACTGCACGTCAGCCGCAATATGGCTGAGCGCAAATGGCGGTCACTCCGGCCGGCGCCGGTCCCGGGCGGGTCCGCCGCGACTCGCTCGAGTACGTCCCTGTATCGCTCGGTCGCGCGCGTCCTGCGCGCTCACGGTCGCGGCGAACCCGCCCGGCACC
>CAYOJP010000513.1:0-1900 GCA_964404305.1 uncultured Gammaproteobacteria bacterium
CCGCTGAGGAGCACGTGGGCGCCTGATGCCTCCAGCGGACTGGGGTCCGTCAGCGTCATGCCCGGCGTGACGGCCAGCGCATGGCGCTCGATGAGAAAGCTCCGCCCGTCGTGAAGTGCACCCAGAGGAATGAGCCGCAGCACATCGTCGGGCACGATCACCAGCGTGCCGATCCTCGCCCCGGCCAGAGCCTCCTCGATCGGGGCGAACAGCAGTTCATGCAACGCCTGCGCGTGCGGCAGGTATTGGCGGGTAGTGCGCTTCTCCAGCAGCCGCCGGAATTCGCGTACCCGGCCGGTGAGCGCGGCCTTGTCGATGCTCGTTGTGTATCGCTTCAGGCCGTCCGGCAGCGACAGCAGGATCTCGAGCCGGTCGTCGAACAGGATCGGGTAGAGCACGGCCGTATGCGGGTCTACCGCCTCCACGCCCGCGGTGCGCGCCTGCAGTGCGGCGACGCAGTCATCCTGGAAGTAGTCCTCCAGCTCGGTCGCCTTGATGAGTTCCACTGCGTCGCGAGCCTGCCGCAGGATCTTCTCGCCTTCGGCGCCACCGGCCGCAGCCTGCTGCGCGAGCAGGAGATCCGCATACTCGAAATATACGCCGCTCACTGAACTCTCGGCCGGATCGCCGCTGGTCGCCGTCGCCCGGCGCAACTCGCCGCGCACATCCTGGAGGAGATCCATCGCCACGCGGTACTGTTCGCGGGCACCGTCCGGATCGTCGCCCGCCCGCAGTAGCCGGCCGATCAGCCAGTGCCAGCGGAACGCCAGGTCCGGGGCCGCAATCTCCTGTGCGATGAACAAGGCTTTGCGTCCGAGCGTCAGCGCCTCCTCGCGACGGCCGGCATGCTCGTACAGTTCTCCGAGGTAGCCGAGGGCATACGATTCCGTCCGTCGGTCCCCGGTCCGGGCAGCCAGTCCGGCGGCGGCCACGAGCACTTCATAGGCCTGACGCCGGGGGGTAGTCGCGGCGCCTGGGTCGGCGAGCGCCAGCCGGTACTGACGGCGCCCGATGGCGGTGAGCACGAAGGCCCGTTCCCCGTCCGCATCTATGCCTTCGGCGTGGCGTCGGGCCTCACTCAGAAGCACTGCGGCCTTCGTTGCGTCGGGCAGTCGCAGCGCCACGCTGGCCGCATTCGCGAAGGTTCGGGCCGCGGCCAGGCTGCGCCCGGCGATTACCGCCTCGCCGGCCGCTGCTTCGAAATCGTTCAGTGCGCCCGGCAGATTGCCCAGTCGGAGGCGAGCCGTCGCGGCACCGCTCAGGGAGGCAATGGTCCGCTCGGGATCGCGCGCGGCGCGCGCCCCGTCGAGCGCGGCGCCAAACCCCGCCTGTGCCTCAAGATACCGACCGAGGGCCTGCAGTGCTTCTGCCCTGGCCAGATGCAGGTCGATCAGTGACGCGGCGGTCAGGGATCCGCCGCAGGTGTCGAGGGCGGCGTCGCCGGCACGCACCGCCTCCTCGTGGTGCTGTCCGGCCAGGAGCGTGGCCACGCTGATCGATATCTCGGCGCACGGAATCTCCATGGCCACGGTGCCCGTCATCGAGCTTACGAGCAGCAACGTGCCGAGCGCTCGCCCCGCGAGCACCGACCACGGCAGCCACCGCGGCAGGGGCGCAACGCTCATTCGAAGGGACTCGCTGCGAACGCGAAATGGATACCGTCATCCTGCGGATCGCCGCCCGGATCGTCCACCGCGCGAAAAGCATGCCCCCAGTAGAGCTGGGCGCCGAGACGGTTGCCCAGCGTCGCGCGCAGGCCGAGACCGGCGGAGACGATCACGCCGGGCTGCGGCGTACTGCCTTCGACCTCCCATGCGCCGCCGGCGTCGACGAAGGGCGCGACGTCCACCGTGATCGGCCAGCGCTCACCGCGATACACCGGGACGCGGAACTCGGCCGA
>CAYOJP010000514.1:0-1900 GCA_964404305.1 uncultured Gammaproteobacteria bacterium
GTCGTCAGTGCGCCACCCCCGGCGGGTGGTACCGCAACCCGGCGGCCCGCATCTGCGCGTGGAACACCGAATCGCAGCCGTGGATCTCGCGGCTCGCCAGGCACGCGGTGACGATCGCGAGCATGCCCGGCAGGATGATGTGCGGGTTGCCGGTCATCTCCAGCAACGCGGTCAGCGCGGCGAGCGGGGCCTGCAGCGTAGCGCCCATCATGGCGCCGGCCCCGAGGATCGCGTACAGGCCCGCGTGCGAGACCGCGAGTGGCGCCAGTGCCGCACCGGCGGCGCCCACCACCCCGCCGGCCGCGGCACCCATCACCAGCGTCGGGCCGATGAGTCCGCCGGGCAGCCCGCAGCCGATCGCGGCCGCTGTCGCGAGCAGCTTGAGGGCGACGATCGCCACGAGCATCGCGACTCCGTACCCGTCGGCGAGCGCGCGGCCCACGGTGTCGTAACCGAGCCCCATCACCTCCGGCACCGCAAGCCCGGCGGCGGCGGTTGCCAGTCCGCCGGCGGTCAGGCGTGCCGGCCATGGCCAGGGGCGGGCGCAGGCGGCAACGTGCAGGAGCGCGCGCGAGAAGGCGGCGGCGAGCGCCCCGATGGCGAGGCCCGCCGTCACGATCAGGGGCAGTTCCCATAAGCTGCCGAGCACGACCGGCGGCACCGGCAGCGACGGGGCGGCACCGAACGCGAGTTGTCCGACCGTGGCCCCCGCCACGGCCGCGAGGATGATGGGCACGAAACCCGCCAGCGTGTACTCCATCAGCACCACTTCCATCGCGAACACGACCCCGGCGAGCGGTGTGTTGAAGTTCGAGGCGATGGCGGCGGCGACCCCGCAGCCCACCAGAGTGCGCAGACCCTGTTCGGTGAGCCTGCAGTGCTGGCCGAGCACGCTGCCGGCCACGGCCCCCAGGTGCACTGCCGGGCCCTCGCGTCCGACCGACGCCCCGGTCCCGAGCACGCAGATCGTCCCGAGGAACTGCAGGACCGCGTTGCGCAGGGGCAGCCGGCCGCCTGCCACCGCCATCCGCTCGATGACGTGCACCACGCCGATCCGCAGCGACGGCCCGAGCACCGCGAACAGGGCGGCGGCCACCACCACCCCTGCGAGCGGCAGCCCGGCGCGGGCGAGCGCCGGCAGCGACTCGAAGTCGTCGGGCACGCCGCCCGGCAGCAGCACGCCGTGCAGCGCGTCGATGGCGCCTACGAACAGCACCGTCAAGCCGCCGGCCAGGACGCCGGTGGCCAGGCCCAGCGCGGCCAGCGCGACCCGGTCCGGAAGCGCGCGGAGACGCTCGGCAGCAGCCTGCACACGGGCGGGGATGTTCACGCTGCATGCATTCTAAGCCGCTGGCGCCGTTGTTAACCCCGCGTTAACGCGGTGTTTCCCGCGTGGCCGGTACGGCGCCCGGCGGCGCCGACTAGAATCGTCGGCTGCGCGCGGCAGGCGTCGCGCGTGCCGGACCCGGCCGCGATCGGCTCCGGCCCACGACGGACCGCAGCCGGAGACCGGACCCCATGCCCACGGACATCGAAATCGCCCAGCAGGCCACGCTCAAGCCGGTCATCGACCTGGCCCGGGACCGCTGCGGGATCGACCCGCTGCACCTCGAGCCCCACGGCCATTACAAGGCCAAGCTCTCGCTGGACCACATCGCCGGGCTGTCCGGCCGGCCCGACGGCCGGCTCGTGCTGGTGACCGCCATCAGCCCGACGCCGGCCGGCGAGGGCAAGACCACCACGACCGTGGGCCTGGGCGACGCGCTCAACCGGATTGGCAAGCGCGCGATCATCTGCCTGCGCGAGCCCTCGCTCGGGCCGGTGTTCGGCGTCAAGGGCGGCGCCGCCGGCGGCGGCTACGCGCAGGTCGTGCCGATGGAGGACATCAACCTCCACTTCA
>CAYOJP010000515.1:0-1877 GCA_964404305.1 uncultured Gammaproteobacteria bacterium
GACGCCGCTACAACCGCGAGCCGCTGGAGGTCACCTACACGGGCCGCTCCATCGCCGAGGTCCTCGACATGACCGTCGAGGAGGCGCGCGCGTTCTTCGACCCCGTGCCGATGGTCGCGCAGAAACTGCAGACCCTGCTCGACGTGGGCCTGGGCTACATCCGCCTGGGCCAGAGCGCGACCACGCTCTCCGGCGGCGAGGCGCAGCGCGTGAAGCTCTCGCGCGAGCTGTCCCGCCGCGACACCGGGCGCACGCTCTACATCCTGGACGAGCCGACGACGGGACTGCACTTCCACGACATCGAGCAGCTCCTGGGCGTGCTGGCACGGCTGCGCGACGGCGGCAGCACCATCCTGGTCATCGAGCACAACCTCGACGTCATCAAGACCGCCGACTGGATCATCGACATGGGCCCCGAGGGCGGCGATGGCGGCGGGTGGATCGTCGCGACCGGGACGCCGGAGACGCTCGCCGCCCACCCGCATTCCCATACCGGCCGCTACCTGCGCGCGGTGCTCGAGCGCGACGGCCGGGCCCGGGCGCCCGACGCCCGCCTGCTCGAGGCGAGCTGAGCGCCACCGGCGCCCCGCGGCCATGCCCCCCTGCCTCCACGGAGATTCCCCGCCATGACGGTCCTCATCTGCGGTTCGTTCGCCTACGACAACATCATGGTGTTCAGGGACCGGTTCAAGAACCACATCCTGCCCGACAAGATCCACATGCTGAACGTCTCGTTCCTGGTGCCGGACATGCGCCGGGAGTACGGTGGATGCGCCGGCAACATCGCCTACAACCTGAAGCTGCTCGGCGGGCAGCCGCTGCCGATGGGGACCGTGGGCACCGACTTCGAACCCTACGCGCAGTGGATGGATCGTTGCGGCATCGATCGCTCGCGCGTCACGCCGGTCGAGGGCACGCTGACGGCGCAGGCCTTCATCACGACCGATCTCGACGACAACCAGATCACGGCGTTCCATCCCGGCGCGATGAGCGAGTCGCATCGCAATCGGGTCGCCGACGCGCCGGGCATCAAGCTCGGCATCGTCTCGCCCGACGGGCGCGACGGCATGCTCCAGCATGCGGCGCAGTTCGAGGAGGCGGGCATCCCGTTCATCTTCGATCCCGGGCAGGGCATGCCGATGTTCGACGGCGACGACCTGCGCCGCTTCATCGAGCAGGCCACCTGGGTGACGGTCAACGACTACGAGTGGCAGTTGCTGCAGGACCGCACCGGAATGAACGAGCGCGACGTCCTCGAGCACGTGAGCGCGCTGGTCGTCACGCGCGGCGCGAACGGCTCGACGATCTTCGCGGGCGACGAGCCGCACTACATCCCGCCGGCGAAGCCCGCGCAGGTGAACGATCCGACTGGCTGCGGCGACGCCTACCGGGCGGGCCTGCTGTATGGCCTGGAGCGCGGCCTCGACTGGGAGGTCACCGGCCGCATCGCCTCGCTGATGGGCGCGATCAAGATCGAGCACGCCGGCACGCAGAACCATCGCTTCAGCGCGCGGGAGTTCGGCGCGCGCTATGCGCGGGAGTTCGGCGAGCCGCTGGACCTGTGAGCCGTTCGCTCTCCCGCGCTGGCCCGGGATCCGCCTCGTTGGCGGCGAGGTCCGGTTCCGTCGCTCGCTTGCGGGAAATGCCGCAGGCCGCAACGCGGCCGCAGTTCGCTGGCGCGTAATTATCCGCAGTCGGATCGCGCCCGCCCGACCGCGCTCGCAAAGCGACCCGACTGGAGGTTACCTTAGGTCACCGGCGCGCGGCGCCGGGCATCCGGCGGCCGCCGAACGGCCGCGTGACGGACAACCGGGGAGCGTTCGCGATGGAAGTGGGATTGTTCCTGCCGCCGACCACCGGCAGCGAGGAGGAGTTGT
>CAYOJP010000516.1:0-1873 GCA_964404305.1 uncultured Gammaproteobacteria bacterium
GACCAGTCTCCCTCGCAGAGTTGCCAGATCAAGCCGTCCAGCGCCCGTGTCGCCCGGCACCACGGCCGCATGGCGTCGAACCAGCGGGCGAATGTCTCGTGATCCTCGACAGCGATCGTGAGTTCGCCGCAGGTCTCGAAGTAGTCGCCGCTTTCCGAGACCATCTGTTCGTAGTCGTCGAGCACTCGCGTGGTGAGTTCATCCTCGCGGCCCCAGGCCAGTACGCCCGAGAAGCCGACGAAGCGCCCCTCCCGGAAGGACCAGTCGTAGTTGGGCAGGTCCACGCCAAGCACGCTGATTAGGCTCTCGATCACGTTGGCGACGCGGCGATCTGACGCGGACTCGGCGATGTGCTGCAAGGTGCGTCGGCCAACCGGCCTCGACCGGCCCCCAAGCGCCCAACGCGGGAACGTGCTGTCGAACATCGCCCGCGTCACCATGTTGTCGCGCATGGCCTTACGCTCGTCGGCGTCATCGCCGCAGGCCTCTTCCAAAGCCATGTCCTCGTCGGACTCGCCGTACCAGTAGACATCGCTGGCGCACTCCATGACGATGGCGGGCGTGTAGATCGGCAACGTGCGAAACGCCTGCCGCTCCAGCACCTGAAGCACCGTGCGGCCGAGCCTGGGCTGATGGCGCTCCAGGAACTCCAGTGCCGGCCCCACGCAGCGCACGCCGAAGGACTCGCCGCCCCACTCGATCGTGCACGACGGCCCCACAGCGTGCCCGGCATCGCTGCCGGCCTCACGCAGGTTCATCGCGAAGTACGGCCGGAGCATGCGCAGCGCACCGAGTTCACGGCGGACCCAACCCTCCAGCACGGTCTGGCAATTCCGGAGGTGATCTGGCCCCGGCCGCGCCGGCATCAAGGCAGCATCGACGATGCCGGTGCGCAGCAGGGTCCGGGCCAGCAGCGCCCCACGACGGCGGGACGCCTGTGGCACCAGGGCGCAGGGGATGCAGGGGTCAACGACGGGCAGCTGAAACATGGCTAGAACAGTGGCGGAAGGAGCGCGCCGCGTACCACCATGCGGTCCTGTCGATCCCCGTGGGGCTGGCCGCGCACGTCTTCGGCGAACTGGTGGACGATGCTGCTCACGAAAGCCAGTTTCGCCTCGCCCATTGCGGCTTCAAGGGCTCCGGCCTCGCCAACTCCAGGCTGCGCGAGGAACCGGTCCAGCCGCGCGGCATAGCGCGCGACCGGATCGTCCTCAGCCCTTGGTGCCGACCGCGCGCTTGAAGGCGATTTCCTGGACGCCACGAACGACCTCACCGACCTGGGCCTCGGCCGTCAGCAGTTCGGGGTACTGCGCGGCGTAGACCTCCTTGACCTGTTCGACGCTCATGCCGGGAATGTCCGGCAGCGTCATCCCGTTGTACTTGAAGCAACGGGCGAGAGCGGCAACGACGATGGACATGGTTGCCTCCCTTCACGCACCGAAGAGGTCAGGCACGCCCGGTCCGGCAGAGGAAGCCGAGGCCGGCACGACCGCGGGTGGCGCTGCGGGCGCATCGTCGGCGCCGTCCCCACCATGCTCATCGTCTGCGTCGTCGTCGCCGGCCGCTGCCTTGGGCACTGTGCCGCGCTGCGCGGGCTTGGTGCCGGCCTTCGTCACGGCATCGGCACCCTTCTTGACCGCCACGGCCTTCGCCGCTTCGATCACTTCGTTGGTCGCGGCCACCTGCTCGTCCAGGCTGGCGCGATGGGTCGAGTAGCTGAGCACGGCCTGCACGAAGCCGGCATCCAGTTCGTCGGGGACAGCCGTGAGCTTGAGCGGCATCGCCAGCGCGGGGACGTCCTTGCCGCCCTCCGAGTGCTTCGGCACCACCACCACGGTCATGAGGCCGCTGGCCTCGTCGGCCGACAGCAGCA
>CAYOJP010000517.1:0-1865 GCA_964404305.1 uncultured Gammaproteobacteria bacterium
GACCTCAAGTACGCGGTCAAGCGCAACGGCGAGTGGCTGGTGGAGACGGTGGACAACATCGGCGACGTCGGCGAGCACACGTCGCTCGCGCTGGACGCCGCGGGTGCGCCGCACATCAGCTACTACGACCTGCAGACCGGCGCGCTCAAGTACGCCGAGCAGGTCGGGGGCGAGTGGAAGAAGTCGGCGGTGGACGCCACGGGTGACGTGGGCGCCTACTCGTCGCTGGAACTGGATGCGGCGGGCAACCCGTGCATCAGCTACATGGATGCGCAGGCGGGCGCGCTCAAGTACGCCCAGGAGCAGGACGGCATCTGGGTGCTGGAGACGGTGGACGCGAGCGGGGCGACGGGGCGCAACACGTCGCTGGCGCTGGACCGTTCCGGGGCGCCGGTGATCGCGTACACGGCGCGTGGCGGCAAGGGCTCGTTCCGCATGGTGTCGGCCAGCGTGCAGCTGGGCGGCCGGCCGGCGGGCCAGGACGGTGCGGTGGCGACGGCGCGGTCGCTGTCGGCGTGGCCGCTGCCGTACAAGGGCGGCGAGCTGAACGTGTCGTTCGTGATCCCGTCGCGGGGCGGGCAGGCCGAGGTGGCCATGCTGGACCTGGCGGGACGCCGGGTGCGCACGCTCAAGCGCGGCACGATGGAGGCCGGTCGCCAGGTGCTGACCTGGGACGGCCGTGACGATGCCGGCCGGGCGGTCCCCAACGGCGTGTACTTCCTGAGCACCCGCGCGGGTGGCCAGGAGACCAAGCTCAAGCTGGTCGTGCTGCGCTGACGCGCGCGACCCCCACCCACGCACTCCACGGGCGCCCTCGCTGGCAGCCCGACCGCACCTGAAAGGGGTACACGAAATGGCCGGATGGAAGCAGAAGCTGACCGAGACCGCGCGCAAGAACCGCGTGGAGCTGGTCGAGGCGAAGCTGTCGCGCCGCGACCTGTTCAAGATGGGCCTGCTGACGAGCGGCGGGTTCCTGGTGGCGAAGCTGGGCTTGTCGCACCGCGCCGCGGGCGCCGCCGACCCGGTGAGCCCGCCCACCACGCCGTGGATCGAGGAGCTGCCGATCCCGCCCGTGGCGCAGGCGTGCGCACCCGGCTCGCTGGGCGCCGTCGGCCCGCAGAAGTACTGCCAGGACGCCGCCGGCGAGATGGGCCGCACCGACCACCAGTTCTGGAACCTCGTCGACCTGAACAACATCGACTGCTACCGCATCGACAACAACGCGGTGCAGTACTCGTGGCACCGCGAGCTGCCCGCCGACGACTGCTGGGCGTTCAACAACATGTTCCCCGGCCCGCGCATCCACGCGCGGTACGACAAGCCGGTGATCATGCGCTTCTGCAACAACCTGCCGGACGTGGCCGCGCACAAGGGCTACGGCCGGCCCACGCCCACCACGCACCTGCACAACTTCCACACCGCCTCGGAGTCCGACGGCAACCCGCTCGACATGATCGACCCGGGCACGTGGAAGGACCACCTGATCCTCAACAAGCGCGCCGGGTTCACGGATCCCAAGTTCGGGCCGCTGGGCGACCCTCGCGAGACCATGAGCACGCTGTGGTACCACGACCACTGCCTCGACTTCACGGCGCAGAACGTGTACCGCGGCAACATGGGGCTCTACTACCTGTTCAACGAGTTCGACACCGGCAACGAGAACGACACCAGCCCGACGGCGTGGCGCCTGCCGAGCGGTGACTTCGATGTGCCGCTGGTGATCCACGACCGCGTGTTCGACCCGGCGGGCAAGGGCTACTACGACCTGTTCAACCTCGACGGCATCATCGGCGACAAGTTCACGGTGAACGGCAAGATCCAGCCGTTCATGCGCGTGGCGCGCCGCAAGTACCGCTTCCGCGTGC
>CAYOJP010000518.1:0-1846 GCA_964404305.1 uncultured Gammaproteobacteria bacterium
CAGCGGCTCGCCGCGCGCCCGCCGCACATCGAGTACCTCGACGCCAACAAGCACCGCCTGCTCGCCGCCGGCGCGATGCTCAATGACGACGGCACGGGCGGCCACGGCGGCATCCTCATCGTCGACACCGACGATCGGGCCGAGGCGCAGGCGTTCATCGACAACGATCCGTTCACCAGGGCGGGCCTGTTCGAGTCCATCACCGTGGTGCGCTGGCGCAAGGCCTACTTCAACTTCGAGCGCCTGATCTGATGCGCCGGCTGCGGCGCTCGCGATGAGCACGGTGCCTGCCGCCGTCGAGCTCGAGATCGCGCCGCGCCAGCGCGACCTGGGCGGCTTCAGCGTGCGCCGCGTGCTGCCCACCGCGCGCCGGCGCGCCGTGGGGCCGTTCGTGTTCCTCGATCACCTGGGTCCGGCCAGCCTCGCGGCCGGCGCGGGGCTCGACGTGCCCCCGCATCCCCACATCGGCCTCGCCACCGTCACCTACCTGTTCGAGGGCGAACTCGTCCACCGCGACAGCCTCGGCATCGTGCAGTCGATCCGCCCCGGCGACGTCAACCTCATGACCGCCGGGCGAGGCATCGCGCATTCCGAGCGCTCCGTGCGTTCGGACAGCGAACGTTCGCGCCTGCACGGACTGCAGTTCTGGCTCGCGTTGCCCGCCGCCGACGAGGACATGGCGCCCGCGTTCGCGCACTACGCCGGGGATGCCCTGCCGGGGGGCGAGGTCGGCGGGGTGACACTGCGCGTCCTGATCGGCGAGGGCTGGGGCCTGCGCTCGCCGGTCGCGACGCGCTCGCCCACGCTGTGCGCCGAGGCGCGCGTGCCGCCGGGCGTGACGTTCGTCGTGCCTGCCGCGGGACCCGAGCGCGCGCTCTACATCGTCGCCGGGCAGGTGCGCATCGACGGCTACATGCACTCCGCGGGGACGATGCTCGTGCTCGCGCCCGGCGCGCCCGTGAACGTCACGGCGGCCGCGGCCGCGCACCTCGTGCTCGTGGGCGGCGCAGCGCTCGGCGAGCGCCGCATGTGGTGGAACTTCGTCGCCACCTCCGAGGCGCGCATCGAGCAGGCCAAGGCCGACTGGCGCGCCGGGCGCTTTGCGCCGGTGCCCGGCGAGACGGAAGTCACTCCGCTGCCGGAGCGCTGATGAACGGCGCGGCGGGCCCGGGCACGCTCGCGACGCACGGCGCAGCGCCGGCCCGGCAGTATTCGCGGGCTCCCGCCCGCGCCAGCCAGGAGAAGGCGACCTGCGCCGATTCACGTCCGGCACGGGGAAGGAATGCAGCTGCAGGCGGGCGCGCGCGTGAGCCCGCGAACTCCCGCTGGCAACGGGGACTGCTCCTGTGCGGCCTGCTGTTCGCGGGCGCCGCGACGGCCGAGCCCCTGCTCGGTCACTGGTCGAGCGACTGCGGCAGCCCGGGCGCCGAGATCGACATCCACCTCTACGCCGTCGGCGAGTCCCTGTGGCAGGCCGGCATCATCCAGCGCGTGGCCGAGGCTACCGGCCGGGTCGATGCGCCGCCGACGCGCGTCGCGATCAAGCGCCGTGGCGATCGCGTCGTGCTGCTCGCGATCGAGGAGTCGATCCCTCCGGCGGCCGCCGTGATGCTGCGCGCGGTCCGCGTGGACGACGACACGCTGCAACTGACCGGCCAGCGTGCGTGCACCGGCGAGGATTGCACCACCAGCTACGGCCGCACGGTGCTCAAGCGCTGCGCCGAAGCATCCGGCTGACAGGCGCCGACCCCGGGAAAAGCATCGCGGGCAAGCCCGCTCCTACAGGAGCTACGCACCTGGCGTTGGGCAGCACTCCTGTAGGAGCGGCTTCAGCCGCGATAGCGTT
>CAYOJP010000519.1:0-1831 GCA_964404305.1 uncultured Gammaproteobacteria bacterium
GCGGGCGTGATCTTCACGCAGCCCGAGCCGAACGCCGGGTCCACGTACTCGTCGGCGATCACCGGTATCGTGCGCCCGGTGAGCGGGAGCACGAGCTGGCGGCCGACCAGCGCCGAATAGCGTCCGTCCTCCGGGTGCACGGCCACTGCGCTGTCGCCGAGCATCGTTTCGGGCCGCGTGGTCGCCACCACCACGTGCCCGTCGCCGTCGGCGAGCGGATAGCGGATGTGCCACATGTGCCCCGATTCCTCCTCGGCCACCACCTCGAGGTCGGAGATCGCGGTGTGCAGCACCGGGTCCCAGTTGACCAGCCGCTGGCCGCGGTAGACGAGGCCGTCCTCGTGCAGACGCACGAACACCTCGGTCACCGCGCGCGACAGGCCCTCGTCGAGCGTGAAGCGCTCGCGGTCCCAGTCCATCGACGTGCCGAGCCGTCGCAGCTGGCGCGTGATCGTGCTGCCGGACTGTTCCTTCCACTCCCACACCCGCGCCACGAAGCCCTCGCGACCCAGGTCGTGGCGGCTCACATGCTGCTGCGCGAGCTGGCGCTCCACGACCATCTGCGTGGCAATGCCCGCGTGATCGGTGCCGCACTGCCACAGCGTGCGCCTGCCGAGCATGCGGTGGTGACGGATGAGCCCGTCCATGATCGTGTTGTTGAAGGCATGGCCCATGTGCAGGCTGCCCGTGACGTTGGGCGGCGGCAGCATGATGCAGTAGGGCGCGCCGTCGCCCTGCGCGCGGAACAGCCCGCCGGCCTCCCAGCGCTGGTACCAGCGGCTCTCGATCGCCTGCGGTTCGTAGGTCTTGTCCATGGCGGTTGGCGGGGCTCCGGTGCGCGCGACCTGCGGCAATCCTTCGGTGACCAGCGTCTCGAGCTCGCCGACGATGGCGGTGATCCGCTCGCGCGCCCCGGCTTCGGGTGCGTCGGCGCCGTCGTCGGCGTCGTCGTCCCCGAACACGTCGTCGGCATCGTCGACCGCGTCGTTCAGGACCGGCAGGTGCGCCTCGCCCGCCGCCTGGGCGGTCTGGTCGATGAGCGACTCCAGCGCGTCGATCGCCGCCTCGAGCGGCTCGACGCCGGTGGTCGTGCGCGGTTCGCGCGGGGTGTCGCTCACGCCAGGTCGCGGTTGGTCAGGGGATAGCCGCGCTCCTTGTAGTGGCGCCAGCGGGCGCGCGCGGCGGCCTTGCCGGCAGCGTCGGCCGGCACGATCTCGAGCACCTGCGCGAAGCGGCTGAAGCAGGCCGGCACGTCGGGGCGCAGGTTGATGAGCGCATCGCCGGCGGCGGGGGGCGGCTCGGTCTCGCCGATCAGCACCGGCGGCTCGTCGCCCTGCGTGCCCGCGCGGCCGTGCGGCACGAAGCTCGTGTCCTGAAACGTCCACAGCAGGTCGTCCAGGCGCGCGCTGGCGGTGGCGTCGTCGGTGTGGATGTACACCCGCCGCCCGGCCGCGAACAGCTCCGCCGCAAGCGCGCAGGCGGCATGCTCGGCGCCGCCGCGCCGTCCGGGTGCGAGCACGTGGAAGTCGACGCGGGTCACGCCGCGCTCTGGTCGAGCAGGTACTGGACGAGCAGCGGCACCGGCCGCCCGGTGGCGCCCTTCTCCTTGCCCGTGCGCCAGGCGACGCCGGCGATGTCGAGGTGCGCCCAGTGCTGCTTGGCGACATAGCGCGACAGGAAGCAGGCGGCGGTGATGGCGCCGCCCTCGCGGCCGCCGACGTTCGCCATGTCGGCGAAGTTGCTGTCGAGCGCGCGCTGGTAGTCGTCCCACAGCGGCAGCTGCCAGGCGCGATCCAGCGCCTGCCGGCCGGCGTGCAGGAGGGCATCGGCG
>CAYOJP010000520.1:0-1830 GCA_964404305.1 uncultured Gammaproteobacteria bacterium
CCGGCTTCGACGCCGATGGCCGTCGTCGCGCAGGTCGCGCCGACCAGCATGCGGAAGTCGGTCTCGCGCGTGATCGAGCCCATGAACCGCTTTCTGCTGGTGCCCAGGACGATCGGGTGCCCGGTGGCCACGAAGGTCGCCAGGTTCGCCACGAGCGCGAGGTTGTGTGCGCGCGTCTTGCCGAAGCCGATGCCGGGGTCGAGCCAGACGTCCTCCTTCGGGATCCCCGCGCGCTGCGCGGCATCGGCCCGCTCCCGCAGGAACCCGAGGACCTCCGCCACGACGTCGCCGTAGCGAGGATCCGCCTGCATGGTCGCCGGCGTGCCCTGCATGTGCATGAGCACGATGGGCGCCCCGTGGCGGGCGGCGACGCCGAGCGTATCCGACTCGACGCCCGCAGCGATGTCGTTGACGATCGTCGCGCCCGATTCGAGTGCCGCGTCCGCGACGTCGGCCAGCGTCGTGTCGATGCTGATGGCGGTCTGCGCGGGGAGTTCGCGCCGCAGCGCCCGGATGACCGGCAGCGTGCGGCGCAGCTGCTCGGCGGCGTCGATGCGGACGGCGCCCGGTCGTGTCGATTCGCCACCGACGTCGATGATGGCCGCGCCTTCAGCTGCGAGCTGCAGACCGTGGGCGATGGCGATGCCCGGGTCGTAGTGCTCGCCTGCGTTCGAGAAGCTGTCGGGCGTGACGTTGAGCACGCCCATGATGACCGGCTGCGCGGGAGACGGGCCCGCCTTCACGGCGCGATCAGCTCCGCGAGTTCGTCGCTCGCGCCCACGAGCGCATCGACCATGGCCGGCTCGTTGGCGAGGTGCCCCGCCTCGTGCAGGACCACCAGCTTGGAGCGCGGCAGCGCGCGGTGCAGCGCCCACGCGCCCTCGAGGGGGCAGGTCAGGTCGCGGCGTCCATGGACGATCGTCACGGGCACGTCCGGCAGGCGGGCAATGTCGTCCAGCAACTGGTTCGGCCGCAGGAAGTAGCCGTGCACGGCGTAATGGGCCTCGATCGTCGTATCCGCGATCAGCCTGTCGGCGTCGCTGTCCCCACCCGCATCCCCGCCGCTGAGCGAAAACGCCACGATGGCGCCCGACCACGCCGACCAGGCCCGCGCAATGCGCTCGCGCTCGCCTCGGTCCCCGTCCCGCAGCAGCGCATGGCACAGGCTCACGATCAGCGCCGGATCGTCGCTGCCGACCGCCGCGCACAGACGCTCCCAGTGGTCCGCATACAGGCGGCGCGCGCCGTCGCCGAAGAACCAGTCGACGTCCCGCGGGCGGGCGAGGAATGCGCCACGCAGGACCATGCCGGTCACGCGCTGCGGGTGGGCCTGCGCGTACAGCAGCGCAAGCGCCGCGCCCCAGGAACCGCCGAACAGGGCCCAACGCTCGATGCCCAGCCGCTCGCGGATGGCCTCGATATCGGCGAGGAGCCGCCGGCTGTCGTTGTGCACGATGTCGCCGCGGGGCGTCGAACGGCCGGCGCCGCGCTGGTCGAAGAGCACCGGACGCCAGCGGGTCGGGTCGAAGAACTGCCGGTGATAGGGCTTGCAGCCCGAGCCGGGGCCGCCATGCAGGAACAGGATCGGCAGCCCGTCCGCGCGACCGCAGTCCTCGACGTGCAGCAGGTGGCCATCGCCGACGGCCAGGGGAATGATCGACCGCGGCTCGGTGGCGGGATAAAGGGTTCGCATGCGCTCGGTACGGAAGGGGGATGAGCGCCTTATCTTAAGCGCGACCTGCGGGACTCTCCTACAGGTGCCTTGCTCCAACGTCGGTGCGTAGCTCCTGTAGGAGCGGGCTTGCCCGCGATGGCCCTCCCCGGGGTTGG
>CAYOJP010000521.1:0-1826 GCA_964404305.1 uncultured Gammaproteobacteria bacterium
CCTCCCAGCCGAAGAACAGCTGCAGGAAGTTGTTGGACATCACCAGCATCAGCATGCTGAACGTGAACAGCGAGATGTAGCTGAAGAAGCGCTGGTACCCCGGATCGTCGTGCATGTAGCCGATGGTGTAGATGTGCACCATCAGCGACACGAAGGTCACCACCGCCATCATGGTCACGGTCAGCCGGTCGACCAGGAAGCCGACCTCGAACTCCAGGCCGCCGATGGTCGCCCAGCGGTAGACGGTGGCCGCGTGGATGCCGGCGTCGTCGAGCACGATCTGCTTGAATGCGACCAGCGACAGGACGCAGGACAGGCCCACCCCGAGGATGGTCACCCAGTGGGCGCCGGCGCGACCGAGCAGGCGCCCGCCGAGGCCGGCCGCAATCGCCGCCGCGAGCGGTGCCAGCACGATCGTCAGGTAGAGGTTGTGCATGTCGTCCCTGTGACTTCCTGGCGTGCCCGGCCGCAGCCCCGTGCCGGCGTCGCGTCAGCCCTTCATCGCGTCGAGGTCCTCGACGTTGATGGTGCGGTGGTTGCGGAACAGGACCACGAGGATCGCAAGGCCGATGGCGGACTCGGCGGCGGCGACGGTGAGCACGAAGAACACGAACACCTGGCCGTGGATGTCGCCGAGGTAGTGCGAGAAGGCGATGAAGTTCATGTTCACCGCCAGCAGCATCAGCTCGATGCACATCAGCAGCACGATCACGTTCTTGCGGTTCAGGAACATGCCGGCCACGCTCAGGCAGAACACGAGCGCGCCCAGCACGAGGAAGTGCGACAGGGACAGCATCAGCCGCGCCTCCGGGTCGTCGTCACTGGTCGTCCTTCACGGCCGGCATCTTCACCAGGCGCACCCGGTCGGTCCGGCGCGCGAGCACCTGCTGCTCGGGCCTGGGGTGGTGCTTCAGGCGCGATGGCCGCATGGTGAGCGCGATCGCGGCCACGATGGCCACCAGCAGGACGACGGCGGCAATCTCGAACGGGTATGCGTACTCGGTGTAGAGCACCCGTCCGAGCTCGCGCGTGTTGCTGAAATCGGCGGTCGCCCTGGCGGGTGCGGCGACCTGCGCGAGGCCGAACCTGTCCGGCCCCACGAGCACCGACATGGCGCCGGCCATGACCGCGGCGACCGCGACGCCGAGCGGCAGGCGCCGGGTGAAGCCCTCGCGCAGGACGGCCAGATTGATGTCCAGCATCATGACGACGAACAGGAACAGCACCATCACCGCGCCGACATACACGAGCACCAGCGCGATGGCGAGGAACTCGGCCTCCAGCAGCAGCCACAGGCCGCTGCTGGCGACGAACGCGAGCACCAGGCTCAGCGCCGCGTGCACCGGGTTGCGCACGGTGATCACCATCGTGGCCGCGAACAGCAGCAGGCCCGCGAAACCGTAGAAGACCGCCGTCTCGACCATGTGCGGGCCCGCCACCGGCCTACCGGTAGCGGGACTCCTCCATCCGGTCGGCCGCGATCTGCGCCTCGAAGCGATCGCCGTTCGCGAGCAGCCGGTCCTTGGTCATGAGCAGATCCCCACGCTGCTCGCCATGATATTCGAAATGGCGCGTTTCCACGATGGAATCGACCGGGCAGGACTCCTCGCAGAACCCGCAGAAGATGCACTTGGTGAGGTCGATGTCGTAGCGCGTGGTGCGCCGGGTGCCGTCGGCGCGCTGCTCGGACTCGATCGTGATCGCGACCGCCGGGCACACCGCCTCGCACAGCTTGCACGCGATGCAGCGCTCCTCGCCGTTGGCGTACCGGCGCAGCGCGTGCAGCCCGCGGAAGCGCGGCGACTGCGGCGTCTTCTCCTCCGGGT
>CAYOJP010000522.1:0-1825 GCA_964404305.1 uncultured Gammaproteobacteria bacterium
CCCCCCCGCCCCCCCCCCCCCCCCCCCCCCCCCCACGCCCGGGTTTTCCAATGTCAGGTGCAGCGCAATTCCGCTCCGCTGTTCAGCCCTCCACGGGGCTGGCGTCCGGTCACGAATCGAAGGCGCCGGGGTGCTGCTCGAACTCGTGCTGTTCCTGTGCCGGCCACACGATGATCTTGTCGATGCGGGTCCCGTCCATGTCGATCACCTCCAGGCGCGTGCCGGCGTGCTCGACGTGCTGCCCCGCCCGCGGCAAGTCACCGAGCAGGTGCAGCACCAGACCCGCGACGGTGTGGTACTCGCCCTGCCCGCGCAGGCCGCGCAGGCCCGAGCGATCCTCGAACTCGTCGATCGGCATGCGGCCGTCGACGAGCCATGAGCCGTCCTCGCGCTGCACGATACTCTCCCCGGAGGAGTCGCCCACGCCCGGCAGATCGCCCGCGATCGCGGCGAGGATGTCGGTCGACGTCACGATGCCGAGGGTGGGCCCGGCCTCGTCGCGCACGACCGCGATGTGCCGGCCGGTCTCGCGGAAGCGATCGAGCAGCGCGAGCCCGGGCAGCCACTCCGGCACGATCTCGACCGGCCCGGCGATCGCGGCGAGATCGGGAGAGCCGCCGGCGAGCATGCGATCGAGGAGATCCTTCGCGCGCACGATCCCGATCGGGTTGTTGAGGTCGCCCCGGCACAACGGGTAGCGCGAGTGGCGCGTGCCGGCGAGCGTCGCGCGCACCGTGCGCGCGTTCGCGTCGGCCTCCAGCCAGACCACGTCGGCGCGGTCGGTCATCAGCAGGCGCACCGGCCGGTCGGCGATGCGCAGCACGCCCTCGATGAGTTCGCGCTCCCGCGGGACGAACACGCCGGCGCGCGTGCCCTCGGCGATCAGCGCCTTGACCTCGTCCTCCGAAACGACGGCCTGGCGCCGGTCGCGCTGACCCGCCAGGCCGAGCAGTGCGTCGACCGACAGGCGGATCGCCCACACCGCGGGCGCCGCGAAGCGGGACACCGCGGCCATCGGCCGCGCGACCGCCGACGCGATCGTTTCCGCGTGCGACAGGGCGATCCGCTTGGGCACCAGTTCCCCGACGACCAGCGACAGGTAGGTGATCGCCACGACCACGATGCCGATGGCGAGCACATCCCCGTGCGGGGCGACGCCCGGCAGCGTATCGAGGAGCGCACCCAGCTTGTCGGCCAGCGTCGCGCCGCTGAAGGCGCCGGCGAGAATGCCGATGAGCGTGATGCCGATCTGGACGGTGGCGAGAAAGCGGGTCGGATCGTCGAGGAGGCGCAGCGCTGCGCGGGCCCCGCGATGGCCGCCGTCGCGCAGTTCCTGCAGGCGCCCCTTGCGCGAGGACACGAGCGCCATCTCGGACATGGCGAATACGCCGTTCAGTACGACCAGCGCGACGATGACCAGGACTTCCAGGACGATCTCGATCACCGCCAACCCCTCCCGCCGGCACGACGCGGCCGCGCGCCCGACCGTCGCACGGTTGTAATGCCGCGCCGCGACAATCCCGCGCGTTCATCCACGCGCACGAGGTGACGACCATGGCCCAGCCTGAACTGCAGCGCATCCGCGACCTGCGGCGCGAGACCAATGCCCTGTACGGCCTGCTCAGCTTCGCCGACGCGCGCCGCTACCCGGATGGCGTGGTGCGCGGCCTGCACCGCATGCTCGACGCGCGCACCGTGGAACTGGCGCGGCTGGACGACCGGGCGCCGGCCGTCGGCGCAGGTGCAGGCTGAATGGCAGAGCGGAATCGTGCTGCACTCGACGGTGAAAAGCTGAGGGCGCCGGTGCCGGGCGGGTCCGCGGCGA
>CAYOJP010000523.1:0-1825 GCA_964404305.1 uncultured Gammaproteobacteria bacterium
GCACAGCTTGATGCCCGCGATCTTGGCGATCGCGTACCACTCGTTGGTCGGCTCCAGCGGTCCGGTCAGCAGGCAGTCCTCGCGCATGGGCTGCGGCGCGAGGCGCGGGTAGATGCAGGAGGAGCCCAGGAACACGAACTTGCCCGCGCCGGCGCGCCAGGCCGCATCGACCAGGTTCACCTCGATCTGCAGGTTGTCGCGGATGAAGTCGGCCGGATACGAGTCGTTGGCATGGATGCCGCCCACCTTCGCCGCGGCATCGATGACGCAGGCCGGCCGCGCGGCGGCCAGGAAGCGGTCGACGGCCGGGCGATCGGTGAGGTCCAGTTCGGCGCGCGTGCGCAGGACGAGATTGCCATAGCCGGCGCGCTCCAGCGCGCGGACGATCGCCGAGCCCACCAGGCCGCGGTGGCCGGCGACGTAGATCCGGTCCGAGCGCGAGGGCGCGGTCACGAGCGCCGGTACTGGTCGACGAAGCGGATGATGTCGTCCTCGCCGAGGTAGGTTCCGGATTGCACCTCGATCATCTCCAGCGGGATCATGCCCGGGTTCTCGAGCCGGTGCCGCACCCCCAGCGGAATGTAGGTCGACTGGTTCTCGCCGAGCAGGAACTCCTCCTCGCCGCGGGTGATCCGGGCGGTGCCCGAGACGACGATCCAGTGCTCGGCGCGGTGGTGGTGCATCTGCAGCGACAGGCTGTGCCCGGCGTCCACCGTGATGCGCTTGACCTGGAAGCGGGGCCCCGCGTCGATGCTCTCGTAGCTGCCCCAGGGGCGGTAGACGCGCCGGTGCGTGAGGCGCTCGTCGCGGCCGTTCTCGGTGAGCCAGGCGACGATGCGCTTGACGTCCTGCGCGCGATCGCGGCGCGCGACGAGGACGGCGTCGGCGGTCTCGACGACGACGAGGTCCTCGCAGCCGATGGCGGCGAGCAGGCGATGTTCGGCCAGCAGCAGGCTGTCCCGGCACTCGAGCGCGAATACGTCGCCGCGGACGGCGTTGCCCTGCGCGTCGCGGTCGAGCAGGCCGCGCACCGCGGCCCACGAGCCGACGTCGGACCAGCCGGCGGCGAGCGGCACGACCGCGGCCGGGATGCCGGCGTCTGCCAGCTTCTCCATCACCGCGTAGTCGACCGAATCGGACGGGCTGGCCTCGAAAGCCTCGCGACCGAGCCGGACGAAGTCGCCGTCGTCGCCGGCCGCCGCGATCGCGGCGGCCACGGCGCGGCCGATATCCGGCGCGAGCGCGTCGATTGCCCGCAGCCAGGTCGAGGCGCGCAACAGGAACATGCCGCTGTTCCACAGGTGCTCGCCGCTCGCGAGGTAGCGCCGCGCGGTATCGAGGTCGGGCTTCTCGGCGAAGCCCTCCAGGCGTCGGGCACCGTCGCCGAGTTCCGCGCCGACCCGCACGTACCCGTAACCCGTCTCCGGCGCGGTGGGCACCACGCCGAAGGCGACGAGGGTGCCCGCGGCCGCGAGCAGGCTGCCCGTCGCGACCGCGGCGCGCAGCGCGCCGGCATCGGCGATCGCGTGATCGGCCGGGAGCATGAGCAGCAGCGGATCGGCGCCGTCGCGACGGGCGTGCAGCGCCGCCGCCGTCAGCGCCGGCGCGGTGTTGCGCCCGGCCGGCTCGATGAGGATGTTGCCGCCCAGGGCATCGATGCGGCGCAATTGCTCGGCGACGAGGAAGCGGTGGTCCTCGTTGCATACCACCAGCGGCCGCGGCGGCGGGGCGCCCGGCGGCGTCAGGCGCAGCACGGTCTGCTGCAGCAGCGTGTGCTCGCCGCCCAGGCGCAGGAACTGCTTGGGATAGTGGTGGCGCGACAGCG
>CAYOJP010000524.1:0-1821 GCA_964404305.1 uncultured Gammaproteobacteria bacterium
CCCACCGCGATCGTCGACGAGGGCGCCGCCATCGGCGCGGACACCCGCATCTGGCACTGGGTGCACGTGAGTGGCGGCGCGCGCATCGGGGAGCGCTGCTCGCTCGGTCAGAACGTCTACGTCGGCAACCGCGTCGTCATCGGCAACGACGTGAAGATCCAGAACAACGTGTCGGTGTACGACAACGTCACGCTGGAGGACGGGGTGTTCTGCGGGCCGAGCATGGTGTTCACGAACGTCTACAACCCGCGGGCCGAGGTGTCGCGCAAGGACGAGTACCGCGACACGCTGGTTTGCCGCGGGGCTACGCTCGGCGCCAACTGCACGATCGTGTGCGGGGTGACGATCGGTGCGTACGCGTTCGTCGGCGCCGGCGCCGTGGTCAATGCCGACGTTCCCGAGTACGCGCTGATGGTCGGCGTGCCCGCCCGCCGCATCGGCTGGATGAGCCGGGCGGGAGAGCGCCTCGACCTGCCCGCGAGCGGCGAGGGCGAGGCGACCTGCCCGCGCACCGGCGAGCGGTACCGGCTGCGGGGTGGACGGGTGGAACTGGTGATCCGTGATCCGTGATCCGTGATTCGTGATCCGTGATTCGTCATCAGTGATCCGTGATCAGCGACTGCTGGTCCGGGTGGCTGGCGCTGGTTTCCCCGGATCACGAATCACGGATTACTGATCACTCTCCGAACCCATGCGTGTAGCTGTCATCGGCGGCGGGATCAACGGGGTCTGCGTGGCGTGGGAACTCGCCGGCGCCGGCGTCGAGGTGACGCTGTTCGAGCGTGACGACCTGATGCAGGCGACCAGCAGCGCGTCGTCGAAGCTGCTGCACGGCGGCCTTCGCTACCTCGAGCACGGCGCGCTGCGCCTGGTGCGCGAGGGGCTGCGCGAGCGCGGACGCTGGCTCGCGGACGCGCCCGGACTCACGGCCCCGCTCGATCTCGTGCTGCCGCTGTACGAGGGCGCACGCCGGTCGCGTTGGCAGGTGAAGCTCGGACTGTGGGTCTACGACCGGCTCGCCGGGGCGCTCGGGCTGGGCGATCACCGCTGGCTGTCGCGTGACGCGGTCCTCGAACTCGCGCCGCGACTGCGTGCCGGCGGCCTGCGCGGCGCCTACGCGTTCCGCGACGGCCGCATGGACGATCGCGCGCTCGGGCTGTGGGCCGCCGAGCGGGCCGAGCGGGCCGGCGTGCGGATACTGCGGAGGCGGGAGGTGGCGCGGGTCGCGCGCACGGGCGCAGTCACGTATCCGGATGGCACGACCGAGCGGTTCGACCACGTGGTCAACGCCGCCGGCCCCTGGGCGGAAGGGCTGCTGGCGGCGAGCGACGTGCCGACCCGGCATCGCGCGCGGCTCGTCCGCGGCAGCCACCTCGTCATCGCCGGCGCCCTGGCGCACGGCTACGTGCTCGAGCACCCCGTGGACGGTCGCGTGGTCTTCGTCCTGCCGTACCAGGGCCGCACGCTGATCGGCACGACCGAGGTCGAGCAGACCGTGGTCGAGCCGATCCGCTGCAGCGACGCCGAGCGCGACTACCTGCTGGCCGCGTGGAACGCGCGGTTCGAGGCGCGCGTGGGCGCGGACGCGGTCGTCGCGAGCTTCGCGGGGCTGCGGCCACTGCTCGACACCGGCCGCGAAGCGGGGCGGACCAGCCGGGAATACGTGCTCGAGACCTGCGACCGGCTGACCACCGTGTGGGGCGGGAAGTGGACCACCGCCCGCGCGCTGGCGCGGCGGGTGCGCAAGCGGGTGCTCGGGAGGGCATGACGATCCCTCATCTGGTCAACGGCGCTATCGCGGCTGAAGCCGCTCCTACAGGA
>CAYOJP010000525.1:0-1817 GCA_964404305.1 uncultured Gammaproteobacteria bacterium
ACTGGATGAGCCTGCCGCGGACGGTCGCGGAGCGCGCCGAGAAGATCCGCGCGCGACTCGACGAGCCGACCGACGAGGACCAGCTCACCGCGGTGCTGAAGGACATCGGGCACCTGGTGACCGACGTGCGCACGAGCCTCGAGCGCGAGCTGGAGGCCGCGGACACGCTGTTGCACAACCTCGCCACCCGCATTGCCGCGATCGACGCCGAGCTGTCGGCGGCGGCCGGCGACCGGAGCGCGGCCAGCGCCGACGCGGAGCGGCTGCTGGAAACGGTCGATACCGAGTTCCGGCAGTTGCGCGGCGGCTCGGCGACTGCGGAGTCGCTCGAGGCGCTGCGCGCCTGGACCGACGCGCGGCTCGACCGCATCGGCCGCTCGCTCGGGGCATTCTGCGAGCGGTTGACCGCACGCAACGTCGAGGCGGACGCGCGCAGCGGCGCGCTCGCCGCGCGGCTGCGCGAGCTGGAGACGCACTCGGCGAAGATGCAGGCGTAGCTGGAGCAGGAGCGGCGCCGCGCGCTGACCGACTCCCTGACGGGCGTGCCCAACCGCCGGGCGCTCGACCGCCGGTTCGCCGCCGAGCATGCGCGCTGGCGCCGCCACGGCAGTCCGCTGTCGCTCGCCGTCGTCGATCTCGATCGCTTCAAGACCGTCAACGACACCTACGGCCACCGCACTGGCGACAAGGTGCTCGCGAGCGTCGCCGAGCTCATGCAGGCGCGGCTGCGCTCCGGGGACTTCCTCGCCCGCTTCGGCGGCGAGGAGTTCGTGGTGCTGCTGCCGGCGACGCCGCTCGCCGGCGCGCGCGACGTCGCCGAGGCGCTGCGCCGGGAAGTGGAGCAGTGCCGGTTCCACTACAAGGGTACGCGCGTGCCGGTGACGCTCTCGATCGGCGTCGCCTGCTGCGCCGGCGAGGACACCACGGGGACCGCGCTCGCGCGCGCCGACCGCGCGCTCTACCTCGCCAAGCACGGCGGCCGCAACCGCGTGGTCACCGACGTCGATCTGCCGGCCGATGGGCACGTCTGAGGTCGGCTTGCAAGCCTTTACAGCGCGCCGGATCGCTGCGCTATCATCCCTCGATGAACAGGCCCATCCGCGTCTACCGCAGCGAGCACGGCGTGTGCTACCGCGGCGGCAAGGACCAGCTCATCAACGCCGGCCTCGCGACGCGCGAGATGTTTCCCGGCCGGCACGAGGCGTGGCGGGGCAACGGCCTGTTCCGCGAGGCGGACGAACTGCTGTGGTCCGTGCAGCGGGCGGACAGCCAGGAGTACGTGGTGATGTGGGGCGTGTGCGCGGAGGAGGAGGCCGAGTAACGGGCCGCTCAGGCCGTTGCGGCGGACAGGCCCGCCGGGCACGCGACGCCGGTGCCTCCCAGACCGCAGTAGCCGTTCGGGTTCTTGTGCAGGTACTGCTGGTGGTACGGCTCGGCGTAGTAGAACGGCGGTACCGGACGAATCTCGGTGGTGATCGGCCCGTGCCCCGCCCGGGCGAGCGCGGCAGCATAGGCGTCACGCGAGCGTTCCGCGGCCGCTTGCTGCGCGCCGTCGGCCGTGTAGATGGCGGAACGGTACTGCGTGCCGACGTCGTTGCCCTGGCGCATCCCTTGCGTCGGGTCGTGCGACTCCCAGAAGACCTTCAGCAGGACTTCGTAACCGATCCGCACCGGATCGAACACGACCAGGACGACCTCGGTGTGCCCGGTCCGGCCGCTGCACACCTCCTCGTAGGCAGGGTTGGGCGTGTAGCCACCGGCGTAGCCGACGGCAGTCGTGTGCACGTGAAACATGTGCGCAACCGTGGCGGCCGCGC
>CAYOJP010000526.1:0-1815 GCA_964404305.1 uncultured Gammaproteobacteria bacterium
CTGTAGAAAAACCCGGTTCCGCAAGCTTAGCACCGGCCCGGAGTCGCGCCACCCGAGGAGCGGAGGCGGCCGGTCCGCAGGATTGGCTGTCGCCGTCACCGGTCGCATGCTGCGCCGGAAGCGGTACGAACGGCGTCGCCGACACCCCGGTCCCGGCACCGTGGTGCTCATCCCAAGCCCCCGTACCGCTGCAGCTTGCCGATGTTGTGCACCAGGCAGTACAGCTTCCACTGCGCGTCGACCTTCCTCCGGCCCCGCAGCGTGAACCGGTCCAGCCGGTGCCGGCAGCGGATGTTCGCGAACACCGGCTCGACGATCTGCAACCGCCGCGCGTAACGGTTCCGTCCCTGCTCGCTGTCGATGGCGCGCCGCATCCGCGCACTCGCCGTCTCGGCCCCGCCGGGCAGCGCGTCGCCGAAGAACGCCACCTGCCGGAAGACCGTGCGCCCGGGGTGACGCAGGCACCGTGCACGCAGCGGGCACCCCGCGCAGTCGCGCTTGGTGCCCTTGAACTTCATCGCCGTGCGCCCGCCGATGCGGCAGTGGGCACCGCTGCGGTACAGCCGGCGCCCCGCCGGACACACGCAGTGACTGCGATCGGCGGCGAGCTGAAAGTCGCGCGGCTGGAACAGACCGGCCGCCGCCGGGCGCGACCACGGCGCATCGGGCGCGGTCGGCACATGTCGCGCAGCGGTCGCAAAACGCGGATCGCGCTTGCGCAAGCGCGTGTCGGCGAGGTAGCCGCCGATGCCGTGCTCCTCCAGGTACCGCAGGTTGGGCTCGCTGTGGAAACCCGCGTCCGCCAGCACCGTCGCCTGCCGCAGCACGTCGCCGCGCTGCCCCAGCGCCCGGAACCGCGCCCGCGTCGCCTCCAGCGCCGGCACCAGCAGCCCGTGCTCCTGACCCTCCCCGTGGGCACTGGCGTGCACCACCACCTGGTGCTTGCCGTCCACCACCGCCAGACCGTCGTAGCCCTGCAGCACCCCGTGCGCGGTCGCCATCTTCGCGCTGTCGTTGTCGATGAGATTGCTCTTCTTCGCCCGCCCGCCGCTGCCCACCTTGTCCGGCGTCGTCGCCAGGAACCCCTGCACCTTCGCGATCGCCGCCCGCAGCGTGCGCAACTGCTTCGCGCGCGCGGCCCGCACCGTCGATTCTTCCGCCGCCGCATCGCTCGCGCGGTGCCGCGCCGTCAGGTACCGCACCGCCGTCTGCATCTTCTCCACCTTGCGCGCGTAGTCCGCCCGCGTCCCGCTCCAGCCCTTCGAGGCGTTCGACGGCAGCTTCACCCCGTCCACCGCGAACAGCTCCCGGCCGATGAGCCCCGCCTCGTCGCAGATCAGCAGCACGTCCCGGAACACCGATTCGATCTCGCTGCCCAGCGTCGCGATGAAGCCGGCAATGGTCGTGAAGTGCGGCTGGCTGTCCCCCGACAGCGCCATGAACACGATGTGCTCCCGGCACAACCGCGCAATCTCCCGGCTCGAGGTCACCCCGCGCGAGTACGCGTACAGGATCACCTTCAGCAGCAGCGCCGGGTCATAGGCCGGCGCGCCGGTCGCGTCGTTGTTGTAACGGGCCGCGAACACCGACAGGTCGACGTGGCGGTCGATGACTTCGCTCAGGGCGTACTCGAAACTGCCCGGCAGCACCTGCCGCTCGAAGCTCACCGCCACCAGCGTCGTCTGGCCCAGGTCGTAGCTCTTGTACCGTGCCATCGCGTCCCCCTTGTCAGCCGGTTGAGCGGCCGTGCGCCGCTTCAGGGGATCGGATCACCAGGTTCTGCCGAAGTTCCAGGCTTTTTCTACAGCCTCAACG
>CAYOJP010000527.1:0-1799 GCA_964404305.1 uncultured Gammaproteobacteria bacterium
TGCGGCACACGCCCTCCGGCGCGTTCGGGTCCTGCCGCTACAAGCTGAAGAGCCTGGAGCAGAACCGGGTCGAGTACGAGCGGCTGATCGAGGTCTTCCGCGCCCACGACATCGGCTATTTCTTCTACAACGGCGGCGGGGATTCCGCCGATACCTGCCTGAAGGTCTCCCAGCTCTCGGAGAAGCTCGGCTACCACCTGCAGGCGATCCACGTGCCCAAGACCGTGGACAACGACCTGCCGATCACGGACGTCTGCCCAGGGTTCGGATCCGTCGCCAAGTACGTCGCGGTGTCCATGCGCGAGGCGAGCTTCGACGTCGCCTCGATGGCCAAGACCTCCACGAAGGTGTTCGTGCTGGAGGTGATGGGCCGGCATGCCGGCTGGATCGCCGCGGCCGGGGGGCTCGCCGCGGACGCCGACTGCCCGATTCCGCTGGTCATCCTCTTCCCCGAAGTGCCGTTCGACCAGGCCGCCTTCCTCGCCCGCGTCGACGCGCTGGTGAAGGAACACGGTTACTGCTCGGTGGTGGTCTCGGAAGGCGTCAAGGGTGCGGACGGGAAGTTCCTCTCCGATCAGGGGCTTCGGGACGCTTTCGGGCACGCCCAGCTGGGCGGGGTGGCGCCGGTCGTGGCGAACATGGTCCGCGAGGGCCTCGCGCTCAAGTACCACTGGGCGGTCGCCGACTACCTGCAGCGGGCGGCCCGCCACATCGCCTCGAGGACCGATGTCGAGCAGGCCTATGCCCTCGGCCGGGCGGCCGTGGAGATGGCGATCGCGGGGCGCAGTTCGGTGATGCCGGCGATCATCCGCAAGTCCGATGCGCCTTACGCCTGGGAGATCGGGGAGGCCCGGCTCGAGGACGTGGCCAACCGCGAGCGCAAGATGCCGGCCGAGTACATCACTGCGGACGGCTTCGGCATCACCGAGGCCTGCCGGCGCTACCTGCAGCCCCTGATCCAGGGGGAGGACTACCCGCCGTACGCGAACGGGCTGCCGGTCTACGTGCGCCTGCGCAACGCGGCGGTTCCGAAAAAAACCGGCACGATCTTTGAAGTTCGTTGATTAGCCGCTAAAATCCTCCGGATTTATCCTGTCCCGGCGCCCTGCGCCGGGGCTGCCCCGCGCGCCGCAGTGCGCGCGGGGCGCGCGTTTTCGTCACACATCACGGGGAGAGCCCAATGTCGCCAGCACTGTACCTCGCGCTCGGATGCGCGGTGTTCGCCATCGTCTACGGCATCTGGTCCAGAAACTGGATCCTGAGCCAGCCGGAAGGCAACGAGAGGATGCGCGAAATCGCGCTGGCCGTGCAGCAGGGCGCCTCCGCCTACCTCAACCGCCAGTACAAGACCATCACGATGGTCGGCGTCGTGCTCGCGATCATCATCGCGGCGATCCCGAAGCTGGGGCTGCTCACGGCGGTCGGCTTCGTCATCGGCGCGGTGCTCTCGGGCGCCGCCGGCTTCATCGGGATGAACATCTCGGTGCGTTCCAACCTGCGCACCGCCGAGGCCGCGCGCAAGGGCATCAACGCCGCCCTGCAGGTGGCGTTCCGCGGCGGCTCCATCACCGGCATGCTGGTCGTGGGCCTCGGCCTGCTGGGCGTCGCCGGTTTCTACGCGGTGCTCTCGGCGATGACTCCGGCCGGCGAGCAGGTCGACCTGCATCCGCTCATCGGCCTCGCCTTCGGCAGCTCGCTCATCTCCATCTTCGCCCGCCTGGGCGGCGGCATCTTCACCAAGGGTGCCGACGTCGGCGCCGACCTCGTCGGCAAGGTCGAGGCCGGCATCCCCGAGGACG
>CAYOJP010000528.1:0-1773 GCA_964404305.1 uncultured Gammaproteobacteria bacterium
CGTAGACGATGACGCGGATGTCCTCGACGGGATAGCCCGCGATGACGCCCTGGTCGAGCGCCATCTTCACGCCCTTCTCCACGGCCGGGATGAAGACCGTGGGAATCACGCCGCCCTTCACCTGGTCGACGAACTCGAAGCCGGAGCCGCGCGGCAGCGGCTCCACCTTGAGGAAGACCTCGCCGAACTGGCCGGCGCCGCCGGTCTGCTTCTTGTGCCGATGGTGTCCCTCGGCCGCCGCCGTGATCGTCTCGCGATACGCGATTCGCGGCGGTCGCGTGTCCACGTCGACGTGGAAGCGCTCCCGCAGGTCCTCGAGCAGCACCCGCAGATGCAGCTCGCCCAGCCCGCGGATCACGGTTTCGTTCAGCACGGCGTGGTGCTCGACGCGCATGCTCGGATCCTCGGCTGCGAGCTTGTGCAGGGCGTCCGAGATCTTCTGCTCATCGCCGCGGCTGCGCGCGACGATGGCGACGCCCTGCATCGGTGCCGGCAGGTCGGCCGGCGCGAGGTGGAGGTGATCCGCCTCGTGGGAGTCGTGCAGCACCGCGTCGTACCGGACATCGTCGACCCGGGCGACGGCGCAGATGTCCCCGGCCACGGCCGCATCGATCTCGAACGTCTCCCGACCGCGCAGCTTGAGCAGGTGCGCGACCCGGAACGGCTTGCGCCCATCGCCGACGAAAAGCTGGGAATCGCGCCGCACGACGCCCTGGTGGACGCGGAAAGCACCGAGCCGGCCGAGGTAGGGATCGATCGCGATCCGGAAGACGTGGGCCAGCGCATGTGCCCCCGGATCGACCGCGAGCGTGAGCGGGACGGCTCCGGCGCCCTCGCCCCGCAGGAAGCGCGGCGGGTTGCCCTCGGTCGGGTTCGGCAACAGGCGCGCGATCACCTCCAGCAGCTCGGCCACGCCCGCGCCGGTTCGCGCGGAGACGAAACACACCGGCACGAGATGCCCTTCGCGCAGCGCCTGCTCGAACGGGGCGTGCAGCTGGTCGGGCGCGACCGCCTCGCCCTGCTCGAGGTAGGTCGCCATCAGCTGTTCGTCCACCTCGATTACCTGATCGACGAGTCGCTCATGGGCCTCCTCGACGGACGAGAAGTCCGTCGGCGCGCCGGTGGGCTGGAAGTAGCAGTCCACCACGCGCGCGCCGCCGTCGGCGGGCAGGTTGAGGGGCAGGCACTCGGGTCCGAAAGCGGCGCGCAGCGCTTCCAGGCAGCGGCGCGGGTCCGCACCTTCGGCGTCGATCTGATTGACGACGAGCAGCCGATCGAGGCCGCGCGCGGCCGCCTGCGTCATCATCCTGCGCGTGACGCGTTCGACGCCACGTACGGCGCTCACGACGACGGCCGCCGTTTCGACAGCGGGCAGTACCGCCAGGGCCCGTCCGATGAAATCCGGATAGCCGGGCGTGTCGATCAGATTGACGTGCGCATCGCGATGCTCGAAGTGGACGATGGCGCTGCCGAGCGAGTGGCCGTGCGCCTTCGCCCGGGCCTCGTGATCGCAGACGGTGGTGCCCTTTCCTACCGAACCGGGCGTGGCAATGACGCCGGCCCGGTGCAGGAGGGCTTCGACGAGCGTCGTCTTGCCCGTACCCGCGTGGCCGACCAGCGCCACGTTGCGGATAGCCTCGGTTCCGTAGCCCGGCATGGCGTCCCCCTTTGCCGTTCATCAGGTCTCCGGGCTGCGACCCGGCTGCGTACGCTACCGATCGGAGTATAGGCAGCCATTCGATCCACGCAACGCAGTAATCCGCGTGGCGTGCG
>CAYOJP010000529.1:0-1769 GCA_964404305.1 uncultured Gammaproteobacteria bacterium
TCCTGTAGGAGCGGGCTTGCCCGCGATGGCCCTTTCCCGGGCGGTAACCGGCGCTATCGCGGCTGAAGCCGCTCCTACAGGTGCCTCGGCACACCGTCGAGCGGACGTTCCTGTAGGAGCGGGCTTGCCCGCGATGCTTTCCCGGGCGGTAACCGGCGCTATCGCGGCTGAAGCCGCTCCTACAGGAGTGCTGCTCCGGCGTCGAGCGGACGTTCGTGTAGGAGCGGGCTTGCCCGCGATGCCCTTTCCCCGATCGGCACCCACCGCTATCGCGGCTGAAGCCGCTCCTGCAGGAGTGCTGCTCCGGCGTTCGTACGGCGATCCGGGGCATCACGGTGCCTCCTTGCGGATGTGGTCCCAGGTCGCGTGGCGCACTCCCCGCGCTTCGTCCCAGATCCCGAGGATGCCGGCCAGGTTGACGGCATAGAAGTAGTACAGCAGCGCGACGGGCTTCGGCAGCGGGCGGCCCCGGGCCTCGAGCCGGCGGCCGCGCCACGCCAGCACCACCGACAGCGCGATGGTGGCCCACGTCAAGGCGTACAGCCCGCCTTTGCCGAGCAGGAACGTATTGGCGATCCACGCCACCGCGATCAGCGGAGCGGCGAACCAGCGGATGACCTTGTGCGACCAGAGCATGAACAGGAAGCGCGGGTGCCGGCCCTGGTCGAGGCGGCCGCCGTAACGGCGGAAGGCGCGCCAGGTGCGGTTGACGATCCGGCGCTTGCGGCCGAACTCCTTCTCGAAGCGATCGCCGGCGTGCTCCCAGCATTTCGCCCGCGGCTCGAACAGGCCACGGTGCCCGGCCGCGACGATGAGCAGCGGGTTGACGAAGTCGCTGATGTCGTCGTCCTGCAGTTCCCAGAACAGGCTGCGGCGGATCGCGTAGATCGCCCCGTCCCCGCCCACCACGCTGTCGAAGGCCGACTCCAGCCGCTTCAGCGTCATCTCCAGCTTCCAGTACAGCCCCTCGCTCTCGGCGGCGCGGTTGCCCTGCGGATCGTGGTACAGCGCGGCACCCACGACGTAGCCCACGGCCGGATCGGCAAAGGCCGCCGCCAGGTACCGGACCGCGTCGGGCTCGTACATGGCGTTGGCGTCGGAGAACACGATGAGTTCGCCGCGCGCGGCGGCGACCGCCTTGTTGAGGCCGGCCGACTTGCCGCGCCGCTCGTCCTGGCGCAACAGCAGGACGCGCGGGTCGCGCGTGCCCGCCTCGCGCACGATCTCGTCGGTGCGGTCGGTGCTCGCGTCCGACACCACCAGCACCTCGAAGCGATCGGCCGGCCAGTCGATGGCGAGCGAGTTCTCCAGCTTGCGCGGCAGCACCGCCTCCTCGTTGAACGCGGACACCACCAAGGTCACGAACGGCAGGTCCTCGGCGCTGCCCGCCAGCGTCGTTGCCGCCGGCGCCGGATGCGTCCGCGCGAGGAAGGCGAGCACCGGCGGGTACACCAGGTACGGGTACACCACCAGGAACGCCGCCAGCCAGAACACGAGGATGAGCAGGAGAGTCATCGGGCGGGCCTCGTCGAAGGGGCAGGAGGTGCGCCCTGCTCGCGGCGGACCCCAAGACCTGTCGCGGCTGAAGCCGCTCCTACAGGAGTGCTGCTCCGGCGTCGAGCGAACGCTCCTGTAGGAGCGGGCTTGCCCGCGATGGCCCTTTCCCGGGCGGTAACCGGCGCTATCGCGGCTGAAGCCGCTCCTACAGGTGCCTCGGCACACCGTCGAGCGGACGTTCCTGTAGGAGCGGGCTTGCCCGCGATGCTTTC
>CAYOJP010000530.1:0-1767 GCA_964404305.1 uncultured Gammaproteobacteria bacterium
TGGCGCGCTACAACGTCACCGCCGAGAGCCTGTCGGCCGGCGCCGCCAAGGTGCCTTACTTCGAGGGCACGCCCATTCCCACCAGCGTGGTGCTGACCGCGGTGCTCGCGGCCATCGCGTGGCAGCAGGGCGGCCTCACGGCGCCGCTGCCCGGTGGCGCCTGGTCCATCGCCGGCTGGACGCTGCACCCGCTGGTGCTGATGTTCGCGCTGTCAGGCACCTTGATGATCAGCAAGACGCTGCGGATCCCGAAGATCTGAGGGCGTCGCAGTCTGCGGGAGCGGCCCGCCGGTCTCCACCGGCGCAATACGCCCACGCCGCAGTGCGACTTGCCTGCCGTCCGTTGCGTCGATCCGGGTCGCCGCCTAGAGTGCTTGCATGTGTTCACCCCTCCGCACCACCGCGCTGCGCGGACCCGCCTTGCGGGCCGGGGCGGGCACGCGCACCCGTCTGCCGGCCGCACACCCCTAGGCCCGGCGATCACCTCCACCCACACTGCGCAAACCTCCGATCGCCGGGCCTCCAGCCCGCGCGATGGCGTGTGCCGGCGATGGCCCGGCACGGCGCCCCCGATCGAAGGAATGCCCCGTGGAAGTCTTGACACTCGAGCGCACGCTCACCGAGCTGGACCATGTTCGTCTGCTGAGCCTCGCGCGCCGTCAGCGGCCCGCCGCCGCCGCGGCGATCGAGCCGCTGCTCGACGCCTGCACCGTCGTGCCCTCCCGCCAGGTCCGGCCCGACGTGGTGACCATGTATTCGCAGGTGCTGCTGCAGGACCTGGCCAGCGGCCTGCGCAGCCGGCTCACGCTCTGCTACCCGGCCGACGCGGAGCCCGCGGCGGGTTTCGTGTCGGTGCTGTCGCCGGTGGGCTGCAGCCTGCTGGGGCTGACGGTCGGCGCCGTGGCGCGTTGGTCCACGCCCGCGGGCGAGACGCGGGCCGCCGAGGTGGTGGCCTTGCTGTTCCAGCCCGAGGCGAGCGGCGACTACGCGATGTAGCGGCCATCGCCCCGAGCCGTGGGCGCTCGGCGCGTGGACTTGGGCGCCCCCGCGTGCTTCGAGGGCGCCGCATGCCGACGGCGGGCGGCCCGACGTTTCAGCCCGAAGTCACGGCAATGCGTCGCGGCTGTGCGTGCGCCTGCTTGGGGATCCGCACGGTCAGCACGCCGTCCTTCAGGTTGGCGTCGATGCGCGCCGTGTCGAGCTCCCGGCTCAGCGTGAAGCTGCGTCGGTACCGCGGCACCCGCACTTCGGCATACACCGCCTCCAGGCCTTCAGGCGTGGGTTGCTGCACCGCGCCTTCGATCAGCAGCGCGTCGCCCTCGATCTTCAGCTCCAGCTGATCCCTGGGCACGCCGGGCATGTCGGCCAGCAGCGTGATGCCGGAGGCGTCTTCGAACACATCGACCGCGGGCGACACGGCGCGTTGCTGCTCGGTGTCGGCGCCGGCGCGGGAGGTCGCTTGCTTGTTGTCGCTCATGATGGGTTCTCCTTGCGTGTCTCGCGCTTCACTGCACGGTGATGCGCTTGGGTTGGGCCGATTCGCGGCGGGCGACGCTCACCTGGAGCACGCCGTCGCGGTAGCTCGCTTTCACGTGCGCGGCGTCCACGTCGTCGGGGAGCGAGATCGCTCGCGTGAAGCCGCCGGTGCCGCGTTCGCGGGCATAGACCTGCAGCTTGGGGTCGTGGGTCGGGATGCTCGGCGCGCGTTCGCCGGAGATGCGCAGCACGCCGCGGTCGAGCGTGACCTCGATCTTCGCCGCGTCGATG
>CAYOJP010000531.1:0-1747 GCA_964404305.1 uncultured Gammaproteobacteria bacterium
GGCTTCTACGACTACGCCGAGGGCGCCGCGGCGCCGGTCGTTCCGGTCGCGGCGGCCGCCGCGGCACCGGCGCGGATCACGATCCGCGGCGACCTCGGCGGGGCCGAGCCGCTGGCGCAGATGCTCGAGGCATCCGTCGCCGGCGTCACCCGCGACACCGGCGACGGCTACATCCACGCCGACCACGTCGTCATCGCGCTCACCGACGGTCGCACCGCCACGCAGCGCAGCCATGACGAGCAGGTCGCCGACCTCGTGCTGGTCGACCTCGCGCTCGACTACGCGAACACGCCGCGGCTCATCCTCGCAGCCGCCGATCAGGCCAGTCCCGCGGCGCGCGCGACGGCAACCGGACTGTTCCAGGCACTCGGCAAGCAGGTGACATGGATTGAAGACGTGCCCGGGATGATCGTGATGCGCACCGTGGCCTGCCTGGCCAACGAGGCGGCCGAGGCGGTCGGCTCGGACGTGTGCACGCCGGCCGACCTCGATACCGCGATGCGCCATGGCGTGAACTACCCGCGCGGCCCGCTCGAATGGGCGGACGCGGTCGGACCGGACTGCGTGCTGGCTGTCCTGCAGCGACTGGGCGAGGACCTGTCGCCGGAACGCTATCGCGTCGCGCCCTGGCTCCGCCGTCGCGTGGCGGGCAGCCTGCGCCTGGCGGGCGAACGGGCATGAGCGACCATGCTCTGCCGCGCGATGCCCCGGCGCAGTCCGTCGCCGAACGGGTCGCGAACGCTCTGTACGCGCGCGATGCGGCCGCACAGGCGAACGGCATCGCGCTGCTGGAAGTCGGTCCGGGCCATTCGCGCATGCGGATGACCGTCCAGCCATCGATGCTCAACGCCCACCAGGTCTGTCATGGCGGCCACATCTTCACGCTGGCCGACACCGCTTTCGCGTACGCCTGCAACAGCTACGACGACATGACGCTCGCACTGCAGTGCGACATCAGCTTCCTCAAGCCCGGCCGCGTCGGCTCGGTGCTCACGGCGACGGCGAGCGAGCGCAAGCGCGGCCGCCGCACCGGTCTCTACGACGTCGACGTCCACGACGACCAGGGTGATCTCGTCGCGACCTTCCGCGGCACGTCATTCTCGCTGGGCAAACCGGCGCTCGGCGACGCCTGATGTTCAGGGGGCTGGCCCCTTGAAATGCTGCGCTGCAACGAGCCGCGGAGTCTGTATCGGAGAAGCTAGCGCGGCCCCAACTTGATACAAATTTTGTTGAGTGTATGAATATTTTGTGCCATAAATAGCGTCCACGGGACCGGTTACCGGAGGCTACGGCATGTATACGCAGGGGCTCGACAGCAGGCCGGAGGACAAGTCCTTGCCGCTCGACGGCGGCGCGGGCGAGCCCGCGCAGCGTTTCCAGGCACGCATCGACGCCGAAGAGAAGATCGAGCCCCGGGACTGGATGCCCGAGGGTTACCGGCGGACGCTGGTCCGCCAGATTTCCCAGCACGCGCACTCGGAAGTGGTGGGGATGCTGCCCGAGGGCAACTGGATCACGCGCGCACCGTCGCTGCGGCGCAAGGTCGTACTCCTCGCCAAGGTGCAGGACGAGGGCGGCCACGGCATGTACCTCTACAGTGCGGCGGAGACCCTGGGGGTCTCGCGCGCCGAGATGCTCGAACAGCTTCTGTACGGAACGGCGAAGTACTCGAGCATCTTCAACTACCCGACGCTCACCTGGGCCGACGTTGGCGCCATCGGCTGGCTGGTCGACGGGGCGGCGATCA
>CAYOJP010000532.1:0-1732 GCA_964404305.1 uncultured Gammaproteobacteria bacterium
CCCGGCCCCGCCGCCGTCGGCCGGCCGAGCGCTTCGAGCAGGACGAAGAGCGTGCCGAGGAAAAACGCCGCCAGCCCGCCGAGAAAGAGCGGGTGGTCAATCACCGGCACGTAGTTGGCGAGCACCGGCTGGGCCCCGCGCGCCAGCGCCCCGGCGAGCATGGCCACCGTGCCGGCGAGGGCGACGGCGAAACCCGCCGCCGCCACCGGACCGCGCCCCGGGCCGCCGCGCACCGCCGCGAGTCCGGCGAGAAAGGCGTAGAACCAGACCACGAGCGCCAGATCCACGTGGACAACCAGGCACCGCTTGAAAAACAGCGGGTCGTCGATCACGCGCGAGAGCACCGGTATCCGTCCAAGAACTACCGCCAGCGAAAGCAGCCCCGCCACCACCAGGCTGCCGATGGCGAGGGCGAACCAGCGGCGCGCCTCCGCGTGGACGACCCCCGCGGCGGCGCGGGTCGGGCGCTCCGCCGCGACCGGATTCAGCGGCAACACCACCGGACGGAGAAGGGAGGATGAGGCGGCCATGACAGCGAAAAGTGCGCCGCGGTTGTACCCGGTTCCCGCCGGGAGCGCCTTGATGCACATCAAGACTTCGCGGCGAAACGCTACCGCGCGCCGCCGCGGCGCGCTATACTGCGCGCATGGACACCCCTCCATTCTCCTCCGCGGCGGCGCCGATCGAAGTCACGCTGCCCGGCGTCGCGCTGCCGCGCCGCTCCGTTGTCCGCGCCCTGGTGGCGCTCGCCAAGCCGCGGCTCGCGGCGATCTCCGTGCTGACCACGCTCGTGGCCTACGCGACCGCGCGGCCCGGCCTGCGCGCGGCCGAATTGCTGCCGCTGCTCGCGGGCACCGCCGCCGCCGCCGCCGGCGCACTCTCGTTGAACCAATGGTGGGAGCGCGCCGCCGACGCCCGGATGCGCCGGACCCGCGGGCGGCCGCTGCCCGCCGGCGAACTCGCGCCGGCGCCGGCCCTGGCGTTCAGCCTCGTTTGCTCGGCCGCCGGAATCGCCGTGCTCGCGCTGGGCCTCAATTCCGCCACCGCCCTGCTCGGCGCCGCGACGATCGTCCTCTACGGATTCGTCTACACGCCGTTGAAGCGCCGCAGCCGCTGGGCGACGGAGATCGGCGCCGTGTCGGGCGCGCTGCCCGCGTTGATGGGCAATGCCGCCGCCGATGATCTCTTCGCGCCGGCCGGCATCGCGCTCACGGTCGTGCTCTGGTTCTGGCAGATGCCGCATTTCTTCGCCCTCGGCTGGCGCCACCGCGCGGACTATCGCGCCGCGGGGTTTCCCCTCCTCCCGGCGATTGATGACACCGGCGCGCGGACGGCGGCCGCGTGCACGGTCTACGCCGCCGCGCTCTGGATCGTGTCGCTGGCGCCGTGGGCGCGCGGCGAGCTCGGGACAGTCTACGGGATCGCGGCCGCCGTGAGCGGTGGCTTCTATTTTTTCCGGGCGTGGCGGTTTCTGCGCCGCCCCGCCGAGCGCGAGCCGGCGGCCGCCCGGCTGTTCGGCGCGTCGCTGCTGTATCTCCCCGTGATGCTGCTCGCGCTGGTCATCGATCGGATCGTTGCAGGTTAAGGCACCCCGATCTTCGGAGGGCGGACCTCCGCGAGCGTGGCGCCGAAGCTCTCCCGCGCGCCCATAGGCGCGGCCGGTGCACGTTTCGCCGACGCGCGTGGCTTGGTGCCAATCTCCTGGCGATGATTCCCGCCCAGGCGGACGCTG
>CAYOJP010000533.1:0-1730 GCA_964404305.1 uncultured Gammaproteobacteria bacterium
AGCCCTCGGCGATGCCGGCAACGATGGTGGCGCCGCGCGCGGCGTCGAGCCGGCCGGTGGCGAAGTAGTCGAGGAAGAACAGCGGCTCGGCGCCCTGCACGACGATGTCGTTCACGCACATCGCCACGAGATCGATGCCGATGGTGTCGTGGCGGCCGGTGGCCAGCGCCAGCTTGAGCTTGGTGCCCACGCCGTCGGTCGTCGAGACGAGCAGCGGGCGCCTGAAGCCGGCGGCGGCGGGATCGAACAGCGCGCCGAAGCCGCCCAGCCCGCCCAGCACGCCCGCACGGCGGGTCGCCTGCGCCAGTGGCTTGATGTTGTCGACGAGGCGGCTGCCGGCATCGATGTCGACGCCGGCGTCGCGGTAGCTCAGGGGTGGCTTCATCGCGTCTTCGTCCGGGAGGGCGCATGGTATCGGCGGCCCGCCGGGGCGGCAATTGCGCCCGCGCGCGCGCGGCGGAGCTTGCTTGACGGGTCCGGGACGATTGCATAGCGTGCCCGCGCATGCGCCGCCTGGCCGCCCTGGTCCTGATGCTGGTCGTGGCCGCGCCCGCGCGCGCCGCCACGGTCCCCGACCTGTACCAGGCCGACGTGCCGGTGGCCGGCCGCGACGAGGGGGAGCGCGCCCGCGCGATCCAGGAAGCGCTGCGCGTCGTGCTCGTCAAGGTGACCGGCGATCGCGCCGTCACCCGCCACCCCGAGGCGGGCGCGCTCGTGCGCGCCGCCGCGCGCTACGGTCAGCAATACCAGTACCTCGACGCCCCGGCCGTGGCGGCGGCGCCGGGCCTGCCGCCGGCGCCCGGGCTGCTGCTGCGCGTGGTCTTCGGCCAGGCCGGACTCGATGCCGCGCTCGCGCCGACGGGGCTGCCGTTGTGGGGGCGCGAGCGTCCCGCGACCCTGCTCTGGCTGGCCGTGGACGACGGCACCGGGAACAGCGCTTTCCTCGGCGCCGCCGCGGATTCCCCGCTGGCGCAGGTCGTCCTGCGGCACGCGGCTCGCCGCGGCCTGCCGCTCGTGCTGCCCGCACTGGACGCCGCCGACGCCGCGCTGCTGGGCGCTCGCGCCGCCCCCGATCTGGCGGCAGCCTCGGCCCGCTACGGTACGCCGGCGGTGGCGGGTGCCCGCCTGCGCCCGGGCGGGCCGGGCGCGTGGGAAGCCGCCTGGACGCTCGCCGCCGGCGGCACGGAAACCGCCTTCGCGAGTCACGGCGCGGCCGCCGAAGCGGCGCTCGAGGAGGGCCTGGACCTGGTCGCCGATGCGCTCGCCGCGCGTTACGCGGCGCCGCTCGCCGCGGCGACCGCCGAGCCGGTCCGGATCGTGGTCGCCGACGTGCAGGGTACCGCCGATTACGCGCGGGCCCAGCGCTACCTCGCGTCGCTCGACATCGCCGGCGACGTGCAGACCGCCGCGGTGGAGGCCGATCGCGTCGCGTTCGCCCTGCAGGTGCGCGGCGGGCTGGACGCGCTGGCGCGCACCGTCGCCCTGGGCAGCGTGCTGGTGCCGGTGCCCGGGACCCCGGGAGCGTACCGGCTGCGCCGGTGAGGCGCGAGCCCGGCGAGCGGTGCGGCGTGCGCGGTGATTGGACAGCGGCCCGGGCCGGCCGCACTGTGCGCGTGGCTGGCGTCCGGGGCGGACGCTCGGGTGGAGGGCGCGGCGCATGAGCGACGACGGTACGGCGGCGGGTGCGCAGGAGGGGGCGCCGGCGGGTCCGGCCGCCCCCGGCGCCCTCG
>CAYOJP010000534.1:0-1711 GCA_964404305.1 uncultured Gammaproteobacteria bacterium
CGTAGATCTCGGCCGGGGTGTGCCGGCCCATCCCGTGCCCCCACATCTGCAGGCGGATCCGCGCGCGCGCGACGCCGCCCACGACGGCCTGCAGCGGCACGGGCAGCGTGCGGAACAGCGCCGCCCGCGTGCGCGCGAACTGCGCCGGATCGATCCAGCGGCTGTACACCCCGGTCCAGTAGGAGCGCTCGTCCAGCATGGCGATGAACGCGCGCGAGACCGCGCGCTGCGCGGGCGTGAGGCTGGCGTCCGGGTCGAAGCCGTACTGCGCGCGCAGGTAGTCGAGGATGAGCGAGGAGTCGCCCAGCGTCACCGCGCCGTCGACGATCCACGGCGCCTTGCCCTTGGGGCCGCGCGGGGAGTCGACCTCGACGATCTCGTAGGGCAGTTTCGCGATCCGCAGCGCGAGTTCGACCTTGATGCAGAAGGGGCTCGGATTCGGCAGGCCCCAAGCGCGGCGGAACTGGTGCAACCTGATCATCGTGAGGTCCCCGGGAGCGTGGCCAGCGGCGATTGTCCTCCACGCCGCGGGCGTGGAGAAGTGCCGTGCGCGTGCGCGCTGGCGCCGGTCGTTCCTCGCCCGCGGCCGGCGCCGGGTTGCGCGACCGCGTCCGGGTGGCGCATCCGCTCCTTGCGACGGATCCGGCCTCAGCCGCGTGCGAGGCAGTCGTGCACGAACGCCTGCATGGCGGCGAGCGTCACCTGCGACTGCTCCAGGTGCGGCCAGTGCTTGCAGTCCGGAATCATCAGCGTCTGCACCGGCCCGCCGGTCTGGCGTGCGATGGCACTGACCTGGGCCGGCGACCCGTAGGGGTCGTCCACGCCCTGGATGACGAGCAGGGGCGTGCGGATGCCGGGCAGGCAGTCCTCGATGTTCCAGTGCCGGAAGGCGGGCAGCAACCAGATGTCGTTCCAGCCGCGGAACGCGCGCTCGGTGGCGGGTCCGTGATACTTCTCCAGTGCGCGCTTCAGGTCGCCGGCCTCGTAGCGCACCTTCGCCTCCTCGATCGAGGTGGTAGTCAGGTCCTCGACGAACACGTGTGCGCCCATGGTGATGGCGCCGCGGACCGTCGGCGCGGGCGTCGCCCCGCAGTGCAGGAGCGCGATCGAGCCTCCGTCGGAATGTCCGACGAGGATCGCGTCGCTCACCCCGGTGGCGGCCAGCACAGCCGGCAGCACCTCCACGGCCTCGGGCCGCAGGTATTCGACCACGCGGGGCAGTGGCGCGGGATCCGAGCCCGCGTAGCCGTAGCGCGAGTAGACGAGCGCGCCGCAGCCGGTCGCGAGCGCGAGCCGTTCGGGAAAGTCCTTCCACATCGCCACGCAGCCGAGGCCCTCGTGCAGGAAGACGAGCGTTGGCGCGACCCCGGGGGGCGGTCCGAACCAGGTCGCCTCCAGCGCGCGGCCATCCAGCGTGAGGCGGCGGTCGCGGCGGATTTCGTCGAAGGCGGCCGACATCGGGCGTAGGACTCCCTGCGGTGACGGAGACGTCATGATGCCGCTCCGGTCGCGCTCGAACAACGCCGCTGACCGGGCGCGCCCGCGAAGACCCTCCCCGGGGTCGGCGCCGAACGCTATCGCGGCTGAAGCCGCTCCTACAAGAATGCTGCCGAACGCCCAGTGCGCAGCTCCTGTAGGAGCGGGCTTGCCCGCGATAGCCCTCCCCGGGGTTGGCATCAACCGCCATCGCGGCTGAAGCCGCTCCTACAGG
>CAYOJP010000535.1:0-1710 GCA_964404305.1 uncultured Gammaproteobacteria bacterium
CTCCACGATCCGCAGACCGACACCTGGCTCGAGTGAAGCGCGGGGCGCCGGCTCGCCGGGCGCTGGCGCACGCGCCGGCGCCGCGAAAGGACGCCGCGACTCGCTCGAGCACGTTTCCGCCCGGTTGAATCGATTGTTCCGGCTCCGCGCCCGCGGCGGTATCCTGTGGCGCGACGCGGGAACGAGTCCGCCGGCCCGTGCTCTGTGCCCGCACGCCCCGTGCCGCAAACCCGCAGACCGAACACGAGAGGATCGCCCATGCGTACCGACCAGACCCCGTCGACGGCCGTCGGCTTCACCCGCCGCGATGTCCTCGCCACCTCCGTCGCCGCGCTGGCACTGGCCGTCGCCGCCGCGCGTCCGGCGCGCGCGGCGACCCCGCACGTGCTGCCGCCGCTGCCGTGGGCGGACGACGCGCTTGCGCCGGTCATCTCCGCGAACACGATCGGCTTCCACTACGGCAAGCATCACCGGGCGTACGTCGACAACCTGAACAAGCTCGTCGCCGGCACGCCGCTCGCGGACATGACGCTGGAGCAGGTCGTTACCGCCACCGCCGGCAAGCCCGAGAGTGCGGCCGTGTTCAACAACGCCGCGCAGATCTGGAACCACACCTTCTACTGGCACAGCCTGCGCCCGAACGGCGGCGGCGAGCCGCCGGCGGCACTGCGCGAGCGGCTGGACGTCGCGTTCGGCAGCGTCGACGCCTGTCGCGCGGAACTGCTCGCCGCGGCGACCTCGCAGTTCGGCAGCGGCTGGGCGTGGCTGGTCGCCGATGGCGCGCAACTGAAGGTCGTGAAGACGGCCAATGCCGACCTGCCGCTGACCGCCGGCCTGCGGCCGCTGCTCACGATCGACGTCTGGGAACACGCGTACTACCTCGACTACCAGAACCGGCGCGCGGATTACGTCAACACGGTGCTGGAGAAACTGGTCGACTGGGAGTTCGCACTGAAGAACCTCGGATGACCGCCGCCGGGGCTCGCGTTGCGGCCGCGACACCGGTCCTGCTCACCCCGCGGCTGCGCCTGCGGCGGCTGGGGCCCGACGACCTGCCGGCGCTGCTGGCGGTGTTCCGCGATCCGGCGGTCGTGCGCTACTGGAGCCGGCCGGCGCTGCAAGGCCCCGGGGAGGCGCAGGCGCTGCTTGACGACATTGACGCCGGCTGGGCCGATGGCTCGCTCAACCAGTGGGGCGTGGCGCTGCGCGGCGACGATGCCGTGATCGGCACCGCGACGCTGTTCGGCTTCCAGGCCGACCACCAGCGCGCCGAGATCGGCTATGCGATCGCCTCGCGGTACTGGCGGCGCGGCTACGCGCGCGAGGCGGTCGGCGCCGTCCTCGCCCACGGCTTCGGCGCGCTCGGCCTGCACCGGATCGAGGCCGACGTCGATCCGCGCAATGCCGCGTCCCTCGCGCTGCTCGACACGTTCGGCTTCCGTCGCGAGGGCCTGCTGCTCGAGCGCTACCTGGTCGACGGCGAGCGGCAGGACGCCGCGCTGCTGGGCCTGCTGCGCACCGAGTGGGCAGCACGCCTGCAGGGGCGGCTTCAGCCGCGATAGCGTCGGCGCCGACCGTGGGGAAAGCATCGCGGGCAAGCCCGCTCCTGCAGGGAGTTTCGTTTCGACGCCGAGTCCTTGGCGTTCATGCCGGCTTCCGGCGCGGGGCGGCCCACCATAGCGCAGTCGTCGCGCGGTCGATCAGCCGGCC
>CAYOJP010000536.1:0-1708 GCA_964404305.1 uncultured Gammaproteobacteria bacterium
ACATCATCGTCGACTCGGCGATCACCACCAGCGGCGCCGACCTCGTCTTCACCGCCGACGACGACGCGGGCGACGACAGTTTCGAAGGCGCGGGCAGGATCGACATCAACGCGAACGTCAGCACCGCGGCCGCCGCGGGCGTGGCCGGCGACATCAGCTTCACGATCCAGGGCGGGACCGGGTCCATCGAGCTCGATGCGAACCTGGCGACGGATGGCGGCAACGTCAACCTGAACGGGCCGGTGATCGTCACGCGGGCCGGCCTGGCGGTGCAGATCGACACCGAACAGGGCAACGACGGCGTCGCCGGGTCCGTGACGATCACCGGCCCGGTGTCCGCCAACCTCGTGGACCGCAACCTGAGCATCAATGCGCAGAGCGCAGGCGGCAGCGGTGCGGTCAGCCTGTCCACGTTCAGCAATGCGGGCGGCACGTTCCTGAACAACCTCAGCGTTTCCACGACCGCTGCGCTGACCCTGAACGGTTCGATCTCCCTCGACACGAACGGGGTCGCCGGCGGATTCAGCGCAATCAGTGGTGGCGACATCATCATCGCATCGAGCATCACCATCGATACCGAGCAGGGCAACGACGGCGACGGCGGCTTCGTGGCGATCGGGGCATCCAACGTCTTCGGCTCGGCGGCAGGCCTCGACCTCACCATCAACACGGGTGGCGCAGGCGGCTCGACCAGCGGCGCGGTGTTCCTCGGCGTGGTGGACGACAATGCGGGCGCCAATGCCTTCCTGAACGATTTGTCCGTCGACGCGAGCGCCGGAACCGACGGCGTCGTCACGCTGAACGGCAGCGTGAGCGTCGACAACAGCGGCGCGGACCTGGGCTCGGTGACGCTGGCCGGTGCGGTGACCCTGGGCGCGGCGGTGACGATCGACACCGAGCAGGGCAACAACGCCGCCGGCGGCGACGTGACGCTGACGAACGCGGTGGTGAGCGCAGGCGCGGCGGGCCGGGACCTGACGCTGAACACGGCGACGACGAACGCAGCCTCGGCGGGCGGCGCGGTGGCGCTGGGGAGCTTCGGCAACGCGGGTGGCGCGTTCGTCAATGATCTGTCCATCGACACTTCGGGGACCTCTGCCGCCGGTGCGCTGACATTGACCAACGGCATCGCGCTGGACAACAGCGCGGCCGACACCGGCGACCTGACCGTGACTGGCGGCGGCGACGTGATCGTCGCGGCGGTCCTCACGATCGATACCGAGCAGGGCGACGACGGCAACGCCGGCGCGGTCAGCCTCGGCAGCTCCAATGTGTTCGCGAGCGCCGGGGGTCTCGGGCTGACGGTGAACACGGCCAGCACGGGCAACACCGGCGGCGCCGTGACTCTGGGCCTCGTCGACGACAACGCCGGTGCCAACGCGTTCCTCGATACCCTCGGCGTCGACGCCGGCAACGCGCAGGTGGACCTGGCGAGCGTCCGCACCAACAGCACGATCGGCGTGACCGGCGCGAACATCGACCTGAACGGGGCCAGCTACGCGTCGAACGACGGCGGCATCACGTTCAGCGGGCCCGTGGATCTCGATTTCGCCGGCACGGTGACCATCGACAGCGATGCCGACAACGACGCCACCGACGGCAACATCAGCGTCACGGGCGCCATCGCCGATGCCGGCAACGACTCGGCCCTCACGGTCGACGCCGACACCGGCACGGTGGGCCTCGCCGACGTCGCCGCCAACGGCGC
>CAYOJP010000537.1:0-1691 GCA_964404305.1 uncultured Gammaproteobacteria bacterium
GGGTTCCGCTCACACCGCCCCTTTCCGCGGCAGCAACCGCTCTACCGTCGCGAGCATTGCCTGCGTCTGGGCCGCGAGCGTCTCGCCCGCGTGGCGGGCGGCGTAGGCCTGCGCGGCGGCGGCGTACCTGTCGTCCGTGAGGAGCGCGCGCAATCGCGGCCAGAACGCCTGCGGCTGCCCGGGCTGCGCGCCGATGCCCGCGCCGATCTGCGTGACCCGCCGCGTGACCATCACGCGCTCCAGGTTCAGCGGCACCATCAGCACCGGCCTGCCGGCGTTCAGCAGCGCGCAGGTCGTGCCGAACGTGCCGTTGGTCACCGCGGCATCGCACTCCGCGCCGATGCGGCGCATGTCCTGCGCGGCGGTGGCCCAGCGGATGCGCGGATGCTGGGCTTTCTTCCTGAACCCGTCCGGTACCTCCGGCGCGTAGATGATCACCGACGCATTCGAGCGCCCGAGCGCGCGCACCAGCGCCGGCAGCGTCCTGAACGGGTACAGGTAGGCGAAGATCCGCTTGCCCGGCGCACGCGGCCAGGCCGGCGGCTCGCCGTAGTCGTCCACCGAGTACATGCCGACGTAGTTGCCCGTCGTGCGCTGCGGGTAGTGGTCGAGTTCGGGCGGCGTGAGCAGGAACTGCGCGTCGCCCTCGAACAGGTCGGACAGGCGCGCGAGCGGTGGCTGGCGGAGCGCGCCGAGGATGCGGTTGCAGGTGGCGAGCACGGCCCGGTCGACCTTGAGCATGTCGGCCCGCGGCACCTTCTGCCAGTAGCGCATCATCGGCAGCGGCTCGCCCGGCGGCGGCACCAGGAAGCCCGAGCCGCTGACGATGCGCTTGCCGGCGAAGGCGCGCGCGGCCAGCAGCGCCGTGGGGCTGTGATCGAAGATGGCCAGGTCGGGCTGGACGTAGTTGAAGATGTGCAGCCAGGCCTTGACGCGACCGAACAGGTCCTGCGCGTCCGCGAACCCGGCGTTGTGCATCAGGTAGGCGAAGGTGTACTGCACGCGGTGGATGTCGGGCACGTCGCGCAGCGCCAGCGGCGCCTGCAGGATCGGCACGCCCGCGGAAGCGAACACGCGGTCGGCGTTGGCGACGTCGCGGGCGGCGAACACGACCTCGTGGCCGGCCTTGCGCAGCGCCTTGACGAAATCGAGGTAGGGCGCGAGGTGGCCGAAGCCCTTGCCCAGTTCCCAGACGAACAGGATCTTGGCCATCGTCGCGCCCCGCGTCGGCGGGGCTAGCGTCCCACGCCGTGATACTCGAACCCGGCCTCGCGCATGCGCGCCGGCTCGTAGACGTTGCGCAGGTCGAGGAACACCCGCCCGCGCATGCGCGCTTTCACGCGCTCCATGTCCAGGCCGCGGTAGTGGTTCCATTCGGTGAGCAGGACCACCGCGTCGGCGCCGTCGAGCGTGCCATAGATGTCGTCGCAGTACTCGATGCCGGCGGGCAGCATCTTCTGCGCCTCGTGCATGCCCTGCGGGTCGTGCGCCCGCACGCGCGCGCCCTTCTCCACCAGCGCCGGCAGGATCGACAGCGACGGCGCGTCGCGCATGTCGTCGGTCTCCGGCTTGAAGGTCAGCCCGAGCACGGCGATCGTCCTGCCGGCCTCCGAGCCGCCCAGCGCGCCGCGGATCTTCTTCACCATGCGCGCCTTCTGCGCCGCGTTCACCTCGATCACGGACTCGACGAT
>CAYOJP010000538.1:0-1664 GCA_964404305.1 uncultured Gammaproteobacteria bacterium
GCCGGCGGCCACGCTCAGCACGGCGGGGTGGACGTCGATCTCGTCGGCGTCGTCGCTCGCGCCGACGAGCCAGCCTTCCTCCAGCGCCGGGCGCAGCATCGGCAGCAGCGCCATGAAGCGCAGTTCGAACGCGGGGGCGGCGGCGCCGAACAGTTCCTGCCCCACGGCGCGGACCGTTTCCAGCGAGAAAGCCGGCCCGGCCGCGCCGCAGGTCCCGCCGGCGCCTGCGGACGCGGCGGGTTCCGGATCGCGCATCAGCCGGCGGAAGCCGTCGGCGAAGATCTCCGCATCGAGCGCGGGCGTGTCGCGCAGTTCGGGCTTTCCGCTCATCGGCTGATCCCTGTCGACGTCCGCGCGGCGGTTGGCGATGGCGTGGCGGCGAGCGCGAGGTGTACGCGCAGCCAGCGCTCCTCGGCGAGGCGGGCGCTGCGCTCCTGCCGGTCCTCGCCGGCGCCGGGCACGCGCACGTACACCGATTCGCCGTAGCGCAGGTGCTCGAGCACGGCGCCGGCCAGCGCCCCGAGTCCCTCGCGCTGCCAGGCGCGCACGTGGGCGACCTCGTGCACGAGCTGGCTCATCGGCAGCGGGTCGACGCTGAAGTCCGGCCGGCAGTAGCCGCTGCGGAACACCACGCGCGAGCCGGCGGTGAGGCCCGTGAGCGCGGGTGGCAGCGGCAGGCAGACGATGCGCACGGACGCGAGCGCGGCGTCCGTGCCGAAGGCATCGCGCAGCGCCGCGGTTTCGCCCCCGGTGAGCGGACGCGCGGGCCAGCCGGCGACGAGCGCGGCCAGGCAGGCGGACAGGGCGAGCAGTACGACGGCGATGTGGCGCCACGCGCGGAGGGTCGGAACCGGCATGGACCAACTCTAGTGGGCCGCCTGCGCAAATGCCATGCGTCGGCCGTGTGCCATGACTCCGGAGCCGCGGCCGGCCGATCCCGCTCATCGCGCGCGGCTGGTATCGTGTGCGGAATGCACCGTGCGGCCGCCGGCCGCACGCCGATCGGGGAGAGACCATGCACGCACGTGTCCGCCACCTGACGGCCATCGCCGCCGCCGTCCTCGCCCTGCCGCTCGCCGCCGCGCCCGAGGCGGTCGACGAAACCGACGCGGGACGCATCCAGTTCCTGTCGAACTGCGCGGTGTGTCATGGCGCCGAGGCCGGCGGCGACGGGCCGCTGTCGAGCTTCCTGAAGACGCCGCCCGCCGATCTGCGCGGCCTGTCGAAGCGCGCCGGGGGCGAGTTTCCGTTCGAGCGCGTGTACGACGTGATCGACGGGCGTGCGCCTGTCGGCGGCCACGGCACGCGCGACATGCCGGCCTGGGGCGCCGCGTGGAAGGACGTCGGGCCGAGCGGGTACTCCGAGACCTACGTGCGCGGCCGCATCCTCGAGATCATCCTCTACCTGCGCGCCATCCAGCAGCCCTGAATATCAGAGTCTGAATGTCGGTCACTCCGGCCGGCGCCGGTGCCGACCTCCGGGAGGGCCATCGCGGCCAAGCGAACGTTCGCTTGAACGTTGGAGCCGTGCGCCTGTATTAGCGGCTTCGGCCGCGATAAGCGTTGGCGCCGCCCCGGGGAAAGCATCGCGGGCAAGCCCGCTCCTACAGGAGCTTCGCACCAACGCCAGAGCAGCGCTCCTGCAGGAGCGGCTTCCGCCGCCG
>CAYOJP010000539.1:0-1656 GCA_964404305.1 uncultured Gammaproteobacteria bacterium
TTGACTCGGGGTGCGGCAACTACGACCAGCTGTGGTCCACTACTTCGCTGCGCGGGCTCGCCAGCGGCACCCTGTGCGTGACGGTGCTGACCGAGGGCGTGCACTCGGGCGACGCCGGCGGCATCGTGCCCTCCTCCTTCCGCATCGCGCGCCACCTGCTGTCGCGGCTGGAGGACGAAGCGACCGGGACGATCCTGCCCGACCCCTTCCAGGCCCCCGTGCCACCGGAGCGGATCGCCCAGGCCCGCGCGGCCGCAGCAACCCTCGGCGACGCGATCCATGCGCGGTTTCCGTTCGCGGGCGCTACCGGCCCGGTCGGCGAGGACGCCACGGAACTGATCCTCAACCGCACCTGGCGCCCGGCCCTGGAGGTGATCGGGGCCGCCGGCCTGCCGGCGCCTGCCGATGCGGGCAACGTGCTGCGGCCGCAGACGTCGCTGCGCCTGTCGGTGCGCCTGCCGCCGACCTGCGACCCGGCCGCGGCGACGGCCGCCCTGAAGGAATTGCTGGAGCGTGACCCGCCCCATGGAGCGCAGGTCAGCTTCACGCCTGAATGGTCGGCGGGCGGCTGGCACGCGCCGGTCGCGGTGCCGTGGCTGGAACTGGCGCTGGCCGCGGCGTCCTCGGACTGGTTCGGCGCGCCGGCGATGCACATGGGCGAGGGCGGCACGATCCCGTTCATGGGCATGCTCGGCCGCAGCTTCCCGGACGCGCAGTTCGTCATCACCGGCGTGCTCGGGCCGCAAGCCAATGCGCATGGCCCGAACGAATTCCTGCACCTGCCGACCGCCCGGCGCCTGACGGGCTGCGTGGCCGCCGTACTGGCAGCGCACGCACGGGAGCAGGCGCGCGCGCGGTGAGGCGGGCCGCCCGCCGTCGGGCGCGCCGGCGGCAACCGGCGCCGAAACTGCCGAGCGCAACGGTGCTGCGCCTGACACTGGGAAACCCCAGGCGCCGCAGCCGGAGTGATCGAGATCTACGCTCCGCTGTCCAGCGGGAACCAAGTTCCCGTCGCGCCGGTCTGTTGACCGCCGCGGGGGACTATGCACAATGACCCCCCCGCAGCCGGCGTCACCTCGCCACGCCGCGCGAACACCGCTCGCCGGCACACCGGATTCGCCAAGGACATTTGCATGGAGCATCTGATCGAGGTCGAAGACCTCAGCAAGCATTTCGGCCAGCTGCAAGCCGTGCGCGGGGTTTCCTTCCGCGTCGCCCGCGGCGACGTGCTCGGGTTCCTCGGGCCGAACGGGGCCGGCAAGTCCACCACGATGAAGATGATCACCGGCTTCCTCGAGCCGTCCGGGGGGCGGGTGCGGGTCTGCGGCCACGACGTCGCCGAGGAGCCTCTCGCCGCCAAGCGGCGCATCGGCTACCTGCCGGAGGGTGCGCCGCTGTACGGCGAGATGACCACGCGCGGATTCCTCGACTTCATCGCCGACGTGCGCTGCCTACCGGCCGCGCGCCGGGACTCCCGCATCCGCGAGGTGGTGGCGAAGATCCAGCTCGAAGGCGTGCTGGGACAGCGCCTCGAGACGCTGTCGAAGGGCTTCAAGCGGCGCGTCGGCGTCGCGCAGGCGATCCTGCACGACCCGGACGTGCTGATCATGGACGAGCCGACCGACGGGCTCGACCCGAACCAGAAGCACGAGGTGC
>CAYOJP010000540.1:0-1649 GCA_964404305.1 uncultured Gammaproteobacteria bacterium
ATCCGGTACAGCACCGGGTCGCGCAGGTTGGGGTTGGGCGAGGCCATGTCGATCCGCGCGCGCAGCACCCGCGAGCCATCGGGGAACTCGCCGGCGCGCATGCGCCGCAGCAGGGCGAGGTTCTCGGCCGGGGTCCGGTCCCGGAACGGGCTCGGCCGGCCCGGCTCGGTCAGCGTGCCGCGCGTGGCGCGGATGGTGTCGGCGTCCTGGTCGTCGACGTAGGCGAGCCCGCGGTTCACCAGCGTCTCGGCGTGGTCGTACATCGCCTGGAAGTAGTCGGAGGCGTAGCGCACCTCGCCGGCCCAGTGGAAGCCGAGCCAGGTGACGTCGTCGATGATCGCCTGCACGTACTCGGTGTCCTCCTTCACCGGGTTGGTGTCGTCGAAGCGCAGGTGGCAGGCGCCGGCGTAGTCGGCGGCGATGCCGAAGTTGAGGCAGATCGACTTGGCGTGGCCGATGTGCAGGTAGCCGTTCGGCTCGGGCGGAAAGCGGGTGACCACGCGGCCCCCGTGCCTGCCCGCGGCGCGATCGGCCTCGACGATCTGGCGGATGAAGTTGGTGGCGGTCATGGGGACGGGATTATACGGGGCGGCCGGCACCGGGTTGAGGGCGACCGCCGCGCGCCGCTATGCTGGCGAGCCGATGCGTGCGCGCGCCGCCCTGTGGCCCGGACTCCTCGCGACCGCGGTCATGCTCGCGCCGGCGGGCGCGCTCGGCGAGGAGATCCGCTACGTCGGCCATGCCCGCGACCGCGATAGCGGCGTCGCCCTCTACGACGAGGAGCATGTCGAGACCTGGCGCGACGGCCGGCGCGTCGCGCTGACGGTCGTCTACCGCGATCCCGCCGGGACGGCGTTCGCGGAGAAGTCCGTCGACTTCACCCGCTCCCGCTACGCGCCCGACTACCGCCTGGAGGATCGCCGGAGCGGGCGGCTGGAGGCCGCCGAGACTCTGGCCGACGGACGGCGGCGGCTGCTCTTCCGGTCGGGGGCGAATGCCCGCACGCGCGAGCGCGCTCTTCCCGCCGATCCGGCCCGGGTCGTCGATGCCGGCCTGGAGGAACTGTTCCGCGATCGGCTGGACGCGCTCGCCGCCGGCGAGGCAGCCGAAATCCGGCTCGCCATCCCGTCCTACCTGACGGTCGTCGGTTTCCGGCTGCGCGCCATCGGCGCGGGGCGGGATCGCGGGCAGCCGACGCTCACCGTCCGCCTGGAGCCCCGGAATCCGTTCTTCCGGCTGCTGGCCCCGGACATCGACATCACCTTTCGCGGGCCGCGGCGCGCCTTCTGGCGCTACGAGGGAAAGACCGAACTGCGCGACCCGGACGGCGGCAACTACGATGCGATCATCGAGTATCCCGACCGGCCGCACTGAGCGCTTGCTGCACCGGGTGATGTTGGCATAGGCGGCCGGCAGTCGACGCGCGTCAGCCCGTGTTCGCGGCCGCGGTCGCGGCGTGCCGGGCTGTCGACGGGCGACCGCGACGCCGGGCCAGGCCGAGGCCCGCCAGCAGCAGCGCGAGGGTCGCCGGCTCGGGCACCGCGACACCGGCTTCGTACACGGCATACAGACCGTGGCCCCCGGGACCGGTGATCAGCACCTGGCCGGCCGGATCGAGCGCGGCGATGTCGAGTGCGTCGTTGCCGTTG
>CAYOJP010000541.1:0-1639 GCA_964404305.1 uncultured Gammaproteobacteria bacterium
ATGACGAGCTGCCAGCCCCAGAAGGTGAACGACGCGAGCGCATCGCCGAAGAGACGCACCTGGCAGGTACGCTGGACGACGTAGTAGGACGTCGCAAACAGCGCCGAGCCCCCGAAGGCAAAGATCACCGCGTTGGTGTGCAGGGGCCTTAGCCGGCCATACGACAGCCACGGTATGCCATAGGTGAGGTCCGGCAGGATCAGTTGCGCCGCGATGATCACGCCGACCAGCATGCCGACGATGCCCCACACCACGGTCATGATCGCGAACTGCCGGACTACTTTGTAGTTGTAGCTACCAGCGTCCATGGGTTCCCCTTCCGCGAAAACAGCAATTACGTGCGTGCTCGATGCGTACCCGGATCGGATCGTAGGGCGGCGGCCCGTCGCCCGCTTGATACAGATCAAACCCGGCGGGTCGGGCCCTTATCGCCGCTGCCGGGCTCGCCGGTCGCCGGGCCGCCGCGCTCCGGCTCGCCGCTCGCCCCCGGGCGGTCGTCGTCCAGAAGGATCTTGAATCCGGGGCCCTCCAGGTCGTCGAACTGCCCCGAACGGAGCGCAAACCAGAACACCGCGCCGATCAGGAAGACGAGCACGACCGATAGCGGGATGAGCAGGTAGAGGATGTCCATCAGCGCCCCTCCGCTGCACGCTGCCGCAGGCGAAGCGCGTTGAGGACGACGGCGAGCGAGCTCCCAGCCATGCCGAGCCCGGCGATCCACGGCGTCACCAGTCCGGCCGCGGCCGCGGGCACTGCCACGACGTTGTAGAGGACGGCCCAGCCGAGATTTTCGTGGACGATGCGCATCGTGCGCGCCGCGAGAGCGAAGGCGTCGGTGAGCCCCGCGAGGTCGCCGGAGATGAGCACCGCGTCGGCGCGTGCCTGGGCGAGATCGGCGCCCTGCCCCATCGCCACCGCCACGTCGGCCTGCGCGAGCACGGGTGCGTCGTTTACGCCGTCGCCCACCATCGCCACCAGGGCACCGCCGTCCTTCAAGTTCCGGACATAGGCCCGCTTCTCGTCCGGATCGGCGGCGGCGCGGACGTTGGCGATCCCCAGTTCGACCGCAATGCGCTGCACGGCGGGCTGTGCGTCGCCGCTGAGGAGATGCACGCGCTTCCCGACCGCGGTGAGCCGGCCGATCAGGGTCGAGGCATCCCGCTTCAGCGTGTCCCCGAGCCCGAACCGGGCGAGCCACGCCCCCTCGCTGGCCAGAGCGACCACAGTGACGGTTTCGGCTGGCGGCATCTCGGGCAGCGGCGCACACGCCAGCCCGGCGCAGAACCGCGGGCTCCCGATGCGGTACCGGCGTCCGTCGACGACGCCTTCGATGCCCCCGCCCGGGACATTCGAGAGGCTCGCGGCGAAAGGCAGCGCCAGACCGTCCGCTGCGCGCAGGATCGCCTTCGCGGCCGGGTGCTCGGATGCCTGCTCGAGCGCGCCGGCAATCGCACGACAGGTCTCGAGTGGTGTGGCGGCCAGGGCGACGGCGGAGACGACTCGCAGGTCGCCGTGCGTCAGCGTGCCCGTCTTGTCGAAGACCACGTCGGTCGCCCGCGCCAGCGTTTCGATGGCGTGGCCCCGCGTGACGACGAAGCCGCGGCGCGCAAGTTCGCCGGTCGCCACCGTTAGCGCCACC
>CAYOJP010000542.1:0-1591 GCA_964404305.1 uncultured Gammaproteobacteria bacterium
TCAAGCCCGGCACGCCGGGCCTGGAGCACCGCATCGGCGGCCTGGAGAAGCAGGACGTCACCGGCGAGGTCAGCTACAACTCGGCCAACCACGAGCGGATGGTGAAGCTGCGGGCGGAGAAGATCGCCCGCATGGCCGACGGCATCGCACCGCTGGCGGTGATCGGGCCGCCGCGCGGCGACCTGCTCGTACTCGGCTGGGGCAGTACCGCGGGCGCGATCCGGCACGCGGTCGAGAACGCGCAGCGGCGCGGGCGGGCGGTCGCCTGCGCGCACCTGAGGCACCTGAATCCGTTCCCGCGCAACCTGGGGCAGGTGCTGCGCAGCTACCGCCGCGTCCTCATCCCCGAGCTCAACCTGGGCCAGTTGCGGCTGCTCGTGCGCTCGGAGTTCCTGGTGGACGCCGTCGGGCTGAACAAGGTCCAGGGCCAGCCGTTCATGACCAGCGAAATAGAGGCCGCGATCGACGGATTGCTGGACGATCCGCTGCCGTCGGCCGCCAACCTGTGACATCGGGGAGCAGCGAGAGATGAGCGAAGCGACGATTCAGACCACGGCCGCCCCGGCGGTGCCCGCCTACACGCGCAAGGACTTCGAGTCCGACCAGGCCGTGCGCTGGTGCCCGGGCTGCGGCGACTACTCCATCCTCGCCCAGGTGCAGAGGATCATGCCGCGCATCTGTGCCGAGACGGGCGTGACGCGCGAACGGATCGTGTTCGTCTCCGGCATCGGCTGCTCCAGCCGCTTCCCGTACTACATGAACACCTACGGCTTCCATACGATCCACGGCCGCGCGCCGACGATCGCCACCGGGCTCGCCGTGACCCGGCCCGATCTGCAGGTGTGGGTCGTCACGGGCGACGGCGACGGGCTGTCCATCGGCGGCAACCACATGCTGCATTGCCTGCGTCGCAACGTCGACGTGAAGATCCTGCTGTTCAACAACCGCATCTACGGCCTGACCAAGGGCCAGTACTCGCCGACCTCGGAACGCGGCAAGCGGACCAAGTCGAGCCCGATGGGCACCTTCGAGGAACCCATCAATCCCCTGTATACCGCGCTCACCGCCGGCGCGACCTTCGCCGCCCGGGCGATCGCCACGGACGCCGCCCAGCTCCAGGAGGTGTTGCTGCGCGCCGCCCGGCATCGCGGCACGGCCTTCGTCGAGATCTTCCAGAACTGCAACGTCTTCAACGACGGCGCCTTCGATCACTTCACCGATCGCGAGATCAGGGCCGGGCGGACGCTCCAGCTCGAGCACGGCCGTCCCATCACCTTCGGCGCCGACGGCGGCAGCACGATCGTGATCGAATCCGGCCCCGCCGGCCTCGCGCCGCGCATCGTCGACACCGCGTCGGTGCCGCCGGAGCAGCGGCTCGTCTTCCGCGAGGACTCCGACCCGAACTTCCTCGCCCGCTTCCTCGCGCTCATGGACGAGCATGCATTCCCGGTGCCCGTCGGCGTGTTCCAGGCCCTGTCCCGGCCGACCTATGACGACGAGCTCGACGCCCAGGTCGCACAGGCCACCACCGCGCGCGGTCCGGGCGACTTCTTCGCCTATCTGCAGGAAGGGGACACCTGGACGGTGGCGA
>CAYOJP010000543.1:0-1563 GCA_964404305.1 uncultured Gammaproteobacteria bacterium
ATCGTGCTGCACCTGACCTTGGGACACCGTGGGCGCCGGTGCCGGGCGGGGCCGCCGCGACTCGCTCGAGTACGTCCCTGTAGCGCTCGGTCGCGCACGTCCTGTGCGCTCACGGTCGCCGCGGAGTCTCCCGGCACCGGCTCGACGCACTGACCGGCGTCAGCCACGGCATCTTCAGGGCTGCCTCGACGCGTCGGGCAACGGAGCCAGACGATGCAACTCGTGATCCTCGATCGCGACGGCGTCATCAACGAGGACTCCGACGCGTTCATCAAGTCAGTGGAGGAATTCCGGCCGCTGCCCGGCAGCCTCGAGGCGATCGCGCGCCTGACCCAGGCCGGCTGGTGCGTGGTCGTGGCGACCAACCAGTCGGGGCTCGCGCGCGGCCTGCTGGACATCGACACGCTCAGCGCCATCCACGAGCACCTGAACCGCCTGCTGGCGGCGATCGGGGGCCGCATCGAGGCCTACTTCTTCTGTCCGCACGCCGCCACCGACGGCTGCCGCTGCCGCAAGCCCCGCACCGGGATGCTCGAGGAGATCGGCGAGCGGCTGCGCCAGCCGCTCGCCGGCGTGCCGATGGTCGGCGACAGCGCGCGCGACCTCGACGCGGCGCGCGCCGTGGGCGGACGCCCGGTGCTCGTGCGCACCGGCAAGGGCCGGCGCACGGAGGCGACCTACCTCGACCTCGCCGCGATCGAGGTGCACGACGATCTGCGGGCGGTGGCGAACGTCCTGCTCGGCACGCAGCGATGAACGCACTGCGCGCCACGCTCTACTACGCGGTGGCCGCCGTGGCCGCGGGCATCGTGTGCACGCTGCTCGTCCTCGCCTTTTTGCTGCCCTTCCGCGTCCGCTACCGGATCGGCCGGCTGTGGACGGACACCGCGCTGTGGATGCTGCGGCACGTCTGCGGCCTGCGCTGGGAGGTACGCGGCCGCCAGCACATTCCGGCGGGCCCCGCGATCGTCATGTGCAAGCACCAGTCGGCCTGGGAGACGATGGCTCTGCAGCAGATCTTCCCGCCGCAGGTGTGGGTCCTGAAGCGCGAACTGGTGTGGCTGCCGCTGTTCGGCTGGGGGCTGGGACTGCTCGATCCGATCGCCATCGATCGCAAGGCGGGCTTCCGCGCCATGAAGACGCTGGCGCGCGAGGGAGCCGACCGGCTCGCGCGCGGCGCCTGGGTCGTGGTGTTCCCGGAAGGCACCCGCGTGGGCGTCGACGAGCGCCGCGACTGGCAGCCCGGGGGCGGCCTGCTCGCCGCGCACACGGGCGCCCCGGTCGTCCCGGTCGCACACAATGCCGGCGTGTACTGGCCCCGGAACACGTTCGCCAAGCGCCCGGGTACGATCCTGCTGGAGATCGGCCCGCCGCTCGACACGCGCGGACTGTCGGCCGCGGAGATCACCCGGCGCGTGCAGGAGTGGGTCGAGCCCGCGAGCGCGCGACTGCTCGCGGAGGCGCGGGCGACCGGAAACTGACGGAGTCCTTTCAGGGACCGTGGAGGAATCGCGGGCAAGCCCGCTCCTACAGGAGCTACGCTCAGACGCTGGAGCAGCACTC
>CAYOJP010000544.1:0-1546 GCA_964404305.1 uncultured Gammaproteobacteria bacterium
TCCCGATCTTCAGGAACACGTTGACGATCCCGGTATCCTGGCAGATCGGCCGGTGGCCCTCCGCGCACATGCGCGAGTTGACGAGGATCTGGGCGAGCGCGTCGCGCGCGGCCGGCGACTCCTCGCGCTGCCAGGCCGCATGCACCGCCTGGACGAAATCCACCGGGTGGTAGTAGGAGATGAACTGCAGCGCGTCGGCCACGCTGGCGATGAGGTCCTGCTCGCGGATGACGGTCATCTTGACGGGTCCTGCGGGTGGTCGGACGGGATTGCCAATGATACGACGGCGCGCCCCGGGACGCCCGCGCAAGCCCTATAATCCGGGTTCGTTCCCGCCCGGAAAGGATCCCGTCCGATGCGCGTCCGTCCCCTCGCCGTGCTGCTCGTCCTGCTGTCCTGCGCGGTCCACGCCGACTTCGAGGCCGGCATGACCGCCTTCGACAAGTCCGACTACGGCGGCGCCATGAAGGAATGGGTCGCGTCGGGCAGGACCGGCGATACCGCGTCACTGCTTGGCCTCGGCCGGCTGTTCGCCGGCGGGCTGGGCGTCACCCGCGATCCGGTGCGCGCCCACGTGTTCTTCAACCTCGCGGCGTTCCGCGGCGACAAGACCGGCGACGAAGCCCGCGCCGCGCTCGAGGCGTCGATGAGCCCGGCGGAGGTGCAGCGGGCAAAGAACGAGGTGCTCTCGATGGTGGAGGCGCAGCAGTTCGTGCCGCCCGAGATCGAGGCGCTCGCGGCCGAGCTCGCGGCGGCGGCTCCGATGCCCAGGGTGCCGGCGAAGCCAGCTCCGGCACCGGAACCACCGCCGAAGCCCGCGCCGGCTGCGGCGAAAACCGCACCGGCGTCCGCCGCACCGGCCGCGGCCCCGCCCGCCGCAGCCCCGCCAGCACCGCCAGCACCGCCGGGCCCGGCGCTCGCGGTCGCCCGGACGTGCCGCATGGAATTGCGCTACCGGGACCAGGGCTCCGGCGGTCGCCAGGACCTGACGCTGTACGATCCGGTCGCCCCGGCCGGCTACGCCATCGTCGGCGGCTATGCACAGGGCAACTACCACGACGCCGACGGCTGCGCGCTGGCGGTGAAGCCCGGCCCGGGGGCGCCCGCCAATCTTCTCGTGCCGCCGGCCGACTGGCAGCTCGCCTGGACCGACAAGGGCTCGGGGGCGCTCAAGGACGGCTCGGTGTGGGTCGCGGTCCCGCCGGATCAGGAGCACGTGTGCATCGGCGCGGTCGGGCAGGCCGGTTACGCCAAGCCTGCGGTGACCGGGTATGCCTGCGTGCATCGCTGCGCGACCAGGGCGATCGAGGCGACGGCGCCCGTGTGGACCGAGGCCGGCACCGGCGCGTCGCAACCGCTGGCCATCTACCGGCTGCACGAGAGCAACAGCTTCGCCGTCACCCCGAACAAGGAGCGACCCGCGCAGGCCATCGACGTCGACCCGCTCGCGACCTGCGCCGGGCGCTGAGCGGGCCGGCGCCCGGCGTGACCGGCGACGCGCAGGCAGGGGCCGGCGACGGCGCGCCGCCACCGCGCGCGGTGCCGT
>CAYOJP010000545.1:0-1545 GCA_964404305.1 uncultured Gammaproteobacteria bacterium
CTGCCCTCGGGTTATCCTGCGCACCGGCACGGAGTGCATGCCAAGCATGAACATCGCTGAACTGAAGGCCTGGCGCGGCCGCGCCGATACCCGCCACGACATCGTGACCGCCGTGCCGGTGGCGGCGCTCGCAGCAACGCTCGACCGCGACGATCGGCCGCCCCGCGAAGGCGACCCGCTGCCGCCGTTGTGGCACTGGCTCTACTGCCTGCCGCTGGACCGTCAGTCGGCCATCGACACCGATGGCCACGCGCGGCGCGGCGACTTCCTGCCCCCGGTGCCGCTGCCGCGGCGCATGCAGGCCGGCGCGCGCCTGCAGTTCCACCGGCCGCTCGCGGTCGGCAGCGCCATCAGCGCCACGGCGACCGTCGCCGACGTCACTGCCAGGGAAGGTCGCTCCGGGCCACTGGTGTTCGTGTCGGTGCGCCGCGAGCTGGGCGACGCGGCGGGGCTGGCGATCACCGAGGAGATCGACATCGTCTACCGCGCGGAGCGGCGCCCCGGCAACCCCGAGCCTGCGCCGCGCCCGCCGCCCGCCCCGGCCCGCTGGACGCGCGAGATCGTGCCCGATCCCGTGCTGCTGTTCCGCTACTCCGCGCTCACCTTCAACGGCCACCGCATCCACTACGACCGCAGCTACGCCACGGGCGTCGAGGGCTACCCGGGCCTGGTCGTGCACGGCCCGCTCCAGGCCACGCTCCTGCTCGACCACCTGCGCCGACGGATGCCGGACGCGGTCGTCGCGCAGTTCGCCTACAGCGCAGTGCGGCCGGTGTTCGACACCGCCCCCTTCGCGGTCTGCGCCGCGCCGGCGGCGGACGGGCGCAGCGTCCGGCTGTGGGTGCAGGACGCCTCGGGCGCCCTGACGATGGACGCCACCGCCACGCTCGCGTGATCATCACGCCCTGCGCAGACACCCCAGACCGCCGTGAACGCTCCCGACGACTTCCAGGATCTCCGCGAGGCCGTCCGCGCCCTGTGCGCCACTTTCCCGCCCGAGTACTTCCGCCGGCTCGACGAGCAGCGCGCCTACCCCGAGGAGTTCGTCGATGCGCTCACGCGGGCCGGCTGGCTGGCAGCGCTCGTTCCGCAGGAGTACGGCGGCTCGGGTCTGGGGCTGACCGAGGCCTCGGTGATCATGGAGGAGATCAACCGCTCGGGCGCCAACGCGGGCGCCTGCCACGGCCAGATGTACAACATGGGCACGCTGCTGCGGCACGGCTCGGCCGCGCAGAAGCGGGAGTACCTGCCGCGCATCGCCAGCGGCGAGCTGCGCCTGCAGTCGATGGGCGTGACCGAGCCCGGCGCCGGCACCGACACCTCGCGCATCCGCACGACCGCCGTGCGCCGGGGCGACCGCTACGTGGTCAACGGGCAGAAGGTGTGGACTTCCCGGGTGCAGCACTCGGATCTCATGATCCTGCTCGCGCGCACGACGCCGCTGGCGGACGTCGCGAAGAAGTCCGACGGCATGTCGATCTTCCTGGTCGACCTGCGCGAGGCCGTCGGCCGCGGCCTCACCGTGCGGCCGATGGAAGTCTCGGC
>CAYOJP010000546.1:0-1541 GCA_964404305.1 uncultured Gammaproteobacteria bacterium
ACCAGCCGGCCGGACTTGTTCGACAGCGCCATCAGCAGCACGCCGCGCGTGCGCGCCTGCAGGTTCTCCTCCGTGACGTCCGCGGGCAGGCCCGCGAAGGCCCCGGCGAGCGTCGCGACGAAGGCGTCGTAGGCGGCTTCGATCGGGAGTACCAGGTGCTGCACGCCCAGCGCCTGCGCCTGCAGCCGGGCGTCCTCGATGCTCATGTCCGCCGTGTAGCGCGACGGCATCATCACCGCCTCGACCTGCGCCGGGCCGAGCGCGTCGGCGGCGAGCGCGAGCGTGAGCGCCGAGTCGATCCCGCCCGACAGGCCGAGGACCGCGCCGCGGAAGCCGTTCTTGCGCACGTAGTCGCGCACGCCCAGCACGAGGACGCGGTACACGCTCTCCTCGTCGCCGGGCGGGGCAGGCGCGCCGCCGGCCGCGGCCAGCGCGCCGCCGGGCAGCAGGTCGACTGCCGCGAGCGCCTCCTCGCAGTGCGGGCCGCGGTACGCGACGGTCCCGTCGGCGGCGACGGCGAGCGAGGCGCCGTCGAACACCAGTTCGTCCTGCCCGCCGACGAGGTTGGCATACACGACCGGCAGGTTTCCCTCCGCGGCGTTGCGGCGCAGGACCGCGACGCGAGCGGCGTCCTTGCCGAGGTGATAGGGCGAGGCGTTGACGTTCAGCAGCGCGTGCGCACCGGCCCGGGCCGCCTGCGCGCCCGTGCCGGGCTCCCAGATGTCCTCGCAGATCGACAGCGCGAGCCGGCGGCCGCGCACCGCGAAGGTCGCCACCGGTGCGTCGCTCGCGGCAAAGTAGCGCTTCTCGTCGAACACGCCGTAGTTCGGCAGGTGCTGCTTGGCATAGCGCGCAACCTCGGCGCCGTCCCGCAGCACCGCCGCGGCGTTGTGCAGCCGGCCGTCGCGCTGCCAGGGCAGGCCGAGCACGAGGTGGATGCCGCGCACCTCGTCGCGCAGCCGCTCGCAGGCCGCCTCCACCCGGCGCAGGAAGGCCGGCCGCAGCAGCAGGTCCTCCGGCGGGTACCCGCACAGCGCGAGTTCCGGCGCCAGCAGCACGTCGGCCCCGAGCCGGTCGCGGGCCTCGGCGGCCGCGGCGGCGATGCGCGCGGCGTTGCCGTCGACGTCGCCGACGACCAGGTTCAGTTGCGCGATGGCGATGCGAGTCGGTGTGGTCATGGTTGTACCGGATCCGCGGTTGCGAAAGTCGCGGCGGCGGCCGGGTCCGCTCCGCTAAATCCCGGCCGGCCATCCGTGGCCGGCCGGGAATCGCCGCGCGCGAAACCGGTCGTCCCTGACGCTCGCGCGCGGGACGACGCTCCACGGACCCGGCCGCCACCGCGCGTCAGCGTCGGCGGCGCCGGCCAGCAGGGCCATGTCCGGCAGCGGGGACATGGCGCGATTCGGTTGCGCGATGGCGATCGTCGTCCTCCGCGCGAACATCCGCAGAACCCGGAGCGCGGTCAAGGGCGGGGGTGGCCGGGTCCTCGTAGCGGCGTCCGTGCGCGATAGCCTGCGCGCGGCCGGCTTCGCCGCCGAGAA
>CAYOJP010000547.1:0-1535 GCA_964404305.1 uncultured Gammaproteobacteria bacterium
ACGCCGCCCGCCGCCATCCCCGCGCCGGCAGCGCCGGTCGCGCCGCCGCAGGCGCCGGACTACACCGTGGCCGAAGTGGGCGCCATCCTGGTGGAACAGCCGGAATTCCGGCCCGCGAACATCGCGACCGATCACCTGAGCGTGGCCGAGGTCGGCGCGATCCTGTCCGACGCGAAGCCTCCGCCGGAACCGCAGATCGATCTGAGTGCGCTCAACCTCGCGCCGGTGGGCACGGTGCTGTCCGACGCCCGGCCGGTACCCGAGCCGCAGTTCGACCTGAGCGGCCTGAAGCTGGCCGACTGAGCGCGCCCGGGATCCCGTCGTGACGGACGTCGTCGCTGCAACTCCCGGCTTCGGCGAGGAGGACGGCGCGCGCCTCGACGCACTGCTCGCCGCCGTATTTACCGCCGACGCGGACGATGGCGAACCGCCGCCCGGCTGGCTCGATGCCGCCGGCTTCCTGTTCGCGGTGGCCTGCGCGCCCGGGCAGCTGCTGGCGGAGGAATGGCTGGAGGCGTTGCTGACGCCCCAGGACGATCCCCGCGCGACGGTGGATCCCGCGTCGGACGTCGCGGTGCTGCTGCAGCGGCTGCTGGCGACGATCGCCGCCGGCGTCGATGCCGGCACGCCGCAGCCGCCGGCCGGCTGGATACCGCGTCCGGATCCCCTGGACAATTTCGCGTCCGCCGCGCCGCTCGCGCAGTGGGCGCGCGGGTTCGAGCGGGGACACTGGTGGCTGGCCGGCGAATGGGACGTGCGCCTGCCGGCGGCGGTTGCCGACGTCCTCGACGCCTGTCACGGCACGCTTGCGTTCTTCGCCGATCCCGACGAGGCCGCCGGAACGGTCCTCGCGGTCACCGGCGATCCGGATGCCGCCGCCGACTACGCGCGCGCCGTGATCGAGGGATTCACGCCCGCAATGGAGGGCTACGCGGCCGTCGGCGTCATGCTCGGCGACCGCAAGGCGGCCGCTGCGCAGCGGGCACGCGAGGTCGCGGCCCGCGCCAAGCGCGCGCGCCGGGCCAAGGTCAGGGCGCAGAAGCGCAGCCGCAAGGCGAACCGGCGCTGATGCCGGCTCAGGTGGTGTGGCTGAGCGCCGCGTAGTAGCGACGGCCGAGGTCGGCAACCAGGTTCGCCTTGTCCAGCCCGTTGATGATCCGACGCGCCTCGCGCCAGCGCTCGGTGTCGCCGGTGAAGTAGTGCGCCAGCGTCCGGCCGGTGAAGCTGCCGTTGAGCATGCCGTGGAACAGCACGATCGCGGCGATGCCGGGGTCGAGCGCGCGCTCCGGATGCCGCACGAGATCCACGCCCGTGACGCGCGACATGCGCGCGTAGTTGTCCTTCCAGGTGAGCTGCACGTAGCCGCGGCCGTAGTAGGCGTGGCCGGTCACCGGATCCGGCGCCCCGTACGGCCTGTCGCGTCCGCGCCCGTACTCCTCGATCGGCTGCATCGTCGCATCGGTCTCGTGGTGCGTCGTCGCGAGCATGTAGGCCAGCCAGCGATCGTCCCGGCGCGCGTGCCTGCCCTCCCACAG
>CAYOJP010000548.1:0-1517 GCA_964404305.1 uncultured Gammaproteobacteria bacterium
GAGCTACGCACCAACGTCGGAGCAGCACTCCTGTAGGAGCGGCTTCAGCCGCGATGGCCCTTGGCGCCAACCCCGGGAGAAGCATCGCGGGCAAGCCCGCTCCTGCAGGAGCTACGCACCAACGTTGGCGCAAGGCACCTGCAGGAGCGACTGCAGCCGCGAACGGTGCCATTCAGGCGAAACCCGCCACGGTGCCCCGCAGGATCGCCGACCACACCCGGGTTACCGGCATTGCGAGCGTGCGCTGCACGCTGCGCACGGATTCGGCGTCCGGCGCCGCGTAGACGCACAGCATGCGCTGCCGATCGAGGGCGTGGTAGGTACGCAGCCAGCGCACGCCGTGCTCGTCGAGGCAGCCCTGGCCGGCCGCCTCCCGGGCTGCCAGCGTCGCCAGGTCCACCGGGGTGTCGAACACCCGTTCCACCAGCACCGGCACCGTGTCCGGCGGCACGTCCACCGCCCGCTCCGGCGCATGCAGGGTCGTGCTCCAGGCGACGTCGAATCCCGCGCCGCTCTGGCGGTTCGCTATCCGCACCGACTCCGCGTCGGGCGCGTCGAACACGCAGCACATGCGCAGCCGGTCGGCGGCCAGGAAGGTTTCCAGGTACGCAACGCCGTGCAGCTCGAAGCACGGCCCGGCCCGACGCCCAGTGGCCTGCAACTGCTCGTCGGTGAGCGGATGGCGGAAACTGCGTTCGACGACGACCGTGGTCATGGTCACCTCCTTCGCCGGGGCGCGGCCGCCGCACTGGCGGCCAGCGCGGTGTCGACGGCCGCGCGCGCATACACGGTCAGTTGCCCGTGCGGGAGCTTCGCCACCGCCTCCCGCCGCGCACGGGCGTCGGCAATATCGCCCAGCGCCACCGCCGCGCTCAGCGCGAGCGCCCCGGCGTAGGCCGCCTCGCTCGCGCGGCCGCGCAGCACCGCGACGACCCGCTGCGATTCGTCCGCCCAGGGCAGGGCACGCGCCGGATCGCCGCGGGCCAGCGCCACCGCGGCGGCACGGTTGAGCGCGATGGCGAGACGGTGTCGGGCGTCCACGCGCCGCAGCGCCTCGAAGGTCGTCTCGAGGCGCTCCAGCGCCCCGGGCACGGCGTCCGCATAATCGATCAGCGCGACCAGGGCGGACGCGACCTGCGCCTCGCTGCCCTCGCGCAGGCGCTCGGCCAGACGCGCGAGCCCGGCCGCGTGTTCCCGCGCCTGCGGCCACTCGCCGGTATCGATCGCGACCAGCGTGAGATGCAGCAGCGCCTGGAACTCGCCCATGTGATCGCCCGCACGCAATGCGATGCCGCGCGCCTCTGAGAACTGCCGCGCGGCCGCCGCCCAGTCGCCGCGGTACGCGCTCAGTATCCCGGCGGCGTCGTGGATGGCGTGCAGTTCGGCGCCCACGCTGCGCGCGAGCGCGTCGGCCTCCAGCAGCAGGCTTTCGGCGCGCGGAAGGTCGCGCTCCAGCATCGCGAGGCAGCGGGCGGTCTCGCCCAGCGCATGGGCGCGCCCGCCCGGATCGGCTGCCC
>CAYOJP010000549.1:0-1510 GCA_964404305.1 uncultured Gammaproteobacteria bacterium
TGTCCCTACGTGCCGCCGCACGAATGGAACGTCGACTTCCCGCACCTGATGCTGCGGGCCAAGGCCCAGCAGTTCCGCTCCGGCGAGACGAAGTTCCGCGATCGCCTGCTCACCTCGACCGACATGGTCGGCTCGCTCGCGGGCATTCCTGTGGTGGCGCAGGCCGTCAACGCGGCGAACGACATCCGGCCGGCGCGCAAGCTGCTCGAGGCGACGCTCGGGGTCAGCGCCGACGCCAAGCTGCCGCGCTACCACGGCGACAACCTGCGCAAACGCGAGGGGCGGCGCGCGCGCCCGGCGCCGAAGCCGGAGGCGGCCGGGGGGACGACCGGCCGCGTGGCCCTGTTCGTGACCTGCTACGGCAACCGCAACGCGCCGCAGATGGTCGAGGACCTCATCGCCGTGCTGGAGCACAACGGCATCGAGACCCGGCTGGTGGAGGACGAGCGTTGCTGCGGCATGCCGAAGCTGGAACTGGGCGATCTGGAAGCCGTGCAGCGGGCGAAGGAATTCAACATCCCGCGGCTCGCGAAGCTGGTGGACGAGGGCTGGGATCTCACCGCGCCGATCCCGTCGTGCGTGCTGATGTTCAAGCAGGAACTGCGGCTGCTGTTCGCCGGCGACGCCGACGTCGCACGGGTCGGCAAGGCGTTCTTCGACCCGTTCGAGTACCTGATGCTGCGGCACAAGGCCGGCAAGCTCGCGACGGACTTCAAGACGCAGCTCGGCAAGGTGGTCTGGCACGTGCCCTGCCACCAGCGGGTGCAGAACATCGGACCGAAGACCCGCGAGGTGCTCTCCCTCGTGCCCGGTACCACGGTCGAGACCGTGGAGCGCTGCTCCGGTCACGACGGCACCTACGCCGTGAAGAAGGAGTGCCACGAGTTCGCCGTGAAGATCGGCCGGCCGGTGGTGAGCAAGGTGAAGGACAGCGGCTGCGACCACTACGCGAGCGACTGCCCGATGGCCGGCGATCACATCTGGAACGGCCTCGGCGGTGACCGGGCGCCGGAGAGCCCGTTCACGCTGCTGCGACAGGCGTACGGGATCTGAACGACGGAAGTCTGCTACGGTCGTAGCGGCTGGCGGCTGGCGGCTGGCGGCTGGCATCGGTGCCGGGCACCTCCGCCGCGACCCGCTCGAGTACGTCCCTGTATCGCTCGGTCGCGCGCGTCCTGCGCGCTCACGGTCGCCACGGAGGTGCCCGGCACCGATGCCGGTTCGGAGTATCGAGATTTCGGCGTTGCCGTGCAGGCCGACCCGGCACCGCCGCCCACGAGGACAGGACATGACCGCCATGCAGAAGCTGACCCGCCAGGACCTGATGTCCCTCGAACAGTACTCCGAGCAGCGCCCCGCGTTCCGGGCGCGCGTGCTGGAGCACAAGCGCCACCGCCAGATCCCGCTGGGCGAACACGCCCGGCTGTACTTCGAGGACCGCCTCACGGTGCAGTACCAGATCCAGGAGATGCTGCGCACCGAGCGCATCTTCGAGCGCGCCGGCATCGAG
>CAYOJP010000550.1:0-1505 GCA_964404305.1 uncultured Gammaproteobacteria bacterium
GCGCAGATCCATTCCGGCGGCCGCGGCAAGGCCGGCGGCATCAAGGTCTGCGGCACCGACCACGAGATCGCGGAAGCCGCCGAGGCGATGCTCGGCAAGCGGCTGGTCACCCACCAGACGGGCGCGGCCGGCAAGATCGTGCACCGCCTCTACATCGAGGCCGCCACCGACATCGCCCACGAGTACTACTTCGGCCTGGTGCTCGACCGCGCCTCCGAGCGCGTGATGGTCGTCGCCTCCGCGGAAGGCGGGATGGAGATCGAGGAGATCGCCCAGTCGCGCCCCGGGTCGATCCTGCGCGTGGCGATCGAGCCGGCCGTCGGCATGCAGGAGTTCCAGGCGCGCGAGCTGGCCTTCGGCCTGGGCTTCGCGCCGGCGCTCGTCAGCCAGGCGGTGACGACCTTCATGGGCGCCTACCGCGCGTTCCGGGATCTGGATGCGACGATGGTCGAGATCAACCCGCTGGTGGTGACGAAGGACCACCGGCTGCTCGCGCTCGACTGCAAGATGTCGTTCGACGACAACGCCCTCTTCCGCCGCAGCCACATCTCCGAGCTGCGCGACAAGTCGCAGGAGGATCCGCGCGAGATGCAGGCCCACGACCGCGGCCTGTCCTACGTCGGGCTGGAAGGCAACATCGGCTGCATCATCAACGGCGCGGGCCTGGCGATGGCGACGATGGACATGATCAAGCACGCCGTCGGCGACCCGGCGAACTTCATGGACATCGGCGGCGGCGCGACGCCCGAGCGGGTGGCCAAGGCGTTCCGACTGGTCACCTCCGACCCCAAGGTGGAGGCGGTGCTCGTCAACATCTTCGCCGGCATCAACCGCTGCGACTGGGTTGCCCAGGGCATCGTGCAGGCGCTGGAGAAGATGGAACTGAAGGTGCCGCTGGTCGTGCGCCTGTCGGGCACCAACGTCGAGGAGGGCCGGGCCATCCTGCGCGAGAGCGGGCTGCCGATCATCGGCGCGGACACGCTCAAGGAGGCCGCCACCAGGGCGGTCGCGGCCTGGCGCCAGGCCAGGGGCGCGAAGTAGGGGAGATGCAGCCATGGCAATCCTGATCGACAAGACGAGCAAGGTCCTGGTGCAGGGCTTCACCGGGCAGATTGGCACCTTCCACGCCAGGGACATGATGGCGTACGGCACGAACATCGTCGGCGGTGTCACGCCCGGCAAGGGCGGCAGCACGCACCTCGGCCGGCCGGTGTTCAATACCGTCAAGGAGGCCGTCGCCGCCACCGGCGCCGACACCTCGATCGTGTTCGTGCCGCCGCCGTTCGCGGCGGACGGCATCATGGAGGCCGCCGACGCCGGCATCCGCTACTGCGTCGCGATCACCGACGGCATCCCGGCGCACGACATGATCCGCGTGAAGCGCTACATGCGCCGCTATCGCTCCGAGAGCCGCATGCGGCTCACCGGGCCGAACTGCGCCGGCACCATCAGCCCCGGCAAGGCGATGCTGGGCATCATGCCCGGGCACATCTACCTCGAGGGCA
>CAYOJP010000551.1:0-1500 GCA_964404305.1 uncultured Gammaproteobacteria bacterium
AGCAGGACTCCTGTAGGAGCGGCTTCAGCCGCGATAGGGTTATGCCGTCCTCGTCGAAGCCTGAACGAATCGCGGGCAAGCCCGCTCCTACAGGGAGTTTCGTTTCGACGCCGTGCCAGCGCTCCCGCAGGAGCGGCTTCAGCCGCGAACGGGTCACCGTGACCAAACCTTATCCGAAGGCGGACGCATGACCGATATCTGGCAACTCGGCGCCGTCGAAACGGCCGCCCGCGTCCGCGCGCGCGAGGTGAGCGCGATCGACGTGCTCGACGCGCATCTCGCCCGCCTCGCGCAGGTCAACCCGGGCCTGAACGCGGTGACCGTCGTGCTGGAGGACGAGGCGCGCGCGGCGGCGCGGGCCGTCGATGCCGCACTCGCCCGCCGCGAGGACCCCGGTCCGCTCGCGGGCGTGCCGGTCACGGTGAAGGAGAACATCGACCAGCGCGGGCAGGCGACGCCGAACGGCGTGCCGGCGCTGGCGGTCGCGCTGGCACCCGACGACGCCCCGGCGGTCGAGCGGCTGCGCCGCGCCGGTGCGCTCGTCATCGGCCGCACCAACACGCCCGAGTTCAGCCTGCGCTGGTTCACCGAGAACCCGCTGCACGGGCGCACCCTCAACCCGCGCAATCCGGCGCTTACCTGCGGCGGTTCGAGCGGCGGCGCGGCGGCGGCGGTGGCCGCGGGCATCGGTGCATTGGCGCTCGGCACCGATCTGGGCGGCTCGCTGCGCTACCCGGCGTACTGCTGCGGCGTCGCGACGCTGAAGCCATCGCTCGGCCGCGTGCCGGCCTTCAACCCCGGCGCGGCCGAGGAGCGCGGCGCTGCCACCACGATGATGTCGGTGACCGGCCCGATCGCGCGCGACATCGCCGACCTGCGCCTCGCGCTGGCCGTGCTGGCCGGCGCCGACGCGCGCGATCCGCTCGCCGCGCCGGTGCCCACGGGCCTGCCGGCGCCACGGTCGCGACGCGTCGCGATGTGCATCGACCCCGCCGGCACCGGCGTGCATGCCGACGTGGCCGCCGCGGTGACCGGCGCGGCGCGGCGCCTCGTCGCTGCCGGCTACGTCGTCGAGGCGGTCACGCCGCCCGAATTCGATGCCGTCGCCACCGGCTGGGGCCGTCTCGTCGCGACCGAGATCCGCGTGCTGCTCGATGCTGCCATCCGGCGCCACGGCTCGGCCGACGCGCAGCGCGCGGTGGCCGGCATCGTGGAGCATTTCGGCGTCCTCGATCTCGACGGCTACGTCCGCGCGCTGGCGCAGCGCCAGCGCCACCGCCGCGCATGGGCCCGGTTCATGGAGCACTGGCCGCTGGTGCTGCTGCCGGTGTCCGCCGAACCGCCGTTCGCCACGGGCGAGGATCTCGCCGGTGCCGATCGCCTGCAGGCGATCATCGCCGCGCAGGCACCGCTGTACGCGGTCAACTACCTCGGGCTGCCCGCCGCGGCGGTGCCGACGGGCGGCAGCGGCGACGCGCCGATCGGCGTGCAGATCGTCGG